>NZ_JBHUMZ010000017.1:0-81297 GCF_042685285.1 Piscibacillus salipiscarius | reverse complement strand
TATCGGTTGCTCTCACAGTCATCACCAACTCATATTTGATGACTCTATTATAGAACATTTGTTCGATTTTGGCAATTATCAACAACAAACTTTAACAGAGCCTTTAAAAAAGGGACGAATTCCTCGCCCCTCCTTCAAAAACTATTTAACTTTTGCTCCGTTTGGTAGTGTTTGGTCAACAGATGCTAATGATAAGTTTCCATTGTCATCCTCACCTGCTAGAATCATTCCTTGTGATAATTCACCACGAAGTTTAACTGGTTTTAGATTAGCAACTAAAACTACTTTTTGTCCAACTAACTCTTCTGGTTGATAGTACTGAGCAATGCCAGATACAACTTGGCGTTTTTCATCTCCGACATCGAGCTGAAGCTTAAGCAGCTTATCTGCCTTCTTAACCTTCTCAGCTTTAACCACTTCAGCCACTCTTAGGTCTACTTTAAAGAAATCATCAATGGTTATTTCGTTTGATTCTTCTTCTTTTTCTTCGGGCTTTTCTTTTGGCGTTGCCGTCTTCGCCATCATATCTTTAATGGCCTGAACTTCTTCTTCATTATCAAGACGCGGAAAGATTGGTGTTCCTTTCTTAACAACTTTCCCATCTGTAAGGACACCAAAGTCACTTAAGCTATCCCAACCTTGTAAGTTTTGATCCTCTACACCTAATTGATCAAATATTTTTTTAGGAGTAGATGTTAAGAAAGGTTGAAGCATAACCGCAATTTGACGTAATGATTCGACTAAATGAGCCATAACGTTACCTAAACGGTCTTTCTTCGCTTCATCCTTAGCTAATACCCAAGGTTCATTCTCATCAATATACTTGTTCGTACGGCTAACAAACTGCCATAACGTCGATAACGCAACAGAGAACTGCATGTTTTCCATCGCTTCTTCAACATCATCTCTTGTTTGTTTCGCTATTTGCTTTAAGTTCTGGTCATACTCTGTTTCATCTAATTTAATTGATGGAATATTTCCATCAAAATACTTATTGATCATGGCAACCGTACGATTTAGTAAGTTACCTAAATCGTTCGCTAGGTCATAATTGGTCCGTTCTACGAAAGCTTCTGGCGTAAAGACACCATCAGACCCGAACGGTACTTCACGAAGTAAATAGTAACGTAATGCATCTAACCCATAACGATTAATTAAATCGACAGGGTCAACAACGTTCCCTTTAGATTTCGACATTTTACCGTCTTTCATTAATAACCATCCGTGCGCAAACACTTTCTTCGGAAGCGGAAGATCTAGTGCCATTAACATAATTGGCCAATAAATCGTATGGAAGCGCACAATTTCTTTACCTACTAAATGGACGTCAGCTGGCCAATACTTTTGGTAACGTTCGTCATTGTCTGTGTTGTACCCTAGTGCCGTAATATAGTTAGATAATGCATCAATCCAAATATAAATAACGTGTTTAGGGTCACCTGGAACTTTAATTCCCCAATCAACAGTTGTACGCGATACAGCTAAATCTTCAAGTCCAGGCTTAATAAAGTTATTTAACATTTCATTCTTTCGCGATTCAGGTTGAATGAACTCTGGATTTTCATCGTAAAACTCAACCAAACGATCCACGTATTTACTCATTTTAAAGAAGTAAGATTCTTCTTTTACTTTTTCTACTGGACGTCCACAATCTGGGCAATTACCATCCTCTAATTGACGATCCGTAAAGAACGATTCACAAGGCGTACAATACCAGCCCTCGTATTCATCTAAATAAATGTCGCCTTGTTTCACTAAGCGATCAAAGATCTTTTCAACAATCTCTTTATGACGATCTTGAGTTGTTCGTATAAAATCATCGTGGGAAATATCAAGCTTCTCCCATAAATCTTGAATGCCGGACACTATGTTATCTACATAGTGTTGCGGTGTAACGCCATCTTCTTCAGCTTTACGCTGAATTTTTTGACCATGTTCATCGGTACCAGTTAAGTACATAACATCAAAGCCTCTTAGTCGTTTATAGCGAGCCATCGCATCACCAGCAACGGTCGTATAAGCATGACCTATGTGCAAGTTACCACTAGGATAATAAATAGGCGTAGTGATATAAAACGTATTCTTTTCTTGTGGCATGGTAAGATCCTCCTTAATTTGTGGTAGTATTTTGAAATATTTTTGTTTTCTATTTTTCAGATATTTGGTAAACTATTGTACAGATGCTAGATACTATTGTAACGATATCAATTTATTATTTCCATAAGTAAGGGAAATTTCTGTTGTTACAAGCTATATTAAAGAGATATTAAAATATGGTAACAATGGAATAAATTAAATTGACTTCCAAAATAATCAATGGTAATCTATCATCGTTAAGATAGCGAATTATATGATCGAGAGGAGAGAAAAAATGAAATCAACTGGTATCGTAAGAAAGGTAGACGAGTTAGGTCGTGTCGTCATTCCTATCGAACTTCGCCGTACACTAGATATTAATGTGAAAGATTCGTTAGAAATTTACGTTGATGACGATAAAATCATCCTTAAAAAGTACAAACCTTACATGGCATGTGACATTACTGGGGAAATCTCTGATTCAAATGAACCAGTAGGTAATGGCAACATTGTCTTAAGTAAGGAAGGCGCGCAGCAACTAATTGATGAACTTCAAAAGAAATTTAATATTAAATAATACCTAGGTTACAGCATTGATGCTGTAACCTTTTTATTCATGATAAGCTTGATAGACTTTGTTTTTTGCTTGCCCTCGCTCTTTAGCTACCTTCTTAATAGCATCTTTGGGCGAATCCCCTTGACGTACGTAATGATCAACATGCTCTTTTACAGATAACTCTTCCCACCAGTTATTCTGCTCATCTTCAAATTCTAGTCGCCCCTCTAATACGATGCAAAACTCCCCTCTAAGTTCAGCATCTTCGCTTTTCATATATAGGCTGACCTCATCTAAGCTTCCGTAAACGTATTCCTCAAACTTTTTTGTAAGTTCTCTAGCAACCACAACTTTTCGGTCTGAAGAGTACACCTCATTCATCACCTCAATCGTATGTTTAACTCGATGTGGTGATTCGTAAAATATTAATGTATGATTCGCTTTCCCAAGTTCCTCAAAAACCTCTTTTAATTCCTTTTTCTTTCTAGGTAAAAAGCCGTAAAACGTAAATGAACCTGAGGTGATCCCAGAACCTACTAATGCGGTTAAGGCCGCATTCGCACCTGGAAGTGCAGTTACATTTACTCCCTCTTCTCGCACTCGCCTGACTAATTCAAACCCAGGATCAGAGATAATGGGCATTCCTGCATCACTTACGAGTGCAATTGTTTGTCCATCTTTTAAAAGGTTTATTAGCTTTTCTTCTCTCTCAAACTTATTATGTTCATGATAACTGATGAGTGGCTTTTCTATATTAAAATAATGAAGAAGCTTCTTTGTTTGTCTCGTATCTTCACAAGCAATCATATCGACACTTTGTAAGATTGAAACGGCTCGATACGTCATATCATCTAGATTACCAATGGGCGTGGGCACAATGTATAAGCCTGGCTCCTTTGAATCAAAGCTCTTTTGAATCTGAACCATGAACCCTGCTCCCTTCTTCACCGTATAAAATCTTCGCAACCTTCTCCGTGTAATGTCCATCTTCATCATGGATATAAATTGGAGGAAGGACTTTTAGGTCAGGTTTTCCATCGCGAATATATTCTATTAATATAATGTTGGATTCTTTGTGACTTTTAGGGTGTACAAACTGTATTCTCTTGGGTTCCAATTTATACTTTCGGCCGAATTCAATTAACTCCGTTAAACGTTTTGGTCTATGAACTATTGAGACCTTCCCGCCCGATTTAACTAGTTCACTACATGATTTTAAGACATCATCTAGTGTACAGTAAATCTCATGACGAGCAATCGCTAAATGCTCATTGTCATTCCGTTTATCCAAATCTTCTGTTTTGAAGTAGGGCGGGTTACAGGTAACTAAGTCGTAACGATGATAGCCGATCTTTTTTGCTAATCCGATTAAGTTTTCATTCATCATATTAATTTGGTCTTCTAAGTCATTTAGCTTAACATTTCGAACAGCCATATCATAAAGACGCTCTTGAATCTCAATACCTGTCATCGGGACTTTAGATTTCTTTGATAAAAATAATGGAATAACACCATTTCCTGAGCACAGGTCGATAATTTTCCCTTTTGTTATTGGAAGATATGTAAAATGCGCGAGTAAAACCGCATCAATAGAAAAGGCAAAAACAGACTCGCTTTGGATAATTCGGCGCTTATGATCTGCTAATAAGTAATCAATTCGCTCATCGCCTCGTAATTCTACCATTATAGTGTTTCCTTTCAGTATAAAATAAAACGAAACACACCGTGCGTTCTAAGGCGACGGTGCGTTTCCCCAATTGTTATGTTTCTATCCTAACCAAAGAATTTTAAACAAAAGATACAATCTTCTTCCTCACGAGGAGTCCCAAAATAGACATGACATATATGAAAGCCCTCTTCGTATATTCTCGCAAGATTATCGTATCCTTCTCCGACAGAAGCGTCATTGGACTGTTCGCTCGAGTCATGACTCGACCGGTCTTGTTTAGCAGAATCTGGCGTTAACTCATCTAAACGTTGACGCAAATGGTGGTTTTCATGCGCCAATTGATGGTTCTCTTCAACAAGTTGTACCAAATCTTTTTTCAACGTCCCAAAGTCTTCTTGGAGTTCTTGGAATCGTTTTTCTAATAATGAAAACCGTTCTAACATTTCTTTCTTGTTCAAAACATCCACCTCATTATTCTGTGGCTGGAACAGAAATCGCCCCTTCTTCAATTAGCTCATCTAATGTATACTCAACAACTCTTTCTAACTCAAAAAGTTCAACTTGAACGAGTTTCTCTAACATATTTAATCCAACGACTTTACCTTTTCCGTTGTCTGTCACGATTACTTCCCCTATATCTGGAAGTTCACGTTTAGCTTCTTCATATTGGTCATTTTCATACTTTAAGCAACACATTAGACGACCACATAAACCTGAAATCTTAGCAGGATTTAGTGATAAGTTTTGATCTTTAGCCATTTTAATCGAAACTGGTTCGAAATCTCCTAAAAATGTAGAGCAACAAAGCATACGACCGCATGGACCAATTCCACCTAGCATTTTAGCTTCGTCACGAACACCGATTTGTCTTAACTCAATTCGAGTTTTAAAAATAGAAGCTAAATCTTTAACTAATTCACGGAAATCGACTCTTCCTTCTGCAGTGAAATAAAATATAATCTTATTCCGATCAAATGTAAACTCTGCTTCAACTAAATTCATATCTAGACTGTGGTGCTTAATTTTATCCTGACAAACTTGAAAGGCTTCTTCTGTTTTCTCTTTATTTTCAGTTACAGTCAGTTTGTCCTTTTCATCTGCAACCCGAATGACTTTTTTAAGTGGTAGGACGACATCCTCTTCGTCTACCTGCTTATTCGCAATGACGACTTTTCCGAACTCAATCCCTCTAACTGTCTCCACGATGACATAATCATCTGTCGTCATCTGAATTTCACAAGGGTCAAAGTAATATATTTTACCCGCTTTTTTAAAGCGAACACCAATAACTTCTACCAAAACGTTCACCTCACCTTTGTAACTTAAGGATTAAATATTCCATTGCTAATGTCGGATGTACGTTTTGTGCTAGTCTTCGTCTTGTATTTAAAATTTCATATATTAGGCTTTTGGCTTCCGACAACGATACAACATAATGGAACTTCTCTAATCGTTCTAATTGGTCAATCAAAACGATTGAATCTCGTTTATCTAAATGGAGCGATACAAGGTCTTGGAACCAAACGAGCAATAATTCCAAACCATATTCTAGTGACTCTCGCCCCTGAAAATGTTTTAAGTATGTTTGATGCAAATAAAGGTATCCTTCTTCACTAGAATTCATAACCTTATCCATTAATTGTACCACTATTTTTCTAGCTTCGGCAAACCAATCATCCTCATGAATTTCAAGTGCCTTCTGTGAGTCCAACTTCATGGCTGCAAACAGTTTAGAAGTCGATTCTGGTAAACCTTGTTCAACTAACTGTTGCTGCAAGTGATGATCTGTTAAGCTATGAAACTGAATCCGCTGACACCTTGAGACAATCGTATCAAGCATTTGTCCAATATGTGCTGTAAGTAGAATGGCAACTGTTTCACGACTCGGTTCTTCTAAAAATTTCAACAATCGATTCGCTGCATTCACAGTCATTTTTTCCGCTTCTTTAATGACATATACTTTCTGGTTTGATTCAAGTCCCGTGTATGTAAATTCTTTTTGTAAATACTCAATTTGCTCTTTTTTGATGGACTGCCCATCAGGCTCAATCCAATGCAGATCTGGATGGTTTCCCGTTTGAATTCGTTTACAAGATGCACATTCATAGCAAGGGTTTGCCTCACCTTCATGTTTATTCTCGCAAAAATATCTCATCGCAAATAAGAGACTGGCTTCGTGCTTACCAGTCCCTGGTGGCCCATGAAATAAATAGGCATGAGCAATTCGGTTTCTCGTTATACTATTTTGAAGCATCTTCGTCGCAACTGGTTGAGATTGTTCTAATTGAGCCCATGACGTCATCGCCGTTCATCCTAACTATGCCTGTAAATTAAGCAGAAGACCTTTGATCTCTCCAATCACATCCAATATTTCGATTGAAGATTTTTGCTCATTCAATAAATCTTCTGTTAATTGAATGAGGTTGTCATCGATTTGTTTGATTAGTGTTAGTTTTTGTTGATTCCCATTCATGCTCCAATTTCTTGATTGCTCAAGAGTTAAACCGTTTTGCACAGCTTCATCAATAAATTGGCGTACCATACGCTTATACTTTGCTAAATCTTCAAAAGAACGAAACCGAGCAATTTTCTCCCCTTGGTCGGTTAGGTTTTTCATTAATTGCTGAAGCTGAGATTCTCTCAGTTTACCTTTCTCCTGATTAACGGCTTGCTGAAAGGATACTTGAGAGCCTTTTCGCCCTTGCGTTTGTATTTTATTAGGTTCAATAGTTGATTTAACATCCTGATTAATCTTCATAAAAGGTGCACCTCTTTAAAAATGATGGAAGGCATCAACTGGTAAAACAAAGACAGTTGCTCCTCCGACTTCAACTTTAACCGGCTTTGGAATGTAAGAATCGGCATTCCCACCCATCGGCGAAATCGGTGCCACCATCTGCTCTCGTTTACTACAATTATCACGAATAATTTCAAGCGCAGCATCAACGTACTCATCATCTACACCGACCATTAAAGTCGTATTACCTTCCTTAAGAAATCCGCCACTTGATGCTAACTTTGTTGTTTTAAAATCCTTCTCCGTTAAAGCATCTTGCAAACGGTTCACATCTTTATCCTGTACGACAGCAAGGATTAGTTTCATCCTTTTCCTCCTTCAAACGTCTTTTATACTATTATAACAAGTTGTCAGACGATTTAGCAGTAATTTAGTCTAAAATCTACAATTATTAAAGATATTCTTTTACAATCTTTAAGCATTCTGATTGAACAGCTTCTTGAGACTGTTCAGCATCTACCGTTTTAATCCGGTCATGAAACCGATCTTTAAGAATTTGGTAAGCTTCAGCAACTTTTTCGTGAAAAGTTAATTTCTCAAGGTCGAGCCTATTTTGCTCCCTGCCCTTATTGTCTGCAATTCTTTTTAAACCAATTTGAGGGTCTAGTTCAAATAAAATAGTTAAATTCGGCATACAGTCATCAATTGCAAATTCGTTAATTTTGTAAACCTCATCAATGCCTAAGCCTCGTGCATACCCTTGATACGCCAAACTACTATCTACAAAACGGTCACATAACACAATTGTCCCTTTGTTTAAAGCTGGGATGACTTTTTCAACTAAATGTTGCCGTCTAGCTGCAGCGTAAAGTAGCGCTTCTGTTTTTCCATCCATTGCTGTATGATCTTTATTTAAAATGACTTCTCGAATTTTTTCTGCAATTTCAATACCGCCGGGCTCGCGAGTGTGAATGACATCATACCCTTCTTCTTTTAAATACTCATAAACGTATGTCAAAACGGATGATTTCCCCGCTCCTTCAACACCTTCAAATGTAACAAATAATCCTGACACGTTGATAAACCCCTTATTTTAATAAAATTTCAATCCCTTTTGATAAATCCTTACCAGAATACTGGATATATTGTCCACGACTAAAAGCTTGTTTAATCGCCGCGATATGATATTGATTAATACGTTCTCCTTTTAATAACAAAGGAACACCTGGTGGGTAAGGAATCACAGCTTGAGCCGCGATTTCACCTGCAGCTCTCTCCCAGTCCACCCACTTAGCCTTAAAACTTTTCAGTTCATTATAGCTATAATCTAACGATTTTATAGTCGCTTGTTCCAAAGTTATTGTATCACGTTTATCAAGTTTTCTGATGTTATTTTCTCTATTTTTAATTTGGTCAATCCAGTCTAGCTGAATAGGATTAAGATCTAAACCAGCCATAAACAACATTTGATTGTTTTCAACCATTTCAGGAAAGATGTGATGATGATTTAAAATGCCTTCAAAATGGTGAAGGTTATACTCATTCGATGAGACAATTACTTTTAACGGATCATCCATTCTGTTTTCTACCTTTTTAGTTCGTAAATATGGCAGTTCGTTAATTTTGATTCTTAATTCGTTGATATTTTTAATAATGGTAGATACGTTCGTCTCGGTTAATTGAGAAACAAATTGCCTAGCTAAATCTAACGAAGCCATAATTGGATAAGATGGACTGCTGGATTGAAGCATTTGTAGGTAATTTTTAACTGTTTCATGTGAAACTTTAGAGCTTTGAATATGTAAAAATGAACCCATCGTCATAGCTGGGAGTGATTTATGAGCTGAGTGAACAACTATGTCAGCTCCTGCTTCAAGTGCTGATTTAGGGAACTGATCACTGAGCGGGAAATGCGCTCCATGCGCTTCATCAACCAAGACAGAAATCGAGTTCTTATGGGCAATATCAACAATGGACGATAAATCATAAGTCGTTCCAAAATAATCCGGATGAGTTAAGACTAATGCTTTGATTTCAGAATAACCTTCAATCGCTTGTTTAATATCATTGGAATCTATATAAGAGTAACGCTCCGTTCTCTGATCAAATTTTGGTGAGATAAAGATCGGCCTTGCACCTGCTAATTCTAGTGCATTAAAGATTGATTTATGGCTATTTCGCTGGACTAAAACAGCATCCCCCTGCTTACACACGCTTAAGACCATAGCTAAATTCCCAACCGTCGAGCCATTTACTAGAAAAAAAGTCTGATCTGTTTGATAAAGGTCTGAAGCTAGTAATTCGGCTTGTTTGATCGGTCCCTCTGGCTGATGTAAATCATCCAAGCCTTGAAGTTCTGTCAAATCATAAGGTAATAAACTATGAAACGACTCAGCTTCACTAGTAAAAACCTTTCCGCTTTTGTGCCCTGGTACATGGAAGGACACAGAATTATGTTCTGTATGTTTTTTCAAAGCCTCAAATAAAGGCGCTTGATTTTGATCCATCATCATTCTCCTCTTCAATTATCTTACCATGATGGGAGCTAGGTCATAAAGGGTAAGCAAGCCTGAGGAGTGATTCTATAGATGATGATGCAAGCTCTATGAGTGTGTTTTCTATTTCTATGGGTGAATATCCCTTTCCTATGGGCGTTAGTTTCATTTCACTTATTAAAAGAAAAAAGAGCAACCAACCGGCGCTCTTCAGTTAAATTATTGTATTAATAGATTTGAAACCTGACTACGTTTTAATCGATCCACATAATATTGATACCGTTCATCTTGTGGGTCCGTTTCTAACATTTCCTTCTCGCAACTCGTACAAATAAATGAAATAAGTAAATAAATGCCGTCTTCCTTCCACTCTTCACAAACCTTACATTGTTTCATAGATTTTTGTGCCAAGTTTCTCACCTCCATCAACTAGGATGGACAGATGAATCTAGTTTTATACTTAAATCTATGAAAAAAACTAAGATTTTTTCACTACGGGAATAAAAATATCAAAATGTGGGTCGTTTGGATCCTGGTCGATTGGATAATATTCGTGTTTAATCGGCATATGAGGATCGTAATAAGTGCACCCTTCTTCCTTTAACACTTCGTAGTCACTTTCTGCCAACCAGTTATGTAGATAGTTATAAGTTTGTACAACATCATCACCTTTGTGATGTGCTGTGTACATGTAAGACCATTCAGGCACTTGAAGCTCAACCATTCCAACTGGAACCTCTTGCTCATCTGAAACTTCAAAAACCGAGTAATGGGCAAAACCATCTTCAACTGTATGATAGGATAACCCCAACTGAACGGATGGATTGATCTTATACTCTAACTCATAAGCACGACCTTTCATGTCCTCTATGACACGCTTTAAACTTGGAATCTCTTGAAACGTTCCTTCCCATTTCAGTCCTACGGAACGGTAACTAGGTTTAGTGACAATGCTCCATTCTTTCATACTATCATCTCCCTAATATTTCTATCTTTAATCTTTTCTCTATATAATGTTAGTTTTCCTGCCAAAAAATAACCGTAGACTTTTGTCTACGGTTTAACTACTTATTATGGGAGAATCATCAAATGAATTAAGATTAAGGCTCCTACCCCAAAGAAACCTAAAAACCCAGCAATCGCTGATGTAATGAGGTTAATCGGAATGTGGAGACCGAACATCGCCCCAAATACATTGGCGAAAAAGATAAATAATGCGCCAATCACAATTTTGATAACACCGAATGATGTTAATCGTATAATTTTTAAAGGCCTACCAAAGAAAAGCAATAATACCATTAAAGCAACAACGGCTAAAATGACAACTATTGGATCCATACCGAAACTCCTTTCGCTTGTCCTACTTTAACGTATGCTTGTAAGCGTTATAGTAGAACTAGGAAAGGAATTTTTTACTTTATAAATATCGTCTACCTTCTAATGCTTTTGATAATGTAACTTCATCAGCGTATTCTAAATCTCCGCCAACTGGCAGACCATGTGCGATACGCGAAATCTTAATCCCCGAAGGTTTGACCAAACGAGAAATATACATAGCCGTTGCTTCCCCTTCAACATTGGGGTTGGTTGCTAGAATTAACTCTTGTACTTCGTCATCTTTTAACCTTTCAATTAAGGATGAAACATTGATATCTTCGGGTCCAATACCATCCATTGGAGAAATAGCACCATGCAGAACATGATATTTACCTTGAAAATCTTTCATTTTCTCCATAGCAATAACGTCTTTAGGATCTTGAACCACGCAAATAACAGATCCATCCCGTTCAGTGTCACCACATATACGGCAAGGGTCTGTATCAGTAATATGACCACACACACTGCAGTGAGTCAATTCACGCTTAGCATTAACTAGATTTTTTGCAAAATCAAGCACATCATCTTCTTTCATGTTTAACACAAAAAAAGCCAGGCGAACTGCCGTTTTCGGCCCTATACCTGGCAATTTGGTAAAACTGTCAACCAGTTTGGAGATCGGTTCTGGATAATACATGGTGCAAGCCTCCTAGAAACCTGGTATATTCATCCCTTGTGTAAATTGCCCCATTTTATCATTCGTTGTTTGATCAACTTGACCTAATACGTCATTCGTTGCAGCGATGATTAAATCTTGAAGCATATCCACATCATCAGGATCTACCACTTCTTCGTTTATTTCAATATCTGTAATTTCCTTTTTACCATTTGCAACGACTTTTACCATTCCGCCACCAGCAGTAGCTTCGAACGTCATTTCGTGTAACTCTTCTTGAGCCTTCATCATTTTCTTTTGCATTTTTTGCATTTGTTTCATCATGTTATTCATGTTACCCATTCCTTTCATAATTAAGTCCTCCTAAAAATAATCATTATATTTAACTTAGCTTATTCCTTTATTTCTAAAAGCTCATCACCGACTAACTTTCGAGCCTCTGAGATAAACGGCTCCTCTTCAGATTCAGAAGCATTAGACTCCTTTGTTTCCTCAGAAGATTGTTGACTTAGAAAATCCTCTCTAATACTTTCCCACTCAGTATCTGGAATCGGTATAATGGTTAGCCTTTTTCCTATAAACTCTGATAAAGCATTTTCAATCATCTCTTGATTTTCTAAAACTAATGCACAATGAATTTCATATTTAAAAGATAAAATGAGTGATTTAGGCGAAGCTGCTCTTGGAGTACTATCAACTAGCTTTGCCCTTGCAGGAGGACTAGTTTGTTTTAAACTATCCATAAAAGTCGCCCAGTTAGACTTAACATTTCTCAAATCATCTTTTGTTGCCTCTGATAATGTATGACGCACTTTTTCATAAGGTACTTTGTATTTATTACCTCGTGACTGTGGCGCCTTACGCTTAGGTGCAGACTCTTGAGTTTGTGCAGTCACACCTTGTTCTTTAAGCTTGTTTAGTTCTTTTTCTAATTGCGAAATTTGTTGTACGAGTTCAGCTGACACCGAACCTTGGTCACTTGAAGTATGTTGTTTAGCTTGTAATTCATTGATATTTAATAATGCAATTTCAAGTAGTACCTTTGGGCTGTTTGTCCATTTCATGTCTTGCTGCGTCTGATTCAGGATATCGATGGACTGTTCTAGCCAATCATTCGTCATTTCCCTAGCAGTATCTTTAAACTGTTCATCAGGTATAGCGCGCACTAACACATCTTGCATATTTTGCGAGCTTGAATACATATATAAGTCACGCAAGAAATGGATAAAATCAAAAATAAAACGGTTAGGATCTTTACCTTCTTGCATACTTTCTTCTAAATGATTGAGCGCTTGTTTAGCCTCTCCATGACGAAGCGAATCTACCATAGATAATAGTCTTTCCTGAGAAATGGAACCTGTTACAGCTAACACATCATCCATGTCGATATGAGTGTCATCACTGTAGGCAATCGCTTGATCTAACAAACTGAGTGCATCTCTCATACCACCTTCAGCTGTTAGAGCAACATGAATTAAAGCGTGATCATCGTACTGAATATCTTCTTCATCTAATATATGCTTAATTCTTTCAACAATAACTTGATGTGTGATTCGTTTAAAATCAAAACGCTGACAACGTGAAATAATGGTTAGTGGAATTTTATGTGGTTCCGTGGTTGCCAAAATAAAAATAACATGCTTTGGCGGTTCCTCGAGTGTTTTTAATAAGGCATTGAAGGCACCTTGAGACAGCATATGAACCTCGTCTATGATATAAACTTTATAATCCACAGCACTCGGGGCATATTTAACCTTATCTCGAATCTCACGAATATCATCAACACCGTTGTTAGATGCAGCGTCGATTTCGATAATATCCGAAATAGAACCATCTTGTATGCCCACACAAGCGTCACATTCCCCGCAAGGTTCCTTGACAGGTGCTTGCTTACAGTTGATAGCTTTCGCAAAGATCTTCGCTGCACTTGTTTTACCTGTACCTCGAGGGCCAGAAAACAAATAGGCATGAGCGACTTTTTGCTGGGACATTGCATTTTGTAGAGTTCTTGTTATATGTAATTGTCCGACAACATCTTCAAATTTCTGAGGTCGCCACACACGATATAATGCTTGATATGCCATGGACAAACTTCTCCTTCTAAAGTCTCTATTTTATTATAACCGATTCAGAAGTATGATTTCAAAATTAATTAATGAAGATTATGAAACATAGAATTGAAGTAAGAAAGCAATGGTTTCGAAAGATCTGGTTTGAGAGTGGAAATACCTTGAGGTAATATAATATGTAACTGTGCACCTATCTTCGATGAAGTGATTCATAAGCGTTACGTAAGATCACAGCTCGATTTAGGCTATCCTACGACACACAAGAATGACCGCTTACTGCTGCTTCCTTCCGGACCTGACAGGGTTCACGGGTTCTCGTTGCATAGGACCCAAATGTCAACACTGCTCACTTACGGCAGACCTTAAAATCACTTCACCTTAGATAGGGATTCAGCCCCACTTTAGCGGATTGTGGGTTACAGGGCACCGCTACCTCCCCACCTAGCACAGCAATTACAAGTATAGTACGTTTTTATCTAAAATGCAATCATGATTTAGTTCCATATTATGTAACACTTCTCTAATAAAAATGTTATAAAAGTTTATAAGCTAAAAGATAGGGTATAAGACAAATATACTAGGCTGCTGTAGTTTGTTAGACTTGCATAATCTTATTAAATACGTTACATTCGCAAATGTGCTTTTTTTAAACCCACCATATATACTCTATTCAAGAGAGTGGAACATCTAAGTCGTTTAGATGTTTTTTTACGTCATTATGTCAGTCATGAAAATTTTACAAAATCTAAAAAAGGGAGAGTTTAATTTTTATGAGAGAAAATCCTAAAGGAATTACTTCTTTCAGTGGAGCGATTAAGACACCTGCATTTATAGTGTCCGTTATTATCGCTCTCATTTTCCTAGCTTTCGGCGTTTTTTATGATAAATTTGGTACGTATGTTGATAAGACCTTTACTTGGGTCGTCGAAACGTTAGGTTGGTCATTTATTTTAGGTGGCAGTATTTTCTTAATTGTTGCCATATACTTAATGATTAGTCCTCTTGGTGAAATTAAATTAGGGGATGATCACGAAAAACCAGCTTATTCCACACCTGCATGGTTCGCTATGTTATTTAGTGCTGGTATGGGTATTGGTTTACTATTCTGGGGCGTTTCTGAACCTATTAACCACTACATGTGGCCACCACATGGTGAAGCAGAAACACCTGCAGCCGTTCATAAAGCATTGCAATATTCATTCTTCCATTGGGGCTTACACCCATGGGCAGTCTATGCAATTGTAGCAGCAGCATTAGCTTACTTTTCTTATCGTAAAAATTTACCTATGCTATTAAGCTCAACGTTAGAACCATTACTAGGACGAAAAAGGCTTAATGGGTTCTGGGGTAATACGATTAACATAATTGGTGTTATCTCGACTCTATTCGGTATTTCGACTTCACTTGGTTTAGGTGTTATGCAAATCGGTGGTGGTTTTGAACAATTATTCGGAATACCTAATGACACAGGACTTTGGTTAATGATTATCTTGGTCGTTACAGGTTTAGCGATTCTATCAACTACTTCAGGTATCGATAAAGGTATTAAATGGTTAAGTCAGGCAAACATTGGTGTTGCTGGTTTACTACTTCTATTCGTTTTAATTTTAGGGCCAACATTATTTATTCTGGAAGCATTAACACATTCTACTGGTGGTTACATTCAAAACATCTTTAAGATGTCATTTGGAATTGATGCTGCCGGTGAAGGAACTGAAGGTTGGTACGATGCTTGGACAATTTTCTACTGGGCATGGTGGATTTCATGGGCTCCATTCGTAGGAGCTTTCATTGCACGTGTGTCTAGAGGGCGTACGATTCGTTCATTTACAATGGGAGTCCTATTAGTTCCAACTGTTATTAGTATTGTTTGGTTCAGTGTATTTGGTGGTGCTGGTTTATTCTTAGAACACTTTAAAGAATCAAGTATCTGGAATGCAGTTAGTGAAGACGAAGCACAAGGTTTCTTCGCTTTACTTGATACATTCCCATTCTCTAGTGTACTAATTATCATTGCGATGCTTTCGTTAACGGTATTCTTTATTACATCAGCCGACTCAGGTACGTATGTGATTGGAATGCTTACATCTAAGGGTAATGAAAACCCACCTCTAGGATTACGTATTATTTGGGGTATAATTGAAGGTGGGTTCGCTGCCGTTCTACTACTTGCTGGTGGTTTAGGTGCCTTACAAACAGCTGCTGTAGTGGGTGGTTTCCCATTCATGCTAATCATGTTCCTTATGATTGGTTGTTTAATTTACGCACTAAATCGAGAACTAAAAGACGGTTCTTTACCACAAGAACGTGCTAGAATTTATGCAGCTTTAGAAGATCTTAGAGAAGAGAAGAAAATCCGAAAAGGCATCATCCAGGATCAGAGTACAGATAAATCAGACAAAAAAGAATAAATTAGACGAATAAAGCTCCTGCAAATTTATTGCAGGAGCTTTTATTTGTTTCTCAATTTTTTAAAGAAATCTTTTAATAACTGTGAGCATTCTTCTTTTAAAATCCCTTCTTCTACAGTTGCTTGGTGGTTAAACCTTGTTTCTTGCATTAAATTTATCAATGTACCACCACAACCTGCTTTGGGATCGCTTGCCCCAAACACGACATGAGGGATTCTCGATTGGACAATCGCACCAGCGCACATTGGACAAGGCTCAAGAGTAACATATAGGGTGCACTCCTCTAAACGCCAACTACCGATATGCTCATTCGCTTCTTTGATCGCTATCATTTCAGCGTGGGCATCACTTCGTTGTAAAGTCTCGCGTTTATTATACCCTCTAGCAATAATGTTTCCTTCATACACAATCACAGCACCTATGGGTACTTCATTAATTTCTTCGGCTTTTTTAGCCTCTTTGATTGCTTCTTTCATAAACTCTTCATGCATCATTGTCACCTCTTACCAATAGTATCATACCATAATCATGGATAGCATAAGCCTAATTTTTAATCATACATTTAAGTTAGGTAAAGTTAGAAAGGAGTGCACAACGTTGTTAATTCATATCGTTGAGCAAGGCGATAGCATCTACTCGATTGCTAATCAGTATCAAACAACCATTGATGAACTAGTTCAAGTTAATGGCTTAGACCGACCGGAGGATTTAGTCATAGGTCAGGCATTAGTTATACCAACAGACATTTATACTGTGCAACGAGGAGACAGTTTTTACTCAATAGCAAACCGCTTTGATACAACACCACAAGAGCTAGCTAACTATAATAATCTAAATCCCAATACACCATTACAGATCGGCCAAGTACTAGAAATCCCACAACCTGAAAAGACGGACATTACAAGTAATGCGTATATTGAGCCGATAGGAGATACCGTTAGCGAAACCCTTCAGCAATCTGCAAGAGCCAGAAGTCCATACTTAACTTATTTAGCTCCGTTCAGTTATCAAGTTAATCGTGATGGAACGCTCATTCCCCCTCCATTAGATGACTTTCCAGCAATCGCAGCTGAAAATAATGCAACATTAATGCTAGCGGTCACTAATATTGAAGACGGGCAATTTAGTGAAGATTTAGGAAGATTGATTGTCACTGATGAGAATGTACAAAACACATTACTTGATGAAATTATTCAAACAGCTAACGAAGTCGGTTACCAGGATGTTCACTTTGATTTCGAATTTCTACCAGCGGATAGTAGAGAACAATATAACCAATTTCTAAGAAAAGCCAAAGAACGTCTGAGCGCCAATAATTTGATGATTTCAACTGCCTTGGCTCCGAAAACAAGCGCGGAACAGACCGGGCAATGGTACGAAGCTCATGATTATCAAGCACATGGAGAAATTGTAGACTTTGTCGTGTTAATGACTTACGAATGGGGATATAGCTACGGACCACCGATGGCTGTTTCGCCAATTCAACCAGTAAGAGGTGTGGTTGAGTATGCCTTAACAGAAATGCCAGCTGAGAAAATTCTACTCGGGCAAAATTTATATGGGTATGACTGGACATTACCATTTCAAGAAGGCGGAGATCCTGCAGAAGCGTTAAGTCCTAACCAAGCAATTCAACGAGCAAGGGAATATAATCAGGAAATTGAGTTTGATCAAGAAGCTCAAGCACCATACTTTTTCTACTGGGATGAAAATGGTAATCAACATGAGGTATGGTTTGAGGATGCAAGGTCCATCCAAGCTAAGTTTGACCTTATAAAAGAATTAGAATTAAGAGGCATTAGTTACTGGAAACTCGGTTTAGCATTTCCTCAGAATTGGTATATGCTTAATGACCAGTTTAATATTAGGAAATTAAATTAGACACAGCAGTTGAAGTGCACAATTATGTGTATTTCAACTGCTTTATTTTTTAACAATTATTAGTCAGAGATTGTAACGTTTCGGACTTGTTCCTTAGCACGCCCATATGCACTTGCTAACCCAAATTGAACTATTTCATTTTGAGTTATTTCAACATAAGGAATTGATACCTTAAAAGAAGCTTTAAATGGAAATGGACTCACCTTAATTATTTCTTCATTAATCCAGTGGGCATTCATTTGTTGGCGGAGTCCCGAAAACTTTTGCCTAAAGCCATCTTTAAACATAAATATTTCATCCTCTTTAGACGTATTCGGTTTATTTAAACAGATGTATAGTGATAAGTCATCACAAAATTGAAGTAAATTGAAATGGAAATCGACGACTTGTTCTTCTAAACCTTCTAATTCTAAACTATTTCTTAGATGATTCTGTCTGTCAATTTCCCGGGAAATAAACCGAGAAATATTAGAATCTGTCGATTTTTGTTTATAAAACGACAGGAAATGTAGGCTGTTTAAGTAGCCTGCATAAGGAGATAATTGTTCCACTTCTGTGGCCCCATTTGTATAAGCTTTTAATTTGGGTTCTGTTGGATAATCCATAAAAGAGTGCGGAATTTCTTTTTCATCGTTCCAAATAGGTTCTTTATCAAGCGGAATCCAGGCCTTGTCATGTTCTCTTATAGCTATTTGCACATCTTTAAACCATTCATGACCTATAAATAAATCATCGCGCCAATACGGTACAAACTGTCCACTTAAGATTGAATGATTATGTTGAGTAAATAATTGATATTTGTCATCATGAGTGGAAACAATCATCATATCATCCCTTTTAACCTTTTTATTATTGTATGTAAAACAAAGTTTATAATTGCAAAAGGCCCAAACCTTAAGTTTGAGCCTTTTATATTTATAAGATTACTTTTCCAATACTCTTAACGTTTCTTTATTAAATGCCGGAATGTCATCTGGTTGCCTGCTTGTAATCAGTTGATCATGGCAAGAGACTACTTCTTCATCTTTATAGTTAACACCAGCATTCTCCATATCAACACGAATGGATTTAAAGCCTGTTGCCATTCTACCATCTAATGTCTTTGCAGTGATTAATAACTGCGGTCCGTGACAAATGGCAAAGACAGGTTTGTCGTTCTCCATGAAATGTTTTGCAAACCAGACAAAGCGTTCGTCACCACGTAATATATCAGGTGAAAAACCACCAGGGATAAACAATGCATCAAATTCTTCAGGTTTAACCTCATCTATTCCAGCATCGATTTCTACCTCTGCCTCACCTTGTTTACCTTCAACAATTTTACCTTTTTCCTTTTCAATGGTTACGACCTCGTGCCCTGCTTCACGGTAAGCATTAGCCGGCTCCGTATACTCACTGTCTTCAAACATATTTGTAATTAAGCATGCTATTTTTTTACCCATGTTCAATGCCTCCTTTAGACATAATATAGGATTCAAATGTTGCTTACATTTTTATGCATTCCCGCTACAAATAAGATTAAACATTTAATCGTTCTTAGGTAAAAACTGCTGAAAGATCTGCGATTTTTGAGTGTTAAATCTCATCTCACCTGTTAGATCATTAATGATCTCCATATTGCGCTGAACCGCAAGACCTAAATTAGTTGCGGCAGTGCCATGAGAGTGTTCTAAGTTGGTGACAATATAGAATTTATTCTCTTTAGGTTCTTTAAAAGTTAGTTCATAATTCCGCTTAACTTTGAACAGTTTTTCATCTTCCCAAACAACCTCATCTTCATATCGTTTCATAAACCAGTCAGGAATATTAGGTTTATAACCGGTTGCTAGAATCACTTTTTCAGTTTGATAATCAAATTCAGTTTCTTCCTGCCATTGTTTACTTTTAAGTAAATAGCCTTGATCGTTTTTCTCAATGCGCTTTACTTCAGTTAATGGCTGAATCGTTATTTTCGGGTCATGACCGCCAACAGAATAATGATAAAGCATTTCATAGATGCCATTTAGTGTACTATAATCAATCCCATTTCTTAAAGGGTCTAGCGTATCTAAGGCTTCTTTACGTTTTTTTAGTGGAAGCTGGTGAAAATAATCGACATAGTCAGGCGCAAAGAATTCTTGGCCAATTTTTGCCGCTTCTAATTGAAAAATCCCCTCTGATCTCGTGAGCCAGCTCAAATGAAACTCATAGTTTTCACGTTCTTCTAGTAAATCATAAAAAATTTCAGCTGCACTTTGACCTGAGCCGACAATGGTGATGTGATCAGATTTCATTAATGCTTCTTTCTCAAATAAATAACGACTCGTATGAAGCACATCTTCATTCGGAAAACCTTGCATGGACTCAAGCACTAAAGGTTCACTTCCAGTCGCCGTGACAATATGCTTAGCAAAATAAGAATCCGTTTCGTTCGTGTCGGTATCTAGAATAATGAGCTCATAGTAACTTCCATGGTCGTCTGAATGATCAATGGCATCAACCACTTTCTTACCGAAATAGACCCCGCTTATTTGATCCGTTGCCCACTGCAAATAATCATTGTATTCATTTCTAGGAACCTCTAACTTTTGAAAAAAGAAAAACTTATAAAGCCGATCGTGCTCTTTTAAATAATTTAAATAACTGAACCGGCTTGTAGGATCTGCAAATGTTACTAAGTCAGCCATAAAAGGCACTTGTAAATCGGCCCCTTCAATTAACATTCCAGGGTGCCACTCCATCTTAGGTGTCTGGTCGAAAAAGATCCGATCAAGATCTTCCATATCTTCTGTTAAAGCTGCTAAGCTTAAATTATAAGGTCCTACTCCTATCCCAATAAAATCATAGATCTTTTGTTCCACTCCATCACCTACTTATATCAGCATATTTATATTATGTACTTGCTTGTTTATTTCTATCTTCATTTTTCCATATTTGTTCTAAAAATACGGCCAATACTGTACCAACTAACATCCCGTTACTAATCACTTGTCTTACCGTTCCAGGTAACTCTGCAAATGCTTCAGAAGGAATAAACATCAACCCCGAACCTAGAAGCAGAGAAATTGTAATAATGGTTAATCGTCTATGATCAAGTCCATCTGCGAATAGATTTCTTAGTCCTAATCCCATCAATTGAACGAAAGTTGCAAGTAACGCAGCATTAGCTACAGGCGATGGAATTCCAGCTAAGAAGGATATGATAGGTGGGAAAAATGCAACTAAAATTAATAACATCGATGCCCACATAAATGGACTTTTACGCTTTTCGCCTGTTAATTGTATAAAACCCGCTGATGATGCTAAAGGAACAACTGCTACACTTGAAAAAATTCCTGAAATTCCATGGTTCACACCAAGCATAAAACTTCCACGATTCATCTGGCTGACAGAGAAGTTTGACTTTCCTTCAATGACTTCCGTAGCAGCTGAAAGTGAAGCTACAATATTGGATAATAAAATAAGTCCGGTTAACACCGCTACTGGTACAATACTCCAATCAAACTGAGGTGTTCCCCACGCAAACCATTCAGGCATTGATAGCCAATTTTGTGTCGTAAGCTTAGTTGTTGAATCTTTAAACATGACAAATAAAATCCAGCCTAACCCAATGCCTAATAGCACAGCATAGCTCTTAACCCAGCCATTAAAGAAATTAGAAAAAACTAAAACTGCAATAAATGTGACCATTGCAATCAGAAAGCCATCTAATTGCGCCGTCGTCACTTGGTCAGATAAACCAAACATTCCCTGAAGGAAGGTGCCACTTAATTGAAATGTTAGTAAAGTCAGAAAAACCCCTGTTACTAAAGGTGTAAAATATGAAATAACTTTACCTGATATCTTAAATACCCCAAATAAGATTAGTAAAACACCGGTTAAGATCATCCCCATCTCAAGCATTCGTAACGCCTCTAACCCTGCAGCACCTGTAGAGCCCACACTCGCCGCAAATACAGCAAACGTACTTACCCATAATCCTGCAGGCCCATCAACAATTGGTAACTTATGCCCTAGCCACCCTTGTAAGAAACACGCTATGCCAATGACAAAAAAGGTTCTTTGCATAAGTAGCATAATGGCCATTGTATCCATTTGAAAGATTGATCCAATAACGATTGGAATGGCCACTGCATTGGCCAGTAAAAATATAAACCACTGAATAATTGAAAACATAACATCACTGCTTTCTATCTTGTTGTTCATTAATTGAATTATAAACGATTTACGGTGATCAACCAAAAAAAGAGTGCCCTAATTTTTTAGGACACCCTAACATAATCTTATTCTTCTAATGTAGACGTATCACCTTCAGGCAAGCCTAGTTCGCGAGCTTTTAACAGACGACGCATAATCTTACCACTACGCGTTTTTGGAATTGAATCTGTAACATCCATTTCACGAGGTGCTGCGTGTGCTGCTAATCCTGTTTTGACGAATTGACGAATATCTTCTAGTAATTCATCTGATTCTTCATAGCCTTCATTTAATGAAATGAACGCCTTAATAATTTCTCCACGTTCAGGGTCAGGTTTACCAATAACACCTGCTTCTGATACCGCTTCATGCTCAATTAACTTACTTTCGACCTCAAATGGTCCAACACGTTCACCTGATGTGTTAATAACATCATCTAAACGACCTTGGAACCAGAAGTAACCATCTTCATCAAGATAGGCACTATCACCAGATACATACCAACCATTTAAGAAGTAGCTTTCATATTTTTCAGGGCGCTTCCAAATCGCACGCATCATGGCTGGCCAACCTTCTTTAATCGCAAGGTTCCCCATACGATTAGGTGGTAATTCATTTCCTTGATCATCCACGATCGACGCCACTACTCCTGGAATTGGTTTACCCATGGAACCAGGGCGAATTTCCATTGTCGGATAGTTACAAATGAGCTGAGCACCAGTCTCTGTCATCCACCATGTATCATGAATACGGCGATCAAATGCTTTTAAGCCCCAATAAACGACTTCTGGGTTTAACGGTTCGCCGACACTTAGAATATGGCGTACCGTTGATAAATCATACTTTTTAGCAACCTCTTCTCCCGCACTCATTAATTTACGGAAAGCGGTAGGTGCAGAGTACCAAACAGTGACTTTATATTGATCCAATGCTTTATACCAAGCATCCGGCGTAAAACGTCCTCCCACTACAACGTTAGTAACTCCGTTTAACCAAGGGGCAAATACACCGTAACTCGTACCAGTTACCCAGCCCGGATCGGCTGTACACCAGTACACATCACCTTCTTGTAAATCTAGAACCCATTTTCCTGTTTGATAGTGCTGAATCATAGCGTTATGAACATGGAATACCCCTTTAGGCTTACCAGTTGATCCAGATGTATAGTGAATGACCATTCCATCTTCTAGATCAACCCACTCAATATCGAAATCGTCACTAGCATTTTTCATTTCTTCATGATAGTCAATATAACCATCTTCAATATCTTTAGAATCACCGACTAGTACAACCTTCTTTAAATCAGGTAACTGATCTTGTGGTACACGATAAAGTAGGTCAGGTGTCGTAATAAGCATAGTCGCTTCACTATCTTCAAGGCGGTCATGAACAGCTTGCTCCATAAACGCTTCGAATAAAGGACCAGCAATTGCACCTACTTTTAGAATTCCTAGAAAACTAGCATAGAACTCAGGTGATCTCGGCATAAACAAGAAGACACGGTCACCTTTTTCAATGCCTTGCTTTTTCAATACATTTGCGAATTTATTACTCTGCTTGCTAAGTTCTTCAAATGTTAATTTTTCTTCCCGATCAGGTGCTACATAATGAAGAGCAACTTGATCTTTCTTATTAGGGTTTTCTGCATGTCGATCGATAGCTTCATAGGCAATATTAACTTTTCCTGTGTCATACCATGAGAAAGCTTTTTTTGCTTCTTCCCAGTCAAAGTTTTCATAAGTTTGTTTGTAGTTGTCCAAGTTGTGTTGTCCATTTGATCCTTGTAATTCTTTTACTTCTTCTGCCATTCTATCACCTCAACTATTTTTTAATTTAAATAACAATTTCCTTAAACACATAACTTAAAACAAAATTTTCATATTATGTGAAAATTCTGTTACTAACTATTGTATATGAGAAAGCGCTTTTTTTAAAGTGATAAAATTTCCACCATATAATCTGATGAAAAATTGATTTTTTTCTAAATATTTGGTAAATTTATATACATTAAAATAAATATTTTTACATCATGGAGGGAGCTTACTATATATGAAATTGTATATGTCTGTGGATATGGAAGGTATTACTGGTTTACCCGATTATACGTTTGTAAACCCTCAATTCCATAACTATGAACGTGCAAGGCGGATTATGACCCAAGAAGCTAACCACGTTATTGAAACCGCTTTTAATAATGGCTGTGACTATTTTTTAGTTAATGACAGCCACTCTAAAATGAATAATTTACTTGTTGATGAATTATATGAAGAAGCTGAGCTGATCACAGGCGGTGTTAAGCGTTACTCTATGGTGGAAAGCCTGGATGATTCTTATCAAGGAGCTATCTTTCTAGGCTATCACGCCCGTGCTGGACAACCTGGAGTCATGTCTCATTCGATGACTTTTGGTGTGCGTAATTTCTACGTCAATGATACGGCCGTTGGAGAATTAGGTTTAAACGCGTACGTTGCTGGTTACTATGATGTACCTGTCATCTTAGTTGGTGGTGATGATTGTGCATCTCATGAAGCAGAGCAGCTTATACCTAATGTCGTAACAGCACCTGTTAAGTATTCAATTACGAGACAGGCCGTAAAATCATTGACACCGAAGAAATCTGGAGAACTTTTAAGAGAGAAAACCATTGAAGCTATTAATCTATTAAATCGAATTGACCCGTTAACTCCTCCAAAACAACCAACTTTCAGAATTGAATTTAATAACTATGGTCAAGCGGAGTGGGCTGCGATTATGCCCGGTACCGAAATCGAACCAAATAGTTGTATCGTAAAATTTGAGGCTAAAGATATATTAGAAGCATACCGTGCCATGGTGGTCATGACAGAATTAGCCATGAATTCAACATTTAATTAAGGGGGGAGTAAGTTGTTTCGATACATAATCAAGCGTTTTTTAATGGCACTTTTAACTATTTGGATTATTGCCACACTGACATTCATATTAATGATGTCCATTCCTGGCTCCCCGTTTAATAGTGTTGCAGATAAGACTTCTAATGAAGCAGTGCAAGAAAATTTAAAGTCTCACTTTAACTTGGATGACCCACCAGTCGTTCAATATATGCATTACTTAAAATCGATCGCTACGTTTGACTTTGGGCCGTCAATCAAAAAGCCCAATTCAACAGTTAATGAATTGTTAGGCCGAGGGTTTCCAATCTCAGCAGAACTTGGGATTATTTCTGTTCTAGTTGCCTTAGTTTCAGGTATTGCTTTAGGGGTTTTAGCAGCTTTAAGGCATAACGGGATTATTGACTATATGGCTATGACAATTGCTGTTTTAGGTATTTCAATTCCTAACTTTGTTTTGGCAACATTACTCATCCAACAACTAGCTGTAAATTATAACATTTTTCCTGTTGCGACATGGAAATCTCCAATGCATATGGTGTTACCAACCATTGCGCTGGCAACTGGACCAATGGCTATTATTGCTAGGCTAACTCGGTCAAGCATGCTAGAAGTGCTGACACAAGATTATATTAAAATGGCGCGAGCAAAGGGCCTTTCACCTTATAAGGTCATTATTAAACACGCATTAAGAAATGCTTTAATGCCAGTTGTAACCATTTTAGGGACGCTACTTGCCGGTGTTTTAACGGGGACATTTGTCATTGAAAAAATCTTTGCCATTCCTGGAATGGGACAATATTTCGTACAAAGCATTAATGAACGTGACTATCCCGTAATTATGGGGACAACCGTATTCTACAGTGCCTTTTTAATCTTCATGCTGTTTTTAGTCGATATTACCTACGGCATTTTAGATCCGAGAATTAAAATACACGATGAGAAAGGGGATTAGAATGGATCAACAAGTTAAACACCAAAACAATCAGCTTAATCCTAAGGAAATCCCCGTAGAATGGTTACAACCTCTTGAACAAAAAGAGCTTAATCAGGAAGAAGTTGTTCGTCCTTCCTTATCATATTGGCAAGATGCGTGGCAACGTTTAAAGAAAAACAAAATGGCTATGGGAGGATTGTTCTTCTTAGTTTTACTAGGTATCATGGCAATCTTTGGTCCATATATGACTCCTTACACGGTAAATGGACAAAACCTTGCCGTGCAAAACCAAGCACCATCTGTTAATCACTGGTTTGGGACTGATGACTTGGGAAGAGATGTCTTTACTAGAACTTGGTATGGTGCAAGAATCTCATTATTTGTGGGGCTTGTTGCGGCTTTTATCGACTTCTTTATCGGTGTCATCTATGGAGGAATTTCAGGTTATAAAGGTGGAAGAACCGATAATATTATGATGCGAATTGTAGAGATCCTTTACGGTTTACCTTATCTATTAATCGTTATTCTGTTACTTGTCGTTTTAGGTCCTAGTTTATTTACGATTATTCTAGCTCTATCTCTTACTGGATGGGTTGGAATGGCAAGAATTGTTCGTGGACAAGTCTTACAACTAAAAACACTAGAGTTTGTCCATGCCTCTAAATCATTTGGAGCTAAAACGAGCCGAATCATTCGGAAAAACCTCTTGCCCAACACGATGGGACCTATTATTGTCCAAATGACCTTAACGGTTCCAACTGCCATATTTGCCGAAGCATTTTTAAGTTTCTTAGGTCTTGGTATCTCAAGCCCCTTTGCAAGCTGGGGTGTGATGGCCAATGATTCACTAACAACGATTATATCTGGACATTGGTGGCGCTTGTTCTTCCCAGCGTTTTTCATTTCAGCAACGATGTTTGCTTTTAACGTACTAGGAGACGGTCTTCAAGATGCCCTTGATCCAAAACTAAGGAGGTGACACCTATGAAAAAAATACTTGAAGTTGATGACCTTCATGTTTCATTTTCTACATACGGCGGTGAAGTCAAAGCAGTACGCGGGGTATCTTTTGATTTATATCAAGGGGAAACGTTAGCAATTGTAGGTGAATCAGGCTGTGGTAAAAGTGTAACCGCCAATAGCATCATGCAATTAATCCCTAAACCTGCTGGAAAAATTCGTAATGGCCGGATTGTTTTTAAAGATCAAGACATTACGCACTATAACGAACGGCAGATGAAGGAAATTCGGGGTGTGGATATTTCGATGATCTTCCAAGACCCTATGACAGCACTTAACCCTACTCTAACGATAGGTGATCAGTTAACTGAAGGTTTGATTCAACACGAAAAAATATCTAGAAGCAAAGCTAAAGAAAAAGCCATTGACATGCTCAACCTTGTAGGGATTCCAAGTCCAGAAGAGCGGTTAAAACAGTATCCCCACCAATTTAGTGGTGGAATGAGGCAACGTATTGTTATTGCCATTGCTCTTATTTGTGAACCTGATTTACTCATTGCCGATGAGCCGACCACAGCTCTGGATGTTACTATTCAAGCGCAAATTCTAGAACTATTTAATAAGATTCAACAGCAAACTAATGTTGCGATAATTTTAATTACACACGACTTTGGTGTTGTTGCAAAAGTTGCAGATCGAATCGCGGTCATGTATGCAGGGAAAATCATTGAAACTGGCTTTAAGAAAGAGATTTTCTACGAAGCTAAACACCCTTACACAAAAGGTCTACTGCATTCTATTCCACGGTTAGATCAAAAAGATGAGAAACTGATTCCTATTGATGGAACGCCGCCAGACCTATTTTCACCACCAGTTGGCTGCCCTTTTACAGCAAGGTGTCCACATGCCATGGTGGCTTGCGAAAAGGTTTATCCTATCCGTCATGAAAATAGCGAGTCACATTACGTGGAGTGCTGGCTTTATGATGAGAGGGTCCAACATATGAAAATTAATATAAAACCAAAGGAGGAATACAAATGAATAAAAAGTGGTTACTGGCTTTAATGGTCACACTACTGACCATGCTACTCGTTGCCTGTACAACATCAACGGGTGAAGGTGAAGATGAAGAAAGCAATAGCGAAAACAACACAGAAGAAAATGAAAGTTCAAATGAAAATGAGGGAGACGAAGGTGACAAAAAGATACTCTATTTAAATAATGCAACTGAACCAACATCGTTCGACCCACCAGTTGGGTTTAACTCCGTTTCCTGGAACACTTTAAACAACTTACTAGAAGGATTAACACGATTAGATCAATCCCATGAGCCTAAGCCTGCCATGGCTAAGGAATGGGAAGTATCTGAAGATGGCCAAGAGTACACATTCTTCTTAAGAGAGGATGCCAATTGGTCAAACGGTGACCCCGTGACAGCACAAGATTTTGTTTATGCTTGGAGACATTTATTAGATCCTGAAACAGCTTCATCAGCTGCTTTCTTAGGTTACTTCATTAAAAACGGTGAAGCATTTAACGCTGGTGAAGCATCTGCAGAAGATGTTGGCGTTGAAGCAGTTGATGACAAAACATTTAAAGTTACACTTGAATCACCAACTGGCTTCTTCTTAGACTTAGTCTCAAATCCTGCATTCTTCCCGGTTAACCATAAGGTTGCGGAAGAAAACCCTGATTGGCATGCAGAAGCTGATACTTTTGTTGCAAATGGACCTTTTTCATTAAAAGAGTGGAACCACGATCAAAACATGGTTTTTGAGAAGAACCCTGAATACTGGGACGCTGATACTGTTAAGTTAGATGAAGTTCATTGGGCTATGGTCAATGATACTAATACTGAATACCAAATGTACGAAAGTGGTGAGCTAGATACATCGGGCATTCCTTCTGATTTAGCTGACCAACTTTTAGAAGGTGATGATGTTACAAATGAAGAACAAGCAGGTGTCTACTTCTACCGCTTTAATGTTAATGAAGAACCGTTCCAAAATAAGAAAATTAGAAAAGCATTTGCTTTAGCTGTAAACCAACAAGAAATTGTTGATTACATTACTAAGAACTTAGAAAAACCAGCATATGGTTTCGTATCATACGGCTTTACAGATCATAATGGTGAAGATTTCCGTGAGGTAAACGGAAATTTAATCGAAACAAACGCAGAAAAAGCTAAACAATTATTAGAAGAAGGTATGAAAGAAGAAGGTTATGATGAGTTACCACAAGTGACATTATCGTATAACACAAGTGAAACTCACAAATCGATTGCAGAATATTTACAAGAAACATATAACAAGGTTTTAGATGTTCAAGTTGAGTTAGAAAACACAGAATGGAATGTTTTCTTACAGGATCAAAAAGACCTAAAACACCAGTTCTCACGTAGTTCATTCTTAGCCGATTATGCAGACCCTGTTAACTTCTTAGAAAGCTTTGTGACAGATTCATCTATGAACCGTACAGGCTGGTCAAATGAAGAATACGATCAACTAATCGCAAATGCAAAAAGTGAAACGGACGAAGCAAAACGTTTCGAATATTTATATGAAGCAGAGAAGATTTTATTTGAAGAGATGCCACTCTTCCCAATTCACTTCTATAACCAAGTCAATTTACAAAACCCAGATGTATCTGGCATTGTACGTCACCCAGTTGGTTATTTAGAACTTAAATGGGCAGATAAGAAATAAAATGTATTAAGGTAAAGGGCATACCGAGCTATGCCCTTTATCCAAATTAAAGGAGTTTAATCTATGATTCTACCAAAGGCATTACAACCAGGAGATACTATTGGTGTCATAGCACCTGCTAGCCCACCTAATATAGAGAATCTGAAAAAGGCCATTCCTTTTTTTGAAAACATTGGATTTAAGGTTCAACTAGGTCACTATGTCGAAGAAGTACATGGTTATTTAGCAGGCACAGATGAACAGCGTTTAAAAGACCTGCATGACATGTTTAGAGACGACAACATCAAAGCCATTATTTGTGCTGGTGGAGGTTATGGAACAGGTCGAATAGCAGCTTCCATTGACTATGATTTAATAAAAAAACATCCCAAGATATTCTGGGGATATAGTGATATTACATATTTACATACAGCCATTAGGCAACAAACAGGTCTTATTACATTCCACGGACCTATGCTGGCATCAGATATAGGTAAAGACGATTTCCACGAGCATTCAAAGCAAGCTTTCAATCAATTATCTCAACCTACACCCATGATATATGATCATACATATTCTGAACTAAAAGTAATTTCTAAAGGTGATGCTAACGGGGAAATTGTTGGTGGAAATTTATCTTTAATCGTTAATTCATTAGGCGGCCCTTATGAAATAGACACGAATGGAAAACTACTTTTCATAGAAGATGTTGATGAGCCACCTTATCGTATTGATTCTTTCTTATCTCAGCTTAAACACGCCGGAAAGCTTGATGATGCAGCAGGTATTATTGTTGGTGACTTTAACAATGCTAAACCGAAAAAAGACCGGCCATCCTTTACGTTAGAACAAGTATTAAATGATTACTTAAGTACATTAAATAAACCGGTCATAAGCGGTTTTAAAATCGGCCATTGTCAACCACATTACGCCATACCGCTTGGCGTTCAAGCTAATCTATCAACCGAAGCCAAACGTTTATCCATCGAGCCAGGTGTCATAGGAGGATCATCTTGAACATAAAGCAAATCGAAACTTTTCAAATTCGAATACCATTAAATAAACCTTTTAAAACTGCTTTAAGAACCGTGACTGAAGCGGACACCATTTACGTTAAAATTACTTTAGAAGATGGAACGATTGGTTATGGGGAAGCACCACCAACTCTTGTCATTACAGGCGATAGTTTAAGAAGTATTAAGTATTGTATAGAAGAGGTCTTTAAACCCCTTTTAATAGGGCAATCCATTAAAAACATACATCAATTACTAGAAAAAATTCACAGAGCGATCGTACGCAACACGAGTGCTAAAGCTGCTATAGATATGGCGTTATTTGACTGTTTAGCAAGGTCAGCTAACCTCCCTCTTTATCAATTACTAGGCGGTTATCGAAATAAAATTGAAACAGATTATACCGTAAGTGTTAACCGTCCTGACGAGATGGCTCAAGATGCTCAGGAGTATGTTAGCCAAGGCTTTTCAATATTAAAAGTTAAAGTTGGTAAAGATCAAATAGAACAAGATATTAAACGAATAAAAGCCATTCGAGAAAGAATAGGCACTTCAACTACCATTCGTTTAGATGCCAATCAAGGCTGGTCAGTTAAAGAAGCCATTTATGCGATTAATAAAATGGAAGAGCTCGGCTTAGACATTGAACTAGTTGAGCAGCCTGTGATCGCTAATGACATTGAAGGTTTGAAAGAAGTCACAACCCAAACCCACACTCTGATCATGGCAGACGAAAGTGTTTTCTCACCGGTTGATGCTAGAAGAGTGTTAGAAACAAGAAGTAGTGATCTAATCAATATAAAACTAATGAAATCAGGCGGTATCTACCACGCACTAAAAATTAACCATATGGCAGAAACATTTGGGATTCCTTGTATGGTCGGAAGTATGATTGAAACGAAATTAGGCATCACAGCAGCTGCACATTTTGCTGCAAGCCAGCCTAATATCACCAGGTACGACTTTGATGCTCCGCTCATGTTATCAGATGATACGATTTATGGTGGAGCCCAGTATACGCAAAATATTATGACGTTACCTGATGAACCTGGTTTAGGGGTTAAGACGATTAATAAAGCCTACATTCTTTAACTGAAAGGATTATGTAATATGAGCCAACAACAAGCTAATATATGGGTTTGTAACGTTTCTGTGGCAACGATTTGGACAGATTCGGAATCACCAAGAGTCATCGATCAAGTTGGCTTAACAAAACCTGTATTATTACAAAAATGGTACGACGAATTAACCAAAAAACAAAGAGATCATCTATGCTATGAGAAACGAGTACAATCCCAGCTTCTCTACGGTGAAGAAGTCATTGTCGATCAAATTGAAGGTAAATGGGCTAAAATTATTGCCGTCAATCAACCTTCTAAAAAGGATGAACGGGGCTATCCTGGGTGGGTTCCTCTTACTCAGCTCAAGTTAGTTAGTCAAGACTGGCGTGAACCACCTATTGCTTTAGTAACCAATGAACAAACCATTTTATACGATTCTAATAAATTACCGTTTCTAGAGTTAAGTTACGGAACCTATTTACCTGTTTTAAAGCAGCAAGAGAGTTGGATTAAAGTTCGAACACCTGAAGGCGAGGGTTGGTTTCAAGCAAAAAACATAAAGGTTTACAATTCAATTAAAGATTTACCTCAAGGTAATGGTCAATCGATTGTTAAGTCAGCAGAACAATTTTTAAAGCTCCCATATTTTTGGGGTGGGATGAGTGCATTCGGTTATGACTGTTCTGGATTTGCTTACACCATGCATAAGATGAACGGGTACAGGATCCCCCGTGATGCATCAGACCAAGCCTTACAAGGCAAGCAAGTTGCGTTTAATGAGTTAAAGATAGGCGATTTATTATTTTTTGAAGGTGACATAGGTAAAGGTAACATTAATCACGTCGGTATTTACTATGGAAACGGACAAATGATTCATTCATCTATTTCTAGTACTGGTATTGAAGTTATTTCGCTTGCAGGTTCTAGATATGAATCTAAATTATGTGAAGCAAGAAGGTACTACCAGGAGGAGTCTACATGACAAAAGATTTATTAAGAGTAGAGAACTTAAAAAAATATTTCAAAGTTGGGCGAAACCAAACGTTAAAAGCTGTTGATGATGTAACATTTTCGATTAAAGAAGGTGAAACATTTGGTGTTGTAGGCGAATCAGGTTGTGGAAAATCAACAGCGGGAAGAACGATTCTAACCTTATATGAAAAAACAGGTGGTAACGTGATTTATGATGACGTTAATGTCCACGATATCCCTGAACAAGAACGCTTTAAGTTATTTAGGGATATGCAGATGATTTTCCAGGACCCTTATGCCTCACTAAATCCAAGGTCAACAGTCAAGGAGATTATCTCAGAACCAATGGAGGTTCATGGCCTTTATAAAAATAATAAAGAAAGACTCAAGAAAGTATATGAATTACTTGAAGAAGTCGGACTGAACAGAGATCACGCTAACCGTTATCCTCATGAATTTAGTGGTGGGCAAAGGCAGCGTATTGGAATTGCCAGAGCTTTAGCGTTAGAGCCTAAATTTATTATTTGTGACGAACCTATTTCAGCACTTGATGTTTCAGTACAAGCACAAATCATTAATCTGTTAGAACGTCTTCAAGAGGAAAAAGGTTTAACTTATTTATTTATTGCCCACGACCTTTCAATGGTCAGACATATATCAGACCGGATTGCTGTTATGTATTTAGGACATATCGTAGAACTTACCGAAAGTAAAACATTATATGATGAACCGCTTCATCCATATACCAATGCACTCTTATCAGCTGTTCCAATCCCAGACCCTGACATAGAAGAAAATCGTTCAAGAATTGTGTTAGAAGGAGAATTACCAAGTCCAATTGATCCACCGTCAGGATGTGTTTTTAGAACTAGGTGTCCGCTTGCGCAAGATATCTGTGCTCATAAAAAGCCAAAACTGACAGAAGTTGAGGACGGCAGACACGTTGCCTGTCACCTGTACGACCCAGACATTTACGAAATGGATTCAACACAATTAACACAAATGCATAACTCATAAAAGATCTGGCTGTAGCCAGGTCTTTTAATATACAAAAAAATATAAGAAAAATAAAATACTAATAATGATCGTAAAAATTGACACTAACCAAACGACCCGATTAGACGGCTGAAACGTTTGTTCATTGATTTGCTTCTTTTTAACTAAATAACTATAAGTCGCGAACACAATAATGATTAGCCCTAAAACCACCGAGAATATGCCAATCATTTGAGCAAATTGATCAGCTGCGGCAGAGGTTTCATTCAACGAAAAATGGATATTCACAATTAAGAAACCTATACCAACCATTGCTAAAGCTGTACGGATCCATGCTAAATAAGTTCTTTCATTCGCTAAGTGTTGTTGAATATAATTAGAATCAATGGTTTTCTCCATATTTACACCTCACTCTAACTATTAATTAATTTAACCTAAATTAACGAATAAAAAACCCACCTGGCTAAAGGTGAGTTTAACTGATTCCTATAAAAAGTCTAGCCAAATTTTAATGGCAGATGCCAAGATTAATCCAGCTAAGATGATGTGTAAATATTTTGTATTAATTTTCTTACCAGCATTGGCTCCTAGTGGTGAGGCAATTAAACTTGCGACAATCATAATGATAGCCGGAACAAGTAATACTTGTCCTGTCATGATCTTACCTGCCGTTGAACCAATTGAAGAAATGAACGTTATCGCTAATGATGATGCAATCGTCATTCGTGTTGGAATTTTAAGCACGATCAGCATGATTGGAACTAACACAAATGCCCCTGCAGCACCCACGATTCCAGCACCAATACCTACAATAAATGCTAAGCTTGATGCCAGCGTTTTATTAAAGGTGACTTGATCTAGTGCAACATCATCTAAACCTTTCTTCGGCATAAACATCATAATAACGGCAATCGTCGCTAAAATCGCATAAACGAAATTAACAGACCCTTCGGATAAGAATCTAGATCCAAATCCGCCTATAAAGCTACCGATTAGAATGCTAATCCCCATATATAAAATAAGGGACTTATTTAGATAACCACCTTTTCGGTAAGCCCAGACACCACCAATGGTCGCAAAGAACACTTGAACAGCACTTATACCTGATACTTCATGGGACGTAAATGCTGCAAAACCTAATAGTGGTGGTATATATAATAACATTGGATATTTAACTATTGATCCACCGATTCCGACCATTCCAGAGATGAATGATCCAGCAAACCCAATAAGAAATAATACTAATAAAAACAATATACTATACTCCACAGGAAAACCCCCCTTGGTATCTCATTCATAAACTACCCTAGTTCAAAAAAATAATGAGGGAAATAAGGTCATAAACCTTATCCCCCTATTATTTATTACTTAACCGCACAACGGTTAGGACCAATTTCCATTTCACGTTTCTTTTCAGTTTCTGGAGAAATTTTACCCATGTTCGTTTCACGGATTTCTTGATATGCGTTTGGTTGTGGTGGTAAGTTTTCTGTAACCATACGACGGAATTCTTGCTCATCGTCCACATTTAGTCCGTGGTTATCTTGATATAATTCACCTAATTTTTTACCTACTGAACCATCTTCATTTAATTCATCATTTGTCATATAGTGTGCTGGTAATACTACTAGTTCATCAGAAAGTTCTTTATAACGTTTATAAAGTGTTTCACGTAAGTCACCTACCCAATCATCAGCTAAACCAGCTAAGTCTGGGCGACCAATTGAATCTACGAACAGAATGTCACCTGACATTAAATATTGGTCGTCAACGATAAATGATGTTGAACCAATTGTGTGTCCAGGTGAATATAATGCTTGAACACTGATCTTAGAAGAACCGATTTTAACATCTTCACCGTCTTCTAAAGGTTTGTATTCAAATTGTACTTCTGTCGCATCTTTTGGTGGTAACCAATAAGTTGCACCTGTTTTCTCAGCAATTTCGCGTCCACCAGAGATGTGGTCTGCGTGTAGGTGTGTGTCAAATGCGTGAGTGATTTTAGCACCTTTTTCTTCTGCAAAGTTAATGAACACATCGGCCATACGTACTGCATCAATCGTTGCTGCTTCACCGTCAGAGATCACCATATATGATAGGCAACCTTTACCTAGGCGTACGAACTGGTATAATTCACCACCATCTTTTAAGTCAGCAATTTTAACTGGCTCTAAGTGTTCACTCCAAGCCTTCATACCGCCTTCTACTGAATAAACATTGTCAAAACCAGCTTCAACTAGTTGATCCGCAACGAATTCAGATGAACCACCTTTCGCACAAACAACCGCTACATCACGATCTTTTGGTACTTTATCTTGAATAGGTTCAATTCCTTCGATTAAATCGAAGTAAGGTACGTTTAGATAATCAAAGTTGTCGCCTTCAATTTTCCAATCTTCAAATGCATCCTCATTACGTACATCTAATACGAATAAATCTTCTTTGTTGACTACTCGTTTCGCAATATCTTGAACATTCATTGTTTTTACTGACATCTTTTTATACCCCCTATGGTATTAATTTTGTGTTAATAAAAGAACTTGGAACGGACCAAGTCCTCTTTAGCTACAATTTCACTAACTACTACTTAATTACTTACTTTCAACGTCTCCATCCCATTCACTCATACCAGGGACTACGTTATATACTTTACTAAAACCTTTTTCACTTAATAATTGTGCTGCCATATCACTACGGTTACCAGTACGGCATACAACATAAATCTCATCGTCTTGACTTAATTCACTAACGCGATTCTCTAATTCACCGAATGGGATTGAGATTGCATTAGGAATATGACCAAATGCATATTCAGCTGATTCACGTACGTCTAAAACCGTTACACCATCAGAATTAACTTTTTGTTTTAAATCATCATTATTAACCTTATTGTCAAAAGAAGGTTGTTCTCCTGATTCACCTTCAGAAGCTTTGCGAACATAGTGCTTTAAGACATCTCCTTCTTCAACTGTGCCTAAATACTGATGACCACTACGCTCTGCCCAAGCTTTTAAATCAGCTTTTGAACCTTGATCTGTAGCTTCAATTAAGAGAACTTTGCCAGGCTCTACGTTTTCAATTTCTTTACGTGTTTTAACAATTGGCATAGGGCATGCTAAGCCTTTTGCATCTAACACATGATCTGCACTAATATTAGTCATTCAAGATCCCTCCTATTATTACTTCTCAACTGGACCTTCCCAGCTAAGCATTCCGCCTTCCATGTTCGTAACGTTATAACCTTTGCTTTCTAGAAATTGTGTTGCTTGACCGCTACGTCCACCAGAACGGCATACCATAATATACTCTTGATTCTTATCTAATTCATTCTCACGAAATTCAATTAGACCTAGTGGAATGTTTACCGCACCAGGTATTTTACCTTCCTGAACTTCCTCAACTTCACGAACGTCGATCAAGTTTAAATCTTCACCTTGATCTAATTTCTCTTGTACTGTTTTTGAATCAATTGTTTTCATAGTTCATACCTCCAAGATTAAATGAATAGGTTAATAGCGCCATCTTCACCTTCAGCAATATAAGCTGCGACACCACCGTATTCAATACCATCTAAAAGTTCTTCTTTCTTAAGACCTAATAAATCCATTGTCATCGTACAAGCTAGTAACGTAATATCCTGCTCTTTAGCCATATCGATTAAATCTGGTAATGGCATAGCATTATGCTTTTTAACAACACCTTTAATCATTTTTGGACCCATACCTAAAAATTGCATTTTAGATAGTGGCATGTTGTCTGCCCCACGAGGCATCATTTTACCAAACATTTTCTCCATAAATGATTTTTTTGGTTGTACTTTTTCATCTTTACGTAACGCATTTAATCCCCAGAAAGTGTGGAAAATTGTTACATCGTGATCATAAGCAGCTGCACCATTGGCAATGATATAGGCTGCCATTGTTTTATCGTAATCACCGCTGAATAGGATGATATTCGTCTTTTTCTTTTCAGCCATTGTATAACTCCTCCCTAATTGTTGGCTTTTTTGTAGAGAGATGATCAATCTGATGATCATCTCTCACATTACTTATACCCGTATAGGTATTTGTTAAACTAAAAAAATTATCCTTTTTTAATATAGAAAGTAAATACGCCGTCATCTTCATTCATGTCAACTAACTCATGACCTGAAGATTTGCACCATGCTGTTAGGTCACTCTTAGCACCTGCATCTGTTGCAACTACTTCTAGAATCTGACCACTTTCAACGTCCTCAATTGCCTTTTTAGTTTTTACAATTGGCATTGGGCATGCTAGACCTTTTGCATCTAAAGTTTTATTAATATCCATAAATAATTCCTCCTAAGAAATTGTTTTAGTATTTTTAATACCCTATGGGGTATATTAACTTATAAAATGAAATCCGTCAACAGCTTAGTATAAATTTTTTGTTAACGGCTTTTAACTAATAAATTAACAGCTTCTTTAACTTTATCTTCTGTGTCCTCATCATTTTCATTTGCATCTTGAACACATTCGATTAAGTTATTGCTCACGACTACTCCTATGGTCCGATCAATTGCTGTTCGGCTTGCAGATAACTGGGTAATCACGTCTTTACAATCTGCTCCTTCTTCCATCATACGAAGAACCCCACGCAATTGACCTTCCAAACGTTTCACTCTATTTTTAACTTTTGCATCGTATTCCATCATGATTACCTCCTCTCAATTACAATGATACAACGCAAAACGAATATTGTCATTTATGACGTTACGTATTCATCATATACCCCTATAGGTATTTTGTCAAACATAAAAAAACTGGCACCGTAAAACGGCACCAGTCATGGATGATTAATCGTCGCAGTGGGCACTTGCGCCACCGCCACCACCTGAATTACGTCTCCACTCAGATACAGGTAATGCTCTTACTGGATCTAAGCAAGCAATTGCCATAAACTCACATAAATCTACAGTGATACAAATACCTGTGCGTTGAAAGTCTCTTATACTATTTCCAGTTGGTGGAACAAAATCACATAAATCTTCTCCACCCGATCCAGGTGTTTGACCACCTTCGTTTACTGGTAATAATAACTCTAATTCAGCACAACAATTCTTTTTCACCTTGCTTACTCGGAAAATTGGAGTTTCGATACAATTGTAAGCTACCATATTATTACCAAAAGGATTAGCAACTACACTTCTGCCAATAAACTCTTTGCAATCTCCTTTACAGTATAAAACGAATGGAACTGTATCGTTAGTAGTACTCGGTCCAGTAGTTGGGGATAATAAGTCATTGATTGACTGTTTACATCCCGTTTCACATCCTTGACCTCTTCCCGCTACTTCATCTTGTGCAGCAGCAATTTTAGCTACAGTTTTACATACACATTTGTTGTTTTTACAATCCAATTCATTGCAATTGTCTTCAAACATTTATTCTCACCTCTCTTTTCTTGGTTACACTATAAAATATGTCGATGAAATAAAAGTGTATAGGTCTTTGCTAGATATTTTTGGATTTTTAAAATGTCTAGAAAAACACCCACTTTAGAGTCGAAATTTGTTATCATGGAATAATAGAAAAGATATGTTATTGGAGGAGTTTTCATGGGGGAATACCATGTACCTTTTATTGCTGTAGAGGGCCCCATCGGCGTCGGGAAGACCTCATTGTCAAACAAAATTGCACAACATTTCTACTTTCACTTACTTAAAGAAATTGTCGAAGAAAATCCATTCTTAGGTAAATTCTACGACAACATTGAAGAGTGGAGTTTTCAAACGGAAATGTTCTTTTTGTGTAATCGATACAAGCAACTAGAAGATATTGAAAAGCATTATTTACAACAAGACAAGCCAGTTGTGTCTGATTATCATATATATAAAAATATGATTTTTGCTAAACGAACGTTAAATGACAAACAGTTTAATAAGTATGAGCAGATTTTCCACACATTAACGGATGATATGCCTAAACCAAATGTCATGATTTATTTACATGCCAGTCTTGATACATTATTAGAACGAATTAGAAAACGTGGTAGAGAAGTTGAGAAGAATATCCAAGCGGATTATTTAAGTCAATTATCAAAGGATTATGATCAGTTCATGGACGAGTTTGAAAGGAATAACCCTGAAATTCCTGTGATTCGTTTAAATGGTGATGATCTTGACTTTGTTAAACATCAAGAGGATTTAGCTTATATATTATCGATTGTTGAGAAGCATATACAAAAAGGAGAAGTTGTTACATGAACGTCTATGACCGTTATGGAATTCCTAGTGATGCTGTTATTACCATCGCAGGAACAGTTGGAGTAGGGAAATCAACAATGACGAATGCCCTGGCTAGTACTTTAGGTTTTCGTACATCCTTTGAGAAAGTTGATGGCAACCCTTATTTAGATAAATTTTATAAAGATTTTGAGCGTTGGAGTTTTCACCTTCAAGTTTATTTCTTAGCTGAGCGTTTCAAGGAACAAAAAAGAATCTTTGAATACGGTGGAGGGTTTATCCAAGACCGATCCATTTATGAAGATACAGGTATTTTCGCAAAAATGCATCGTGAAAAAGGTACGATGAATGAGACGGATTATAATACTTATAAAAGTCTATTCGATGCGATGGTCATGACTCCTTACTTTCCGCATCCAGACTTATTGATTTACTTGGAAGGTTCATTTGAAGATGTACTAGACCGTCTAAAAAGTAGAGGCCGTCAAATGGAGCAAGATACACCAATCGAGTATTGGCGAGAAATGTATGATCGCTATGAAGAATGGGTTAATAACTTTAATACTTGTCCTGTTATGAGGATTAATATTAATGACTATGATTTATTTAATAATGAACAGTCGATTGAGCCGATTCTAGAAAGAATTGGCCATTTCATTCAGACTTCTCGCCATTATATTAAAGCATAAACTAGTTGAGCCGGTACGTTTATTTCACGTACCGGCTCTTTTATTCATTAAATGCATTTTGTAAAAATGTCATTAAAGGAAAGGGATCTATATGCTTACCATTCTTAATGACCTCGTAATGTAAATGAACCCCTGTACTTCGACCTGTTGTGCCCATTGAACCAATCAGCTGGCCCTGCGTGACTGACTCTCCTTTTTTAACCTTTACTTCATTAAGATGACTATAGCGAGTTTTATATGAATTTCCATGGTCAACTAAGATTGAATAACCATAAGCGCCTTGATAGCCTGCAAATTCAATAATCCCATCTCCTGCCACATAGATATCAGTCCCTAAAGGACCTGCTAAATCAATTCCTGAGTGGAATGAACCTGTATTTGTGAATGGATCAGTTCTGTAGCCAAAGTGAGAACTTACGGTTTCAGAAGCAGCTGGCCAGTGGATTGGTGTCTTCTTAAGATCTCGATTAACCTCTTCTAGTTGACTAACGGCCATTTGATAACTAGCCACTAATCCAGAAACCTCTTGCTTGATTGCTGAATACGGACGATTAATTTTAAGTTCTGAAGATTTAACGAGACCCACTTTGTCCGGCACATTATTGCTTGATAAAGACGCTGCACGGTCCACGTTCAATTGATTAATAAGTTCTATCATTTGTTCCTCTATGGATCTTAATTCAGCGAGTTGCCGTTCAATATCACGACGGTCTTTTTCAAACGTTAATTGCTGGGTATTTAATTGTTGATTTAGCTCATTTACTCTGGATTGCAGTCTTTCATTTTCATTGGCTTTCTGAATCATAAAGAAAGCCATCACCCCTATCATTATTAGGGATATAGTTAAAGCCAACCATATAATAGGTTGTTTTGATGATATAGGCTCTTCAGAACGCCATTCTCTTGGATGCATAAACTCTCATACTCCCTACGCACTTTTTATATTAGGGTTTGATATTTCTGCTAAATTATCCAAAAGAAGGCATAAAAAAATGGCTACATCTCTGTAACCATGATTGTTTGAAATATGTATATGGCGGAGGAGGAGGGATTCGAACCCCCGCGGGCCGTGAAGCCCCTGGCGGTTTTCAAGACCGCTCCCTTCAGCCGGACTTGGGTACTCCTCCGTGTAAGCTGACAAAAATAAATATATCATACGATTCGACAGCGTGCAACATTTTCTATAGATTTTTTTATTTTCTGTTATTTTAATAAATGAAGAGTTCCTTATAAATAAAGAGGCGCGCTCAACGCGCACCTCTTCTTCTAACGTTCAATACGTTTTTTATTACCCATATATGGACGTAATACTTCCGGGATGGTGACAGAGCCATCTTCTTCTTGATAGTTCTCTAAGATTGCAGCAACCGTGCGCCCTACGGCAAGTCCAGATCCGTTTAATGTATGAACAAACTCTGGTTTAGCCTTTGCATCACGGCGGAAACGGATTCCGGCACGGCGAGCTTGGAATGCTTCAAAATTAGAACAAGAAGAGATTTCACGGTACGTATCACTACTAGGAAGCCAAACCTCAATATCGTACTTCTTAGCTGCTGTGAAACCAAGGTCCCCCGTACACATACTCATAACCCTGTACGGCAATTTAAGAAGCTGTAGAATCTTCTCAGCGTGTCCTGTTAGCACTTCTAATGTCTCATAAGAGTCTTCAGGTTTGACTAAATGAACAAGTTCAATTTTATTAAATTGGTGCTGACGAATTAATCCTCTCGTATCACGTCCAGCAGACCCTGCTTCAGAGCGGAAGTTAGCGCTATAAGCCGCAAACTTTTTAGGTAAATCATCAACAGATAAAATCTCATCACGATGATAATTCGTCACAGGGACTTCAGCTGTTGGAATTAAGTAATAATCCCAGTCCTCAAGCTTAAAGACATCCTCTGTAAATTTAGGGAATTGGCCTGTGCCTTTTAGGCTTTCGGTGTTAACCATTTGCGGAGGCATCATTTCTTGATAGCCATGCTCATCCACTTGATAGTCCATCATAAAGTTGATTAAAGCACGTTCAAGGCGAGCACCTAATCCTTTATAAAATGCAAAACGGCTTCCAGTAACTTTTGATGCACGCTCAAAGTCAACAATATCTAAATCAGTAGCAACATCCCAGTGAGGTTTTTCATCAAAGTTAAACTCTCGAACCTCTCCCCATTTGCGTACTTCTACGTTGTCATCCTCATCTTCACCAACAGGAGTTGATTCATGAGGAACGTTAGGAATTGATAGTAATAACTCGTTTAATTTCTCTTCAACCTCTTTTAGGTTCGTATCAATTTCTTTAATTCGATCTCCAACTTCACGCATTTCTTTAATTAAATGATCGGCATCTTGTTTTTCTTTTTTCATTTGAGAAATCTCTTTAGAAACCTCATTACGACGTGCTTTTAACTCTTCTGATTCTTGAATATACTCACGTCTTTTTTGATCCCATTCTTGAAAATGATCAAGGTCTGTTAAGTCTTCACCACGATGTTGTAGCTTCGCTTTAACGTCATCAAAATTTTGTCTTAAGTACTTTAAATCAAGCATGATACTCCTCCTTATGTTTTAACGAAATAAAAAAACCCGTCCCTCAAGAAAAGGGACGAGTTGTATACCCGCGTTACCACCCTTGTTGAAAAAGCCAACACTTCTTCCAACTCGGAAGCTTTAACGGCGCATGACCGGATTAGCTTACTCTTTGTTTCGGCTAACCTGCTCAGGGATGGATTCATTAACGTCTTTTACTGGTTTGCACCTACCACCAGCTCTCTGGAAAAAGATCTATAATTACTATTTCCCGTCTGTGCATTTAACTATTTGTATTATAATATAACTGTTTTTTTACTGGGCTGCAAGTTTTAACTTACTTTTTTTCACAAGTTCAATAAAATATTGAGTTAATCGGTGATCATCCGTTAATTCCGGATGAAAGGCAGCAGCTAAATAATGTCCTTGTTGTGCGGCTACAATTTGGCCATCATAAGTTGCTAGCACTTCGGTATCCTCTTTCACATTCACAATGTGGGGTGCTCGAATAAACACGGCTTCAAAGTCCTCAGCTACACCTTTTACTTCAAGTTTTGTCTCAAAACTCTCACGCTGACGTCCAAATGCATTGCGTTCGACCACCATGTCCATAAGCCCTAGATGCGCATGACTTTGACCATTGATTTCTGATGCTAAGAGTATTAATCCCGCACAGGTACCAAAGATTGGCTTACCAGACTTTCCAAACTCTTGCAGTGCCTCAAAGAAATCATAACGGTCAATTAAACGTCTCATCGTGGTACTCTCACCACCAGGAATGATTAGGCCATCAACCTCATCTAGCTGTTCTTTTTTCTTTACGATTAATGCTTCCTGGCCACAAGATTCAATCGAGTGTTTGTGCTCTCTAAATGCACCTTGTAACCCTAATACACCAATTTTAAGCATTAGGATTCTCCTCTATTCACTGCGGTCCTGCATACGATCAGAATCCGTTAGTGTCGACATTTCAAGTCCTGGCATCGCTGTGCCTAAACCTTTCGATAGTTCACCGATTAATTTGTAGTCATCATAATGAGTCGTTGCTTCAACAATGGATCTTGCAAAACGTTCAGGGTTATCCGATTTAAAAATACCTGAACCAACAAACACACCATCAGCACCTAGTTGCATCATAAGAGCCGCATCTGCAGGAGTTGCAATGCCGCCTGCAGCAAAGTTTACAACAGGTAGGCGTCCGCTTTCACGAATTTCAAGTAATACTTCATATGAAGCCCCGTTTTCTTTCGCATAAACCATTAGTTCATCTTCCGCCATATTCGTTACTTCTTTAATTTGTTTTTGCACTTCACGCATATGACGGACTGCTTCAACAATGTTACCTGTACCAGGTTCACCTTTCGTACGAAGCATGGATGCACCTTCACCTATACGGCGCACAGCTTCACCCAGATTACGGCAACCGCACACGAAAGGTACGGTATAATCACGTTTATTAATATGATAAAGCTCATCGGCTGGCGTTAATACTTCACTCTCATCAATATAATCAACACCCATTGCTTCTAGGACGCGAGCCTCTACAATATGACCTATACGTGCTTTTGCCATCACAGGAATTGAAACAGCATTCATTACTTCCTCAACGATGGTTGGGTCTGCCATACGGGCAACGCCACCTGCTGCACGAATATCTGCTGGTACACGCTCTAAAGCCATAACAGCAACAGCACCCGCTTCTTCTGCAATTTTAGCTTGCTCTGCATTCACAACGTCCATGATGACGCCGCCTTTTTGCATTTCGGCCATACCTCTTTTGACACGGTCTGTACCTATTTGACTCATATAAAACTCCCCCTATTTGTTTATCTTTAGTTAAATAAACCTTTTATACTACCAAATAAATCAACGAAAAAATCCCCTATTGCTTGTAACATTAATACAAACCAGTTGGATTTTTCAACCCCATCAGAAGTTACAAGCGGTACAGATATTTGATCGCCATCAACTAAATGACCAAAATCCTCTTCACCCTCGTAAGTTAAAACAACCTTACCTACTTCAGTACCCGCTTCTATTGGCGCAACTAACTCACCATTGTCATTTAGAGCCTCTTCACTAACTTCGAATTTAGCCGAGTAGTTCTCTTCTTCGCCTTCTTTAATTACTTTTTCAATAGCTTGACCAGCCTCAACAGAAACTGATTCCTCTTTACCTTTAGCTACAGGAATAGAAGATTCACCTTCAACTTGGTATCCTGCTTCAACTAATGTAGTTTTACTGAAGTTATTAAAACCATAATCTAATAATTTGGCTGTCTCAAAAAAGCGCGCTCCAATACTATCTGTGCGCATAACAACAGAAATTAAACGCTGACCATCTCGTTCAGCTGTCCCCGTAAATGTATAACCAGCTAAATCTGTATGTCCCGTTTTTAGTCCATCTAAACCTTTATAAGAATATTGTTTAAAGTTCTGACTTTCGTGCCCAGGTAACATCCAGTTCCAGTTAATCATAGTGTTACCTTCAAATTCTTTTACAGGAATACTAGATACCTCTAATACTTCTCGGTAATCTTTTACTAAATGATAAGCTAATTTAGCTGTATCACGAGCGGACATCATGTTCTCTCCATTAGGGTCCGTTCCTTCTGGGTAATTTTCACCTAATGAACTATTATTTAAGCCTGTGGAATTAACAAATTCATAATCTTTCATGCCAAGTTCTTTAGCTTTAGCATTCATCATTTTTACAAATTCACCTTCAGAACCTGCAATTAATTCAGCTAATGCGATAGTCGTTGCGTTATCTGAATTAATCACCATTGCGTCGTATAAATCTTTAACTGTATATGGGTGATCTAAGCGCAGTCCAACTCCAGAGAAACTATTATCAGCTGAAATACTGTAAGCATATTCACTAATTTGCGTTTCAGTCTCCCAAGTAATCTCACCATTTTTAATTGCCTCTAATACTAAATATTCCGTCATCATCTTTGTCATACTAGCAGGAGGCAGTGATGTATCTGCATTTTTAGCAAATAACACATCTCCTGTCTCAAAATCTACTAAAATAGCTGACTCAGCATTGACATCAAATGAACTTGCACTTGAAGCAATTGGTGCAATATATAATGAGCTTAATGCTAATACAGCAATCATGATCCATAATCTTATCGTGTGTAGCGTTCTCTTCATTCTGTCTTCCCCCATTGAAATTCTTTTACGTTCCTATTATACATGATTTCTAGCACGTTCACATTGGAAATTTAGACAAATTATTTAAATTGAAATAAATTAGTCCTTGTTACCTAATGAAGTAGAATCTCAGTTCTCTAATCATCCATTATTTACAAAATACTCTAGTTTTTAAAGATATCCAAAAAAATAGCATTGAACCGATTCATTATTCGGCTCAATGCCTGACTTAATAAACATTAACTGTTCTGTTCAATAGAAAACCTTTTTAGAGTAACAGTAACTCATATTACAAGTGAAAAAATGAAGAATTCAAGAGCTTATAATTTCTTCGATATATAAATCTTGATGATTTACAAGCTGAATAATTTCATCATTCGACTCACTTTTAACCATAGGTCTTGTCGGATGACGTTCATCAACAAATACGATCTCACCTATTTCATTATTGGTTAATCTAACCCTAGTGCCGTTCGAGAAATAAACAATGGATTGAACTAATGCTTCAATAATTTTTAAATCTAGTTTCCCTAAAAATTCATTCATCATCTCTTCAATCACTTTAAAAGGAGATTGTTTTTTACGGTATAACCTTTCTGAAGTCATCGCATGGTACATGTCACTTACTGCAATGATTCTCGCAAAAGAATGAAGTTTGTCTTCTTTGACACCAAGTGGGTAGCCAGAGCCATCTAATCGTTCATGGTGCTGCAATACAGCTAGTTTGATATTTCGGCTTAAGAACGGCTCATGTTCAAGCATACGATAAGAGACAATCGGATGTTTCTGCACTTTTTCATACTCTGCCTCAGTCAAAACACCATCTTTCTTATAAAAATAGGCACCTTCCTTAATCATTCCGATGTCACTTAAATAAGCAGCAAGGGCAACCTGCATGCAATCTGAATGATCGTAGTTCAGTTTTTTAGCAATAAATCCTGAAATAATAGAATTGGCCACCATATGGTGATAAATATAATCATGTTTGTCATTGTAGTGATGCAATTCAAGTAACATTTCAATCGATAGATTCACTTCTTGCATAAATGGTGCTACGATCTGACGAATTTTATTTAAGTCAAGCTGCGGATGTTCCTCCCAGTTTTCAAACAGATGCTTTGTTTGTTTAACGGCATGAACATAATAATCAAAAAAAGTATATTCTTTTGGTTCTTTTTGCATTTTTGAATGATTTTGTTCCTGTTTTATAGTATTTGGGTCAACCTCAGGCGCTTGAAAAGTATCGCCATTCACTAGTCTAGAGGCCACTTCAACGTAAGGGACCTCAAAATCTTTTAAAACTTTAATATGGATTGGTTCAACCACTGTATTTTTTGGCACGATTGGATGAATCGTTTTACCTTGAACATCCTTAAGGAGCAGACATCCTGGCACCAAATTTTCCGGAAGAACTTTCAAACAAATTCCCCCTCTCCCCAAATGAACTTATATTTAATAGTGAGAAGAAAACTCGCCTACTTAAAGACGAGTTTTCTAGTTGTAAAATGTTTATTCTTCAGTTGTCTCGTCACTATTAGTTGAATCAGTATGCTCTTCTGTAGCCTCTTGATCTTCAATGTCATCTTCAGGCTCTTCTTTCTCTACTCGTGCTACAGTTGCTACTTCTTCCTCTTCCGCTAAACGGATTAATTTAACACCTTGTGTATTACGGCCCGTTTGTGAGATTGATTCAGAAGACATTCTAATCAATACCCCACTTGCCGTCATTAACATTAGGTCTTCATCACCAGTAACAGGCTTAACTGCTACAACTGAACCATTCTTCTCACTTAATTTACAAGTGATAATTCCTTTACCACCACGGTTTTGAAGACGATACTCATCTTCGTGCGTTCGTTTTCCAAAACCTTTAGACGTTACAGTTAGAAGATCGACCCCTTTATCAATGATTTCCATTGATACGACCTCATCGCCTTCTTTTAGCGTGATGCCTTTAACGCCTGAAGCCGTACGTCCCATTGAGCGTACATCAGATTCATGGAAGCGAATCAGTAAACCATTCTTCGTTGCAATCATCATATTTTTATCGCCATCCGTTAAGCGAACGGATATGAGTTCATCATCTTCACGAAGATTAATTGCTCTTAAACCACCACGGCGAATATTAGCAAAGTTCTCTAGAGATGTTCGTTTTGATAGTCCTTTTCTTGTGGTAAAGAATAAGAACCAATCAGAATCGAATTCTTTAACACTAATGACCGCATTGACCCATTCATCTTTTTCCACTTGAAGAACGTTAACTAACGGAATACCTTTAGCTGTACGGCTAAACTCAGGAATTTCATAACCTTTCGCACGGTACACCTTACCTTTATTTGTAAAGAATAATAAAGTGTCGTGGGTGGATGTTGATAATAGATGTTCGATGAAATCATCATCATTCGTCCCCATCCCCTGTATACCTCGGCCACCTCTTCGTTGCGCACGATAAGTTGTGGCAGGTAGGCGTTTAATATAACCCCTGTGCGTCAAACTAATGATGACCGTTTCTTCTGGAATTAAGTCTTCATCTTCAATAAAGTCTGTACCACCAATAGTAATTTCAGTGCGGCGAGTATCATTAAATTTCTCTTTAATTTCAAGAAGTTCCTCTTTAATGATATCTAAAACCTTTTGTTCATCAGCTAAGATCGCTTTTAACTCAGCAATTAATTCTTTAACCTCTTTGTAGTCATTATCTATCTTATCACGCTCTAAGCCTGTTAGACGTTGCAAACGCATATCTAAAATAGCTTGAGCTTGTTTTTCTGATAATCCAAAACGATTCATTAAGCCATCTCTTGCTTCATCAGTGGTCTGGGAACCACGGATTAATTCAATGACTTCATCAAGATGATCTAGCGCGATTCTTAAACCTTCTAAAATATGAGCTCTAGCTTCTGCTTTTTCTAGGTCATATTTTGTCCGTCTAATAATGACTTCTTTTTGGTGTTCTAAGTAATATTCAAGCGTTTGTTTAATGTTTAACACTTTCGGTTGTCCATTAACTAACGCTAACATGTTGATTCCAAATGACGTTTGCAAGGAGGTTTGCTTGTATAGATTATTTAATACAACATTTGGGTTTGCATCGCGCCTTAATTCAATGACAATACGCATTCCTTCTCGGTCAGATTCATCTCTTAAGTCAGTTATACCGTCAATTTTCTTATCCCGAACTAGTTCAGCAATTTTCTCAATCAGTCTCGCTTTATTAACTTGAAAAGGTAATTCATTAACGATGATCGTTGCTTTTCCGTTCGGTTCTTCAATAATATCTGCTTTAGAGCGAATCGTTAAAGAACCTTTACCAGTTTCATACGCCTGACGAATTCCACTTCTGCCTAAAATACTCCCGCCAGTTGGAAAATCCGGTCCATGTATATAATCGTTCATCAGTTCTTCAATTGTTATATCTGGATTTTCACTAATCGCTAATACGGCATCAATAACTTCCCCTAATTGGTGCGGAGGAATATTGGTTGCCATCCCAACAGCAATACCTGATGCACCGTTAACAAGCAAGTTTGGAAACTTTGCAGGTAAAACAACTGGCTCTTTTTCTGTGCCATCATAGTTGTCATCGTAGTCAATCGTATTTTTATTTATATCTCGAAGCAGCTCCATAGAAATCTTTGACATACGAGCCTCGGTATAACGCATCGCAGCGGCTGAGTCACCATCTACAGAACCGAAGTTACCGTGACCATCCACTAACATATTACGGAAGTTAAAATCCTGCGCCATTCGTACCATTGCTTCATAAACTGCTGAATCACCATGAGGGTGATACTTACCAATTACTTCACCAACAATACGTGCTGATTTCTTATAAGCCTTATCTGAATGCATTCCTAAATCATGCATCGCATAAAGGATACGTCTATGTACAGGTTTTAAACCATCACGAACATCTGGTAAAGCACGTGAAACAATGACACTCATTGCATAATCTAAAAACGATGTTCGCATTTCTTGACTAATATTAATTTCTTCTACTTTTGGTCGTTGTTGATCCAACCGTCATTACCTCCCTAACGGTAATGAGCGCAAGAAACTAATGCCGTACACTTGCGCTCTTACCACAACTTAGATATCTAAATTTTTAACGTATTGTGCATTCTGTTCTATGAAATCACGTCTAGGTTCTACTTGATCTCCCATTAATGTTTCAAAAATTTCATCCGCATCCATCGCATCTTCAAGATTAACCTGTAATAATGTTCTCGTTTCAGGATTCATCGTTGTCTCCCATAACTGCGTTGGATTCATTTCACCTAGACCTTTATAACGTTGGATGTTAGGTTTTGGAGTTGCTGGGATTTCAGCTAATATACGATCCAATTCTTTATCGTTATAAGCATATTGTAAATTTTTATTTTGTTTAATTTGATATAAAGGTGGCTGAGCAATATAGACATAACCACGCTCTATCAGTGGGCGCATATAACGGTAGAAGAAAGTTAATAATAGTGTTCGTATGTGTGCGCCATCAACGTCTGCATCTGTCATAATCACAATCTTATGATAGCGTGATTGTTCAATATCAAATTCCTCACCAATTCCTGTGCCTAAAGCCGTGATCATCGCACGGATTTCATTGTTAGATAAAATTTTATCTAAACGAGCCTTTTCTACGTTAATAATTTTACCCCTTAAAGGTAAAATAGCTTGAAAATGACGATCGCGCCCTTGTTTAGCCGAACCGCCAGCTGAGTCACCCTCAACAATATACATCTCACTAATAGATGCATCTTTAGAGGCGCAATCAGCTAACTTACCTGGTAGGCTTGATACTTCTAGTGCGCTTTTACGTCTTGTTACTTCACGCGCTTTTTTAGCTGCAATGCGAGCACGTGAAGCCATTAAGCCTTTTTCAACAATTTGTCTCGCCACTTTAGGGTTTTCAATTAAAAATGTTGAGAACTTATCAGAGAAGATTTGATCTGTAATTGTTCTAACTTCACTATTACCTAACTTCGTCTTAGTTTGTCCTTCAAACTGAGGGTCAGGGTGTTTGACCGAGATAATAGCCGTTAAACCTTCCCTAACATCATCACCGATTAAGTTAGGATCATTTTCTTTATACAAATGGTTCTTTCTTGCATAATCATTAATGACACGAGTTAAAGCTGTTTTGAACCCACTTTCATGAGTTCCGCCTTCAGCCGTGTGTATATTATTTGTAAACGAGTATATATTACTAGCAAATCCGTCATTATACTGAATAGCAAACTCAACCGTAATGTCATCTATATCACTTTCACCGTAAATCGGTTCGTGTAACGTTTCACGCTTACGATTAAGATGCTCAACATATTCGGCAATTCCGCCTTCATAGTAGAAATGCTCAGCTTCAGGCTCTTCTTCACGTCTGTCTTCAATCGAAATCTTAAGCTGTTTATTTAAATATGCTAATTCCCTCGTACGATGCAGTAGCTGTTCATATTCATACTCTTCTGTTTCTGTGAAAATTTCAGGGTCTGGCTTAAAGTTTGTCTTCGTACCTGTTTTATCCGTCTCACCAATAACTTTCACTTCATCATTAGGGATTCCGCGCTGGTAACTTTGGTAATATAATTTACCATCACGATGAACATAAACCTCACAACGTTCAGATAACGCGTTTACAACTGAAGCCCCTACACCATGAAGACCTCCAGATACTTTATATGTACCACTATCAAACTTACCACCAGCATGTAGAACCGTCATAATAACTTCTAAAGCTGGTTTACCAGCTTTTTTATGCATATCTACAGGAATGCCACGTCCATCATCTATGACCGTAATACTGTTATCTTTCTCGATGATGATTTGAATATGGTCACAATATCCTGCTAGGGCTTCATCTATACTGTTATCAACGATTTCCCAAACTAAATGGTGTAAGCCTCTACCACTCGTTGAACCAATATACATTCCCGGACGTTTACGAACCGCTTCTAAACCTTCAAGGACCTGTATTTGACTTGCACCATAATCCGTTTGTTCGTTTAAGTTATCTTCCATCGCCATGATCTCACCTTCATTTTCTTATTGAATTACTAGTCACTTGGCCAGTTACTCTTCTAGTTCATAGGTATCTGTTATATCTTCTACCTTATCTAACTTATAATCTAATTGCGCACGTCTATTTAACGTCGATACTGATAGGGAACTGAAGTATATATGATCAACGGTAATGACAATGGATTTAGCTTCTTCATACGAATTATCCGAGACATTACCTTTTTCTCTTTGTTTAAATATCATTTCTTCTACAATTGATGAGGAGTTAAACAACGTATAATCAATAATTGACACCACATCTTCAGACTGAATAACGTTTTCATCGCCTATATGTATAAACACTTTCGATCCTCACCTTTCTTCGACTAATTGTCCATTATGAATTGTATAAATCGCAGCTTGGCTTATGGTGTCATGAGCTATTCCATCAACACTCGTTGTGGTAACAAAGGTTTGCACCTTCCCTTGAATCGTATTCAAGAGGTGGGATTGCCTAAAATCATCAAGTTCACTTAAGACATCATCCAATAATAAAATTGGATACTCTCCTACTTCTTCATAAATTAGTTCAATTTCAGCTAGTTTAAGTGATAGGGCTGTCGTTCGTTGTTGTCCTTGCGAACCAAACGTTTGCACATTTTTGTCATTGACATTAAAGATTAAATCATCCCGGTGAGGGCCAACTAGAGTAGTACCCCGTTCAATTTCCTTAGTTTCAATTTTAGAAAAATGTTCCTCTAAAACTATCTTTATTTTTTCCGAATCCATGTCTTCTGATACATCTACACTTGCATCGTAATCAATCGATAACTGTTCATATCCTCTACTAATTCCTTCATGGATTGGTTTTGCCCATTTTCTTAGCTTTTGCAAGAATAGAAAACGTTTGTTTAATATAACTGAAGCATGCTCTATTAATTGGTCCGTATATACTCTTAACATAGTCGGATCAGGCTGCTGCTTTCTTTGTAAATCTTTTAGTAAGGCATTTCGTTCTTTTAGTATTCGTTGAAATTGCCCTAAATGGTAGATGTAAACTGGCTGTGTTTGACCAATTTCCATATCAAAAAATTTTCTTCGTTCAGATGGGCTACCCTTTACTAGATTAAGATCTTCTGGAGCAAACATCACAATGTTCATCGCTCCGATATATTCACTTAAACGTTTTTGTTCAATGTGATTGAACTTAGCTTTTTTCCCTTTATTTGAAAAAACAACTTCAAGCGGGAAACTTTGATTTCGTTTAAAAACCCTACCCTCTATTTTACCATACTCTGCGTCCCATTGAATTAATTCTTTGTCTCTTGATGTACGATGCGATTTTGTGAAAGCTAACACGTAAATGGCTTCCATTAGGTTTGTTTTCCCTTGGGCATTTTCACCAATGATGACATTAATTTTTTGATCAAATGAAACAGATAATTTATCGTAATTCCGATAGTGGGTAAGTGTAATTTCCTCAATATACATGAAGTGACTCCTCTAATGTGTATGCATTAATTCGATGCTTGTCCAACTTGAAATGTCCCGACTTCTTCAACTTCAATCACATCGTTCACTTTAAGTTTTCTGCCTCTACGATCATCTAATTCTCCATTGACATATACATTGAATTCCTTCAAAAAAATTTTTGCCATGCCGCCAGAGTCAATAATATTAGCTAATTTTAAAAACTGTCCAAGAGTGATCTCTTGTGTATCTATTTCGATAATTTCAGGCATTTTTTCACCTTCTTTTCCAATCTAACATCATATATCTATTTTACTAGATATTTCACATTAAGAAAAGTACAAGGAAAACCCTTATATCTTTATTAAAAATAGTGTTATCCCTAGTTTGGCCGAATGATGAACCCGTTAACCAAAAGAATATTATTTTCTTATTACTTTAAAGTTATTAACATGTGAATAATTCAAAAAGGGGTAAGCCATCCACAGTGGATCATTTTAAATAATTTCAATCAAGGAGAGGTTGTGGAAAGTTTTAATGAGAGCATAATTAAAACCCGAGCTAAGTTTTCAAACATCTTGGCTCGGGTTTATTTTTATATTAATAAGTTCTTACTGGTGTAATTAACTGTAAAATTTGATCTTCATCTTCTTTAGGACGAATAACAAACGGGCGCATAGCACCTGTGAAATTAATTGCGACTTGTTCAGCGTCAATAGCTTTTAAAGCATCAATCATATATTTCGCATTAAAAGAGATTTTTAAATCTTCACCTTCGATTGAATCAGTAACTAATGTCTCCTCTACATGACCAATTTCAGGGGAGTGACTCGTAATTTGGATCGTATTTTGATCTTTTGTTACAAGCTTGACGATGTTGTTTCGATTATCCTTAGCTAAAAGACTAGCACGGTCAATTGAATCGATAAGTTCTTTTGAATTAACAGTAACGACTGTTTTACTTTGATTAGGAATTAGACGAGATGTCTCAGGGTAGTTACCGTCTAATAAACGAGATAAAAAGAATAAGTTCTTAGTTCTAAATAAGATTTGATTATCCGTTACACTTATCTGGATCGTCTCTTGAGTGTCACCAAGGATTTTATTTAATTCACTTAGACTTTTACCAGGAATGACAACATTATTAAAGGTTAGATGATCAGCATTTGACATAGAAATCCTTCTAGAAGCTAGACGATGAGAATCTGTTGCGACTAGTTCTAACAAATCATTTTCAAGTTTAATATTGACCCCTGTTAAAATTGGTCTAGTTTCAGACACAGAAACGGCAAAGTTCGTTTGTCTAATTAACATTTTCAATAAATCGATTTGTAGATCAAAGCTATTATCAGTCTGTAAAACTGGTAATTGAGGGAACTCCTCAGTGTCCTGACCATTTAACTTAAACTCTGCATGACCAGATTTTATTTGGATGTTTAAATCACTATCAACATTAATTTCAACTTGATGATCAGGTAATTTACGAATAATTTCAGGTAAAAATTTAGCTTGTACAACAATTTGTCCTGGTTCAAGATCGTGAATGTTAACAACACCATCTTCTTCAACCGGAATAGTAGATTCGATTGTAATATCTGAATTACTACCTGTTAGTTTGACTCCTTGCTGGTTGGCTTCAATTTTGATGCCAGATAAAATCGGGATAGTTGGTTTAGATGATATAGCCTTCATAACATTTTGGATGCTATTCATTAATGGTTCACGTTCTATTAAGATTTTCATAATGCCCTCCTGATTTGTTAGTTATATATTTATTTATTTTTAATAAAAAATTAGTAGTAATCGTAATAGGTCCTGTGAATTTGTGAATAACTCTAGATAATAGCATGAAATCAAGTTATTCACATGTGGATAAACTGTTTATGAATGTGCATAACTTATCTACATGTTCACAACTAATGAGACTTAATTGTTTCAATTAAATCATCAATTTCTCGCTGTAATTGTAGATCTTCAGCCATCATTTTAGAGATTTTTTCGTGAGCATGAATGACGGTAGTATGATCCCTACCACCAAATTCTTCACCTATTTTAGGTAACGAATAATCAGTTAATTCTCGTGATAGATACATAGCAATCTGACGAGGGAAGGCGACTGATTTGGTTCGTTTTTTGGCAGCGAAATCTTCTAAACGTACATGGTATTTTTCGCCAATGATTTCTTGAATTCCTTTAATCGTAATTTCTTTAGGTTTACTATTTGGAATAATGTCTTTTAATGCACTCGCAGCTAATGCAGCATCAATATCCTCATTAACTAGTGAAGAGTAGGCAACAACTCTGATTAATGCACCTTCTAATTCTCTGATGTTAGTGTCTATTTGATTAGCTATATAAAGCATGACCTCGTTAGGAATATCTAAGCCATCTGCTTTTGCTTTCTTTCTTAAGATTGCGATACGAGTTTCTAAATCTGGCGGTGTAATATCTGTGATGAGGCCCCATTCAAACCGAGAACGCAGCCTGTCTTCTAATGTTGGAATCTCTTTAGGTGGTCTGTCACTTGAAATGACGATTTGTTTATTTTCTTCATGTAAGGTATTGAACGTATGGAAAAATTCCTCTTGAGTTTGTTCTTTCCCAGCTAAAAATTGAATATCATCAATTAGGAGCACGTCTACATTACGATATTTATTTCTGAAATCAATCGCTTTATTATCACGAATTGAATTAATAAACTCATTTGTAAATTTTTCTGAAGTTGTATAAACGACACGAGCTGATGGGTTATGCTCTAGAACATAATGACCGATTGCATGCATTAAGTGTGTTTTACCAAGACCTACACCACCATATATGAATAGGGGATTATAGGCTTTAGCAGGCGCTTCAGCTACAGCTAGTGATGCTGCATGGGCAAAACGGTTTCCAGAACCAATGACGAACGTCTCAAATGTATATTTAGAATTCAACATCGATTTTGATGATGAGTCATTTTGCTTAAGTTGATTCATTTTTTTAATCGGTTGTTTTTGCGGTTCATCGATGTCTTCTGTTTCTGGAATAATAAATTTAGGCTCTAGTTCTGCTCCTGTGATGTCATAAATGGTTGAAGAGATGAGCTTAGAATAACTGTTTTCTAACCAATCTCTCGCAAACTCATTTGGAGCAGCGATCACTATTTGATCGTTTTCAATGAACTTAGCCTCTGTTGATTTTAACCAAGTATCAAAACTTGGTTTGCTGACTTTTTTCTCTATCTCTGATAAAGCTTTCGTCCATATTTCTGATATATTCTCCAACTAGTTCACTCCCTTAGTTCAAAAACTCCAATAAGAGGCCAAAATAAAAAAACGCACATGTGGATAATTATAAACGATTGTAACAAGCTTTATGTACATGAATCGACATAATCCACAAAAATGTGCATAAATGTTTAAACAAGATGTGATTAACTATCCACAAACTATTCACAACCTGTGGAAAAGGTTACTTTTGTAAAAAGGTTATCCACGAGTTAAACAACATAATCATAGCAGAAAATGTCGTTTATTTCAATGCGATTTGAAACTTATCCACACCAAGAACTCCTATGTTTAAATTTTTTGTCCACAAGGGTCGAATTTGTGGGTATTTTGTCAATTCACAATGTGGATAGATTTTTTTGGTTAGAAAGTTGTTAATTGGAGTTGTGGATAAAAAGGAACTTGTTTTTTGATCAAAAATTTATTACAATGAAATGTGCGCTATTGATTTGACAACAAGCGTTACATTTTATATACTAATTTGGACTGTTTTTAGAAGGAACGTGCAAGATCATCAGGAGGTGTTTAAGAATGAAACGCACTTATCAACCAAATAAACGTAAAAGAAATAAAGTACACGGATTCCGTGCTAGAATGAGTACAAAAAACGGACGTAAAGTTCTAGCTCGTCGTCGTAAAAAAGGAAGAAAAGTTCTATCTGCTTAGGCCACTGAAATTATATCAGTGGTCTTTTTTCTCTTTTTAGAAATAGAAGTAGAATAGTTAAACGTGATTAATAGTGTAAAATAGATGGCAACGTGTCATGCTATATACATAGATCAAGCGTAGATTGGATGAATGGATTATATGAAGAAAGAATATAGAATTAAAAAGAATGAAGAGTTTCAAAAAATCTTAAAGCATGGACATTCATTCGCTAATCGCCAATTGGTACTTTATTATTATGAGAAAGAACAACAAAGTCATTTTCGAGTAGGTTTATCTGTAGGAAAGAAAATTGGCAATGCGGTTAAACGCAACGAAGTGAAACGTTTTTTAAGACATGCATTGATTGACTTTGAAGACCAAATTAAGCCAAATTATGATTTAGTGATTATTGCCAGAAAACCTACAAACCAAATGGGTTTCTATGAAATAAAGAAGAGCTTATCACACGTTTTAAAACGATCTAACATGTTTCGTCAATAATTGATTGAATTTCTTATGGTAAAAGGTATAGAAGAAGTGCTAAAATACTAAATAGAGTTTAATAAACTATACAAACCATTATAATGTTAGTAGTTTGCCGATTTGTTAGGAGGAAATAGAGAGTGCGCAAAAAGATTTTACTCATTGCAGCGTTAATAGGTTTAGCTATCTTTTTATCAGGCTGTATGGACGTAAACCAAGATCTCACAAATGATACTAAAGAAGGGATCTGGGAAGAGTATTTTGTATGGCCATTAATAACTTTAATTGAGTTTATAGCGGAAGATATTTTTAATCATGGTTATGGTCTAGCCATTATTATTGTAACGATTCTACTACGTACATTAATTCTTCCATTAAATATTAAACAATTAAAATCATCTCAGGCAATGCAAATGTTGCAGCCAGAGATTCAAAAATTAAGAGAGAAGTATTCATCAAAAGATCAACAAACACAACAGAAATTACAGCAAGAAACAATGGCATTATTCCAAAAACACGGTGTCAATCCATTAGCAGGTTGTTTACCAATTGTAGCTCAAATGCCAATTTTGATTGCATTCTATCATGCGATTGTAAGATTCCCACCTATTAGAGATTATGATTTCTTATGGTTCTCATTAGGTGAACCAAGTGTGATTTTAGCCTTAATCACGATGGCAACGACATTTATTCAGCAAAAAATTATGATGGCTGGTCAACCAGCTAGTGTAAACCCACAAATGCAAGTTATGTTATACTTATTACCATTAATGATTGGTGGATTTGCTTTATTCTTCCCATCAGCATTAGCGCTTTACTGGGTAGTAGGTAACTTGTTTATGATCGCACAAACCATTTTTATTCGTAAACCAATGATGAAACAATTTGAAGAAAATCAAAATGGGGGATCTAAAAAGTGAGAGAGATAACGGCTAGTGGTCAAACAGTTGAAGAAGCTAAAGAAAATGCGCTTCGTCAATTAGGGCTTACAGATGAACAGGTCAACTTTGAAGTGATTGATGAGGGTAAAAAAGGATTACTCGGATTATTTGGGTCTAAAAGGGCTTACGTTAAAGCTCAAGAAAAGATAGATCTAGCTAAAATAGGGGAGCAGTTCTTAAAGAGTGTTTCTCTAGAAATGGGTGTTGAAGTAGAAGTAAAAGTTCAGAACAATGGTGATGAGCTAGTCTACGAATTAGTAGGAGATAAAATTGGTTTACTCATTGGAAAAAGAGGCCAAACGTTAAACGCTCTACAATACCTTACACATTTAGCGGTAAATAAAGCTGATTCATCTCAATACGTGACAGTAGTTGTAGATGCTGAAAATTATCGTGATAGAAGAAAAGAGACCTTATATCAATTAGCAGAAAAGTTGGCAAGTAAAGCATCGCGTACAGGTGAAGAAGTTAAAATTGAACCAATGCCTTCATTTGAACGCAAAATGATCCATACCGCTTTACATGACCACAGCGACGTTTCAACTCATTCAGAAGGTAAAGATCCTAATCGTTATATTGTAATTAAACCAATTAAATAAAGATAAAAGTGATAGAAACATCTTGCGTGAAATCGTGAGGTGTTTCTTTTTTAGATATTACTAAAGATAATTATGGGAGTGATCATAGTGTCAGCTATTAATCATATTAGTGAGCGACTGTTAACTCAGTACGGTTTAGATATAGACGATGAAATTTTTGCTATACAATTACTTCATCGTATGAATCTTGTAAAAGCATTTGGAATTCAAAAAGGAATGAATGTATTAGAAATAGGCTGTGGTCAAGGGGAGACAACCATTGCTATTGCTGATCAAGTAGGAGAGGAAGGGCGCGTAACAGCAATTGATATGGCTAGCCGTGATTATGGTGCCCCTTTGACTTTAGGTGAGGCGACTGATCAGATTAAGAACTCCAAACTTGGTGAACGGATCCAATTTCATTTCGAAACAGATTTCTTGTCACTAGAATTACATGAAACATTCGATGCAGTCGTGTTATCACATAGTTCTTGGTACTTTAAAAATCCAAATGAGTTAAAAAAGTATTTTAGAAAGATGCAAGATGTATCAAATATGATTTGTGTCGCTGATTGGGATATTGATTTTATGGACCAATCTCAACGTTCTCATTTTTGCGCTGCAACAATCCAAGCACTCTATTCTCATTTTGTTAATCATGATGGCAATATACAAAATCTCTTTCATAAATCACAACTTAAAGAATTGCTTGAAGGTGAAGGTTTTCAAATAGCTAAACAAGATCAAGTAGATGCTACTTACTTACAAGATGTTCAGTGGGAGAAAGCTTATGCAAATGACATTCGGAAAGCATTTATGAATGAATCCCCAAAATTCAAGTTGTTAGTTAACAGTTATTATGAATTAATGAATGAGTATAAAGGAGAAGAAAAGTCTTTAAATAGCTTCATCATGTGTGCTTATAAATAACTTTCATTTTGACGAGAATTATGTTATTGTTTTAAGTTAGGAAATTATGCGATTTCCTAGTAAATATGCCTAGAAAGGGGTGAAGGTTGTGGAACAAGATACGATTTCTGCTATTTCAACACCAATTGGAGAAGGTGCCATTGCCATAGTTCGTTTAAGCGGTGAAGAAGCGTTTTCTATTGCTAATCGCGTGTTTAAAGGTAAAGACTTAACCAATGTAGATTCTCATACGATTCATTACGGGAATATTATAGATCCCAACACGGATGAGTTGATAGAAGAAGTGATGATTACGGTTATGAAAGGTCCAAAAACCTTCACCCGTGAAGATATAATAGAAATTAACTGTCACGGCGGAATGGTGTCTGTAAACCGTGTTCTTCAGCTAATCCTAAGAGAAGGAGCTAGACTTGCTGAACCAGGAGAGTTTACAAAACGCGCATTCTTAAATGGACGTATAGATTTGTCTCAAGCAGAGGCAGTGATGGACCTCATTCGTGCAAAGACTGACCGTGCCATGAATGTAGCCATGAAACAGATGGATGGACGTTTGTCAGAGCTTATTCGAAAACTTCGTCAAGAGCTAATAGAAACTGTTGCACATGTTGAAGTTAATATAGATTATCCAGAATATGATGATGTAGAAGAAATGACGCATGACGTGCTGATTGAAAAAGCAAGTTATGTGAAAAAAGAAGTTCATAAGATTCTTCAAACAGCTAAACAAGGTAAAATTTTAAGAGAAGGAATTGCAACAGCGATCATTGGCAGACCTAATGTTGGTAAATCGTCTTTATTAAATAAATTAGCTCATGAAAATAAAGCCATTGTGACAGAAATTCCCGGTACCACTCGTGATGTCATAGAAGAGTACGTCAATGTTAGAGGTGTACCTCTAAGATTAATTGATACAGCGGGAATCCGAGAAACAGAAGACATTGTTGAAAAAATTGGTGTCGACAGGTCTCGTCAGGCTTTAAAAGAAGCAGACCTCATTTTACTCGTTTTAAATGGAAATGAAGAGTTTACGAAAGAAGATGCTGCTTTATTTGAAGCGGCGGCAGGTATGGACGTGATTGTGATCGTCAACAAAACTGATCTTGATCAAAAGATTGATATGGAAGCAGTAAATCAAGCAGCTAATGGAGCACCAGTTATTACAACATCACTTTTACAAGAACAAGGAATTGATGAATTAGAAGAAGCAATCGCGAATACGTTTTTTGACGGTGAACTCGATTCTGCTGATTTAACGTACGTTTCTAATGTGCGACATATTCAGTTATTAGAACAGGCCGAATCTGCTTTAACTGATGCTCTAAACGGTATTGAAGCGGGAATGCCGCTTGATTTAGTTCAAATAGATATTACAAGAACCTGGGAGTTACTAGGTGAAATTATTGGAGATAATGTTCATGAATCGTTAATCGATCAGTTATTCTCTCAATTCTGTCTTGGAAAATAGAAAGGTTTTAAAAGGAGGTTTAAATTATGTACAATGCAGGCGAATATGATGTAATTGTCATTGGGGCAGGGCATGCTGGTGTTGAGGCAGGTTTAGCATCTGCTAAACGTGGCGCTAAAACGCTTATGCTAACACTTAACTTAGACTTAATTGCATTCATGCCTTGTAACCCATCAATCGGTGGGCCGGCAAAAGGTGTTGTGGTTCGTGAAATTGACGCTTTAGGCGGCCAAATGGGTAAAACAATTGATCAAACGCACATTCAAATGCGTTTATTAAATACAAGTAAAGGGCCAGCCGTCCGTGCTTTACGTGCACAAGCTGATAAAGTTCTTTACCAACAAGATATGAAGAAAGTAATTGAAAATCAAGAGAATTTAACCCTTCGTCAAGGAATGGTTGATGAATTAATCGTTGAAGACGGTGTTGTAAAAGGTGTGTTAACAGAAACAAAAGCTGCTTATTATGCACCAACTGTAATCGTAACAACGGGTACGTTTATGCGCGGAAAAGTGTTAATTGGTGACATTGAGTATGAAAGTGGACCAAACAACCAACGCGCAACAGTTAAGTTATCTAAACAACTAGAGGAACTCGGCTTTGATATTGTACGTTTTAAAACAGGGACACCACCACGAGTGAATAGTCATACGATTGATTATTCAAAAACAGAAATTCAACCAGGTGATGAAGAACCACGTGCGTTCTCATATGAAACAACAGAATTTATTACAGACCAAATTCCGTGTTGGTTAACTTACACTGGAGAGTTCACACATCAAATTATTAATGAAAACTTATCTCGTTCAGCGATGTACTCTGGTGCCGAACGCGGAACAGGCCCTAGGTATTGTCCTTCAATAGAAGATAAAATTGTACGTTTTAACGATAAGCCACGTCACCAAATCTTCTTAGAGCCAGAAGGTCGCAACACTGAGGAGGTCTATGTCCAAGGACTTTCAACATCTCTACCTGAAGATATTCAAAAACGTCTGCTTGAAACCGTACCTGGTTTAGAAAAAGCTGAGATGATGAGAGCAGGTTACGCAATTGAATATGATGCCATTGTACCAACTCAATTATGGCCAACGTTAGAGACAAAGAAAATAGATGGTTTATTTACAGCTGGCCAAATTAATGGAACATCAGGTTATGAAGAAGCAGCAGGGCAAGGAATCATGGCCGGCATTAATGCAGCTGCAAAAGCACTTGGAAAAGAGTCATTAATTTTAGATCGTTCACAAGCTTATATTGGAGTGCTGATCGATGACTTAGTGACTAAAGGCACTAACGAGCCATATCGTCTGCTCACATCACGTGCAGAATATCGCTTATTGCTGCGCCATGATAATGCTGATTTACGATTAACTGATATTGGTTATGAGTATGGTCTAATTCCAGAAGAGCGTTATGGACGTTTTACTAAGAAAAAAGAATTAATTGATGCTGAAGTTAAACGCTTAAAATCTCATATCATTAAACCTAATCAAGAAGTACAAAAAATGATTGAGGAACTTGGCGGATCTCCACTAAAAGATGGTGTTCGTGCATCTGACTTACTCAGACGTCCGGAAGTAAAATATGACCATATTAAACAATTAGTTCCTAATGAAGTGGATCTTCCTAGTGATGTTGAAGAACAAGTTGAAATCATTGTTAAATATGAAGGCTATATCGAGAAGTCTATGCAACAAGTTGATAAAATGCGTAAAATGGAAAACAAACGTATTCCAGATCACATTGACTATGATGATATACAGGGTATTGCAACTGAAGCAAAAGAGAAACTAAAGAAAGTTCGTCCATTATCAGTTGGTCAGGCTTCACGTATTTCAGGTGTGAATCCATCTGATGTTTCTATTTTATTAGTTTATATTGAACAAGGGCTTCGCTCAAAAGCTTCAAATGAATAGAGGATGTATATGAAAATTACAGACTTTACAAATGAACTAAATAGCCAGGGGATACAATTAACTGAACAACAACTAAAACAATTCGAAACATATTTCGAAATTTTAGTTGAGTGGAATAAGAAAATGAATTTAACAGCCATAACTGATCAAGAGGGAGTTTATTTAAAACACTTTTTTGATTCCATTACTGCTGCATTTTACTTTGACTTTAACGAAGTGGAAACAGTTTGTGATGTTGGTGCTGGAGCGGGATTCCCTTCAATACCGCTCAAAATTATTTTTCCTCATTTAAAGGTTACAATTGTTGATTCCTTAAAAAAGCGAATTACTTTTTTAAATCATCTTGCTGAACAGTTGGGGTTATCTGATGTAGCCTTTTACCATGACCGCGCTGAAAACTTTGGAAAAAATAAAAAGTTTCGCGAATCTTATGATGTCGTGATGGCTCGCGCAGTAGCAAGGACATCTGTATTAAGTGAACTATGTTTACCCCTTGTAAAAACGGGTGGTAACTTCATTATGATGAAGGCTGCCAAATTTGAAGAAGAAAAAGAACAAGGTGAACTTGCCTTAAAAACACTAGGCGGTGAATGGAAACAGATTCATTCATTTGAGTTGCCACTTGAACAGAGTGAACGACATATTGTGATCGTAGATAAAAAACGGAAAACCCCTAAGAAATATCCTAGGAAACCAGGGACACCAAATAAAGATCCAATAGAGAAGTGACATGTCGTTTTATAAGGTATTTTGACGTAAAGTTAACTCTATTATTCTACAAAATATACTTCTACTAAACAGAAGTATATGGTAAAATAGGGTTAGTGGATCACATATATAGTTAATCATAGCTATGATCAAAAATGTAATGTTTCACGTGAAACATTACATTTTTTAAGATACATAATGAGATAAAATAGGATTCATTGAATTTTGAAGGTGGGTGCCTAAATGAGTTCGTTAAGTAAGTTATTCGGTAAAAACGAACCGAAAAGCGAAGAGAACTATAACAACGAAATAGTTGAACTACCAGTTAAAGATATTCAACCCAATCAATATCAGCCACGCACCATTTTTGACGACAAGAAAATTGAAGAACTAGCACAAACAATTCGAACACATGGCATGATTCAGCCGATTGTCGTACGTAAATCTGAGGATGATGAAAGTTTTGAACTGATTGCCGGTGAAAGAAGATGGAGAGCGGTTCAAACGCTAGAGTGGGAGAAGATTCCTGCGATCATCAAAGATATGACAGATACTCAAACGGCATCAGTTGCATTAATTGAAAACTTGCAACGCGAGGAATTAACGGTTATAGAAGAAGCAATTGCGTATGATCAACTGCTTCAAATACATGGATTAACACAAGAAGCATTAGCGCAGCGGCTTGGTAAAAGTCAGTCAACGATTGCTAACAAATTGCGCTTACTTAAGCTTCCGAGTGTCGTTCAACAATCGATCTTAAATAAAGAAATTACTGAACGCCACGCACGTGCATTAATTGCCCTAAAAGGTAATCCAGAATTGCAAGAAAAAGCGTTAGCTGAAATTATCGAAAAACAGCTGAACGTTAAACAATCAGAGGATTACGTAAAGCATCTATTAAATCCTGAAGAAGATAAATCAACCAAAAAGAAAAAACCTCAAGTAAAAGGTGTTAATAAAGATGTTCGAATTGCTTTAAATACAATTAGACAGTCGTTAAGCATGGTCAAAGATACAGGTATGGATGTTAAAACTGAAGAAAATGACTCTGATGAGTTCTATGAAATAAAAATAAAAATACCAAAAAAGTAGTTTTATAACGGATATTTCCCATCTTATTTAAAGATGGGTATTTTTTTCTGCAATATAAATCTAACAATTCTTTAGGTAACATGATAAAATAATAGTATTGAAAAATTTTTAGATTGGGCAGGTGACATTATGGGAAAAGTCATTGCCATTGCAAACCAGAAAGGTGGAGTAGGTAAGACCACAACAGCTGTTAACTTGAGTGCATGTCTAGCGCACGAAGGTAATAAGGTCTTATTAATAGATATTGACCCACAAGGAAATGCAACAAGTGGCATTGGTATTAACAAGGGAGATATGTCCTCTTGTATATATGACGTGTTAATAGAGGAAGAAGATCCAAAGTCAGTTCTTGTTTCATCTAATGTACCTAATTTAGATGCAATTCCAGCTACCATACAACTTGCTGGCTCGGAAATAGAACTTGTTCCTACTATTTCAAGAGAATTAAGATTAAGAAAATCATTAGAAAACGTTAGAGATGATTATGATTATATTATCATAGATTGTCCACCCTCATTAGGGCTTCTAACATTAAATGCATTAACTGCTGCTGATAGTGTCATTATCCCAGTTCAGTGTGAGTATTACGCACTAGAAGGTTTGAGCCAGTTATTAAATACTGTTCGTTTAGTTCAAAAACGATTAAATCAAGATTTAATGATAGAAGGCGTTTTACTAACCATGTTAGATGCTAGAACGAATTTAGGTATTCAAGTTATTGAAGAAGTGAAAAAATACTTCCAAGACAAAGTCTTTAATTCGATAGTTCCTAGAAACATCAGACTTGGGGAAGCTCCAAGCCACGGTGAACCGATCATTACATATGATCCTAGATCTAAAGGTGCAGAAATATATTCTGAATTAGCGAAGGAAGTGATGGCAAATGGCCAGAGGGTTGGGTAGAGGTTTAGAAGAGCTTTTCGGTGTTGAAGAAGAAAGCGTACAGGAAGTAGAAATTAAACAGATACGTCCAAACCCTTACCAACCTAGAAAAAACTTCGAAGCAGATGCAATAGAGGAGTTAAAGGATTCTATATTGCAATATGGCGTACTTCAGCCAATTATTGTTAGAAAAGCGATTAAGGGCTATGAGATTGTAGTAGGGGAAAGGCGCTTTAGAGCCTCTAAAGAAGCTGGCTTAAAGTCAATTCCGGCGGTTGTTCGTGAACTAACTGATGAACAAATGATGGAATTAGCACTTCTTGAAAACCTCCAGCGTGAGGACTTGAGTCCAATGGAGGAAGCGGAGGCTTATGAACGTTTAATTCACGAATTAAATATTAAACAAGATGAATTAGCTAAACGATTAGGGAAAAGTAGGCCGCACATCGCTAATATGATGCGATTACTTTCATTACCTGAGAAAGTCCGGGCGATGATCAACAGTAAAGAGCTGACAATGGGGCATGGCCGCGCATTGTTAGCTTTAAAAGAAGATGATGAAATCATTTTAGTGGCTGATAAAATACGAAAAGAGCATCTTAATGTTCGCCAAGTAGAAAAATTAATCACACAGCTTAATGAAAAGAAACAAAAGAAGAAAAAGAAAACAACTAAGAAAGATGTATTTATATCATCTAAAGAAGCTGAATTAAGAGATTTCTTCGGAACAAGTGTTAACATTCAACAAGGTAAGCGAAAAGGTAAAATTGAAATCGAGTATTTTGATCAAGATGATTTAAATCGAATATTAGAATTAATCGCATATAAGTGATAAAACTCGCCGTATAGGCGAGTTTTATTTTAAAATGTTTCACGTGAAACATTTTTGTAGTTAACTCAAGAAGTTAGGATGATGAAATTGGCATTCATGGGCGTCATCGTTAATGGAATATGCATATTACTAGGAACCCTATTTGGATTATTTTTTACTAAAATCCCTGATCGAATAAAAGATACAATTATGCACGGAATTGGTTTGACAGTCTTATTAATAGGTTTTTCAATGGCGTTAACATCTGATCGAATCATCGTTATCTTATTAAGTTTAGTGACAGGTGCCATAATAGGTGAAGGAATTGATTTAGATGAAAAATTAAATCGATTAGGTTCTCATATCGAGATAAAATTCAAAAAACCTGGTAAACAATCTAGAATTGCTGAAGGCTTCGTAACAGCATCTTTAATATTTGTTATAGGCGCTATGGCTGTTGTTGGAGCACTTGATAGTGGTTTGAGAGGGGATCACGGCATTCTCTATACAAAATCGATCATCGATGGATTTGTGGCGTTAGTATTAACGACAACTATGGGATTTGGTGTAGTGTTCTCAGCCGTACCAGTTATTCTTTACGAAGGTGGAATTGCTCTGTTTGCGACGCAAATCGATCAATGGATTCCGCAAAGCATATTAGATTTATTCATTGAAGATATGACCTCAACAGGAGGGCTACTCATATTCGCGATTGGATTAAACTTACTCAAAATCACTGACATTAAAGTAGCCAATTTATTACCTAGTTTAGTTACTGTTGGATTTGTACTGTACATATACACTCAAGTACAACATGTTTTTTCATAAAAGGAGCTCAGTAATTTAAATTACTGAGCTCCTTTTAATTTAAAGATTGATGACTGATGCTTCAAATAAACATCTGTATAATATAAGCCTTGAGCTATTTGTTTTGCCATCTTGATGACAACAGACAATCTTGTGTTTTGAAGAATACTAAATTCCATAAAACCACTTACATTAACATAACCTTTTATGGATATATCACCAACTGCAGGTAACTCTTTCTGTAAAGCAGCACCAGGGAGTAAAGGACCATAAACTACATCAACAGATTTAACTTTTGACATACTAGATAATGCAGCATCAATGGCAATGACGTAAGGGTTTGAATGAGTTTGATAAATAGATTTAATAGTTTCATGCAGATTTTTTGCGTGAACAGGCTGATCTATTGTGCCGTATACATGAAGCTTTGATAATGGTTTGAGTGATAGATAATGTCCAATAAATGGCCCTAAACTATCTCCAGTAGAGCGGTCAGTTCCAATACATAGTATTATGATAGGTTGATCCGCATTGATGGTTTCTTTAATAGTATTAAATAGATTTAAACAAAATGAAGTATCATCTGTTGGTAAATTCATTGAAGTAGGACGATTATTAATAGAAGTCATACTCTTAACCCCTTGTACATATTTTTACTAGTATATGGCGTCGATTAAAAAGATATACATAAGGGGTTGAAGGGATGATAGGTGGTTTTAAATGGATTGGTCTTATAGTGGCTACCATGATTGGTGCTGGTTATGCTTCTGGAAGGGAAATTTGGGAGTTTTTCGGGCATGAAAGTGGTCTAGGTATTTTATTATTTACCATTATGTTTATCATAAGTTGTGTTGTAGTCCTTACTATAAGTTACGAATTAAAATCTGAACATTATTTACCTGTGTTACAAACATTAGTGGGGAAGAGGTTTGCGCACTTTTATGATTGGGGTATTCTATTATACTTATTTACGATGTTGTTTGTTATGATCTCTGGAAGTGGGGCAACGTTACATATACTAGAATTTCCTTATTTTATTGGTGTCGTATTAATGATTGTTTTGCTAGTTGTCGTTATACCGTATGGAATGGGCGGAATCCTATCTATTAATCGTTTTTTATTACCGATGTTAATACTAGGACTAGCAGTTGTTCTTATTGTATTTATATATCAAGAAAAGGTTCCATTGATTTATCAATATGTGGAACAATCTAACTGGGTGTCATCTGTTCCATTTACTTCGCTAAATGTTGTTCCATTAATTGCAGTCATCGGTGCGATTGGTAAAGAAATTGAAAGTAAAACAGAAATTTATGTGGCTAGTATTGGCAGTGGACTGATCCTAGGGACTATGTCTTATATTTACAATATAAGCTTAATCCACGTTTCCGATCAGTTGTTTTTTTATGAAATCCCGTTATTTGCGATACTAAATGGTTATCCTATTCAAATGTTTTTTATTATGTCAGTATTATTATGGTTTGCTATATATACAACGGCCATCACTAGTTTATTTGGATTGATTGCTCGAGTAAAAGAATACTTTAAGTGGAGTAAAGGAGTCGTGGGGGTATTATTAATATTAGCAGCGGTTCCATTCACTCTAGTTGGATTCTCAAACTTAATTAGTTATTTATATCCTTTATATGGCTTGATTAATATATACGTATTAGCTATGATTTTATTGTTTCCAATAATTAAACGAGCTAGTGAACGAAAAATTTGATAAAATATTCTTAGAAGACTTATTGATAGAAAGGGATGGTGACAATGGTTGATCAAAACTACGATTTAAATGATATTGTAGAAATGAAAAAACCCCATCCGTGTGGTGCTAATGAGTGGAAAATAATACGTATGGGGATGGACATTCGTATTAAATGTCAAGGATGCAACCATAGTGTGTTAGTACCTAGAAAAAAATTTGAAAAGAAACTAAAAAAAATTATTCAAAAAGCAAGCTAAAAAAATGTTTCACGTGAAACATTTTTTAATTTTCTAGTCATTTTTTGTTCAAACAGAGGCAAATAGGCCTTTGTTTTTTTATTTTCTTAATAACTTGTGTTTTTACTTTCATAAATCTATAATTGTTATGGACTAATCTTGTTAGGTTGGGTACGGAATTGAAGGAGTGTTAGATTAATGTCATTAACTGCAGGAATAGTTGGTTTACCAAATGTGGGTAAATCAACGTTATTTAATGCGATTACGCAAGCTGGTGCTTTGTCAGCAAACTATCCATTCGCAACAATCGATCCGAATGTTGGGATTGTTGAAGTGCCAGATCATCGTCTTCAGACGTTAACGGAGATGGTAAATCCTAAGAAAACGGTGCCAACTTCGTTTGAGTTTACAGATATTGCAGGAATTGTAGAAGGTGCAAGTAAAGGTGAAGGCTTAGGAAACCAATTTTTATCTCATATCAGACAAGTTGATGCAATTTGTCACGTCGTTCGTTGCTTTGAGGATGAAAATATCACGCACGTGTCTGGTCATGTAGATCCTATTTCAGATATTGAGACGATCAACTTAGAATTAATTTTAGCCGACCTAGAGACCATTATGAAACGCTATGATAAAGTAGCGAAATTGGCTAAGCAGAAAGTGAAAGATGCTCAATATGAGTTTGAGATATTAGAGAAGTTGAAGGACGCTTTTGAAAATGAGAAGCCAGCACGCGCAATAGAATTTACAAAAGAACAAGAGAAATATGTAAAACAGCTACATCTACTAACAATAAAACCTATTTTATATGTTGCTAATGTTGGTGAGGATGAGTTATTAGATGTAGAAGATAATGAAAACGTTCAAAAAGTAAAAGAATATGCCGCGAACGAAGGGGCAGAAGTCATTGTTGTTTGCGCTAAAGTGGAATCAGAGATCGCCGAATTAGAAGGTGAAGAGAAAGAAGAATTTTTACAAGAGCTTGGCATTGAGGAATCAGGATTAGACCAATTGATTAAAGCTTCATATAATATGTTAGGTTTAGCAACTTACTTCACAGCTGGTGAGCAAGAGGTTAAAGCTTGGACATTTAGAAAAGGTATGACAGCTCCACAAGCAGCAGGGATTATTCACTCTGATTTTGAACGTGGGTTTATCCGTGCTGAAACGGTTTCTTATAATGATTTAGTAGAAGCAGGTTCGATGGCAAAAGCGAAGGATGCAGGTAATGTTCGCTTAGAAGGTAAAGAATACATCGTTCAAGATGGCGATGTTATTCACTTCCGTTTTAACGTGTAACGATTGGGTCAAATTAATAGTTGTTTAATAAGTGTATATTTGATATAATACTTTATTGTGAGTAATTAGATTTACTCCTTGCTCCATATCAAATATGGGGCCGCAAAGTCCAAGAGGAGGTGAAGACGGATGACAAAATACGAAATTATGTATATCATCCGCCCAGATGTTGAGGAAGAAGCTCGTAAAGCTGAAGTTGAGCGTCTTCACAGCGTGTTAACTGATAATGGCGCGGAGATTACAAATGTTGATGAAATGGGTCAACGTCGTCTTGCATATGAAATTAATGACTACCGTGATGGTTATTATGTTGTTGTTAATTTCGAAGGCGATTCTACTGCAGTTGATGAATTCGGTCGTACAGCGAAGTTCTCTGAAGACGTACTTCGTCACATGGCAATTCGCGAAGACGATCAATAAGGAGTGTTTGATGTGTTAAACCGAGTTGTATTAGTTGGAAGATTAACCAAAGACCCTGATTTACGTTACACGCCAAATGGAGTAGCAGTTGCGAACTTTACTGTAGCTGTCAATCGACCTTTTTCTAACCAGCAAGGGAACCGTGAAGCAGACTTCATTAACTGTGTTATTTGGAGACGCCAAGCTGAAAACCTTGCGAACTATATGAAGAAAGGTAGTATGATTGGTGTTGACGGTCGTATTCAAACACGTAGTTTTGATGGGCAAGATGGGAAGCGTGTTTTTATCACTGAAGTGGTCGCTGAGAGCGTTCAGTTCTTAGAGTCGAAAGGATCATCTCAAGGTGGACAAAACATGCAAGGAAATCCAGCACCAAACACATCAAACCAAGGGTCACCAAATCAAAATCAAGGTGGATTCAATCAATCTCAACAAGATGATAACAATCCATTTGCTGAAAAAGGTGAGCCGGTAGATATATCAGATGACGATCTACCATTTTAATCAATCATTGTAATCAAAGGAGGGTTATCACATGGCACGTCGTGGACGTAAGCGTAGAAAGGTGTGTTATTTCAAGTCGAACGGAATTACACACATCGACTATAAAGATATTGATTTATTAAGACGTTTCGTTTCTGAGCGTGGTAAAATTTTACCTCGTCGTGTAACAGGAACTTCTGCAAAATATCAACGTAAATTAACTAAAGCAATTAAACGCGCTAGACAAATGGCTTTATTACCATATGTTAGCGAATAATAAATACTAGGAGGCAATGCTTATAAGCGTTGCCTCTTTTTCATTATAAAAATCGGTATAAAACCATGGCTGTTTTCTTTTGCTTAAACATATGATTGAGCATAAAAATGATGTAAAATAATAATATTAGGTAAGATAGATTAGTTTTAAAGTTAGAGGTGCACATATAATCATGAATTCTTCCAACGCAACAAAAGATGGCATCATGTATGGGGCAATATATTTAGTCTTATTATTGGTAGCTTTTTTTGTACCAGTCTTAAGCATCTTCATCCTATTTACATTACCTATACCATTTTTAATTTATACTTATAAGCATGAGTTAAGTCATTCAGTCATCATGTTTGTGATCACGATGACGATTAGCTCAATCTTTCTGCTATATATATCACTTCCGCTCACTTTATTAATGGGGTTAGGCGGTAGTGCAATCGGATATGGATTGAAGCAAAAACGCAAGTCATATGAGACATTGGCATTAGGTACACTTGGTTATTCAGTCGGAATCGTACTGGTCTATGTTCTCAGCCAGTTTTTCTTTCAAGTCAATTGGTCTCAAGAGATTCAAAATGCTATTGATGAAAGCTTGCAGACTTTTACTTCGTTCTACGACCAAGTCGGTGAGTTATCTGAAGAGGATTTAGAGCTATACCGAGAACAGATGTATTTGATGATTTACAAAATACCATCTATGATTGTGATAGCGGGTTTAGCCTTTGCTTGGATTACCCAGTGGTTAGGTCATAAAATCATTAATAAAATGGAAGGAGATAAGCTAAAATTTCCTCCATTTAGAGAATTTTCATTACCAGTATCATTGATTTGGTATTATTTTGCGGGAGTCATTCTGTTATTAATATTCCCATCACCAGAAGATTCAATGTTTTTAGTAGCGGATAATTTAACCACATTAGCTGGAGTATTATTAGCTTTACAAGGTTTATCTTTCATCTTTTTCTTAGTGCACGTTAAGAAATGGCCAAAAGTCGTACCTATGATTGTAGTCATTTTATTTATTATCCAGCCAATATTACTTCTTTATCCACTAAGAATATTAGGTATAATTGATTTAGGATTGCAACTAAGAGGTCGACTAACGAAGAAGAAATAAAGTCGATCGATTGGGAGATGAGTTCATTTATGAATGACGTTAAGGAATTAACGGAGAACAAAAGTATATGGCTCTTGTATGGTTTAGCCGGAGTCTTAACCATTATTGTGATTTATTATCAATGGTTAATTGGTTCGGTATTAGCTTTAGTTCTCGCTGTTTTAATGTATATTACTTATAGAACGGAAGCTTTAATTAAACAACGTACTGAAAATTATATTTCAACGTTGTCTTACAGAGTTAAAAAAGTTGGCGAGGAAGCCTTATTGGGCATGCCTTTTGGAATAATTCTCTTTAATGAAGAGTTTCAAATAGAGTGGGCTAACCCATTTATGAATGATTATTTTGATAGTGAACGTTCATTAATTGGGGAAGATCTAAGTGATTTTTCAGAAGCCCTTGAATTAGCTGCTAAAGATGAAGAAGATGAGAAGTGGATTACACTTGGTGAGCGTCGTTTTCAAGCTATTATAAAAACTGAAGAGCGCTTGGTTTATTTATTCGACCGCACGGAACAAATTGAGTTAGAGACTCTACATGATAACGAACGTACCATATTAGGAGTTATTTTCTTAGATAACTATGAAGAATTAACTCAGGCAATGGACGATACCTCAAAAAGTCATTTGAACTCAGAGGTTACGTCAATTTTAAATAATTGGTCGAATGATTATGGAATCTTTTTAAAACGGACGTCACAAGAGCGGTTTATCGCTGTCATGAATAAAGAGATTCTAACGCAGCTTGAGAAGACTAAATTTGAAATTTTAGATGAAGTAAGGGAACTGATTTCTGATCAGAATGTCCCGTTAACGTTAAGTATTGGTATTGGAAGAGGTACAACGGACTTGCCTGAACTAGGTGATTTAGCCCAGTCAAGTCTTGACTTAGCGTTAGGACGTGGAGGGGACCAGGTAGCGATAAAAGATGATACTGGTCGCGTTAAATTCTATGGTGGTAAAACGAACCCAATGGAAAAACGGACCCGAGTACGTGCTAGAGTTATTTCACATGCATTAAGAGAATTGGTGCGGGAAAGTGAAAAAGTTCTTATTATGGGTCACCAAACACCAGATATGGATTCGATCGGTTCATCGATTGGTATTTTAAAACTGGCTCAACAGAATGGAAAGAAAGGGTATGTTGTTTTTGACCCTGATGGAGTTAATACTGGTGTTCATCGATTAATGGATAAGATTGGTGAGCATGAATCTTTAAAAGATTGGTTTATCACTCCAGATGATTCATTAGATATCGTTACGAAAGATACCTTGATCGTGGTTGTTGATACGCATAAACCTTCCATGGTCATGGAAGAACGTTTGTTAAATAAAACTGAGCATATTGTGGTGATTGATCATCATAGAAGGGGAGAAGAGTTCATTGAAGAACCGACCCTTGTTTATATGGAGCCTTATGCTTCATCGACAGCTGAACTTGTAACTGAGCTATTAGAGTATCAAGATGGACCACTTAAATTAGATGTATTAGAAGCAACATCCTTATTAGCTGGAATTACAGTAGATACTAAATCATTTACTTTAAGAACAGGGTCTCGTACATTTGATGCAGCATCCTATTTGCGTTCAAAAGGTGCAGATACTGTGTTGGTACAGAACTTATTAAAAGAAGATTTAGATGTCTATGTAAGACGTAGTGAGCTTGTAAAAAATGCGACAGTATATCGAGAAGGAATCGCGATCTCGAAAGGTTTACGGGATGAGAATTACGGCGCGATTATTATTGCACAAGCTGCTGATACACTCCTTACCATGAGTAATGTAAAAGCATCATTTGTCATTGCTAAACGTCATGATGGTAAAATAGGTGTAAGCGCTCGTTCATTAGGCGAAATCAATGTACAAATCATTATGGAGAAAATGAACGGGGGCGGGCATTTAACCAATGCAGCTACACAGCTTGAAGATACCACCCTTGAACAAGTCGAAGAGCAACTTAGAGGGATCATTGAAGAGTACTTTGAAGGAGGGGACGAAGAATGAAAGTAATTTTCACAAAAGATGTAAAAGGAAAAGGTAAAAAAGGAGAAGTTAAAAACGTGTCAGAGGGTTATGCACGTAACTATCTTCTAAAAAATAATTTAGCCGTAGAAGCAACAAAAGGCAACTTAAAACAGCTGGAAGGTCAAAAGCAAAAAGAGAAAGAAAAAGAACAGGAAATACTTAACGATGCTAAGATATTAAAAGACCAACTTGAAGATATGACAGTGGAACTTACGGCGAAATCTGGTGATGGTGGACGATTATTTGGATCTGTCACCAGTAAACACATCGCTGATGACTTAAAGAAAAACCATAACATTAAAATTGATAAAAGAAAGATTGAACTGGACGATCCGATTCGTAATCTAGGCTATACAAATGTACCAGTAAAACTCCATCCAGATGTAACTGCAACGCTAAGAGTACATGTTAAAGAAGTCTAATTGGAATTGTTCCGCGTTAAAGGGGGAACCGATGTGTCAGATATGATCGCACAGGACCGAACACCACCGCATAATATTGAAGCTGAACAATCTGTATTAGGCGCCATTTTTCTTGAACCTAGTGCTATTGTACAAGCTTCTGAAATATTAGAGTATGACGACTTTTATCGAGTTAGCCACCAGAGGATTTTTGAAGTGATGGTTCGGTTAACAGATAAAGGGGAGCCAATTGATCTAGTTACGGTCATGAATGAGTTAAGAGAACAAGAGCTGCTAGAAGAGGTAGGCGGGGTAACGTATTTAACTGAATTAGCTGAATCTGTTCCTACAGCAGCAAACTTAGAATATTACGCTAAAATTGTTGATGAGAAGTCAGTACTTCGCCAAATCATTTCGACAGCAACAGGCATTGTGACTAAATCATTTGAAGAGAAAGATGATCTATCAGAACTGATTGATTATGCTGAGAAATCAATCTTAGATGTGTCTCAACAAAAAGCATCAGGAAAGTTCCGTAATATTAAAGACGTTCTCATAAATGTTTATGATAATATCGAGCAGCTTCATCACCAAAGTGAAGAAGTAACTGGTGTACCAACAGGATTTAAAGATTTAGACCATATCACGTCTGGATTTCAGAGTAACGATTTAATTATTATCGCAGCAAGACCGTCTGTTGGTAAGACTGCATTCGCATTAAATATTGCGCAAAACGTGGCGATCCATGCACAAGAGAATTGTGCGATCTTCAGTTTGGAGATGGGCGCTGAACAGTTAGTCATGCGTATGTTATGTGCTGAAGGCAATATTGATGCACAGAGACTAAGAACGGGAAGCCTGCAAGAGGAAGACTGGGGTAAATTAACCATGGCAATGGGTAGTTTATCTGACGCAGGAATTTATATTGATGATACACCTGGTGTTAAAGTAAGTGAAATTCGTTCAAAATGTCGCCGTCTTAAACAAGAATCAGGCTTAGGGATGGTATTAATCGATTATCTACAATTAATCCAGGGAAGCGGATCTAGCCGTGAAAACAGACAGCAGGAAGTATCTGAAATTTCTCGTCAGCTAAAAGCATTGGCACGTGAATTAGAAGTTCCAGTCATCGCGTTGTCACAGCTATCACGTGGTGTAGAACAAAGACAAGATAAACGACCAATTATGTCTGACATTCGTGAATCAGGAAGTATTGAGCAGGATGCAGATATTATCGGGTTTTTATATCGTGATGATTATTATAATGATGATACAGAGAAAGAAAATATCATTGAAATTATTATTGCTAAGCAAAGAAATGGACCAATTGGAACTGTCGAATTAGCTTTTGTTAAAGAGTACAACAAGTTCGTCGATTTAGACCGAAAATATAATGAAGCGGATATTCCGCCTGCTTAGATATTTAAGCTAACACCGATTGTGACTATAAAGTCATATCGGTGTTTTTTGTTTGATCATGAAAAACCTCTATTTAAGATGAATGAAAAACGTACAAAATACTAAAAATTTATATCAATGTTCGTCATTCATTGAATAAAAGTTAATTTGCTGATAAAATAACCTTTGGATTAAAGTTATTTCTTAATATTAGGAGGTCCTCATATGACAACGGCAGTAATAATTGGGACACAATGGGGCGACGAAGGTAAAGGTAAAATTACAGACTTTCTCGCTAGACAAGCCAATGTAGTAGCTCGGTATCAAGGTGGCGATAATGCTGGACATACTATTCAGTTTAAAGATCAAACGTATAAACTTCATCTGATTCCATCAGGTATATTTAATCCAAATAAAGTGTGCATCTTAGGAAATGGTATGGTCATTAATCCTAAGAAATTACTAGAGGAGATGAATTATGTTAAAGAAAGTGGCATGCCTGTTGAGCAATTAAAGATTAGTAGTAGAGCACATGTCATTATGCCATATCATATGGAACTAGATCGCCTTCAAGAAGAAGCCAAAGGTAAAGAAAGACAGATTGGTACTACTAAAAAAGGAATTGGACCAGCCTATTCTGATAAAATCAATCGAATGGGCATTCGAATGGCTGATTTATTAGAGCCAGATACGTTAGAAGGAAAAATCAAGTATCAAGTTGAAGAGAAAAATATTTGGTTTGAAAAAGTTTACAATCATACGCCAGTAAATGTTGAAGCTGTTTTAAATGAATATTTAACATATGGGGAAGCTCTTAAGTCATATATTGTGGAAACTTCTATCGAATTAGAAAAATCAATAGAAAGAGGGAACCACGTTTTATTTGAAGGGGCTCAAGGGGTGATGTTAGATATTGATCAAGGAACGTATCCTTATGTTACATCATCTAACACATCTGCAGCTGGTGTAGCTACAGGAAGTGGGGTAGGGCCAAATCAAGTTCATAAAGTTGTTGGAGTGTCAAAAGCTTACACGACTAGAGTTGGGGATGGACCGTTTCCAACAGAGTTACATGATGAAGTAGGAGAACAAATTAGAAGAGTTGGCCATGAATATGGTACAACCACAGGCCGAGCTAGGCGTGTTGGGTGGTTTGATACAGTTGTGGTTAATCATGCTAAACGAGTGAGTGGTTTAACTGATTTATCATTAAATTGTCTAGATGTGTTAAGTGGATTAGACCAAGTCAAAATCTGTGTGGGTTACGAGCTAAATGGAGAGATGATTCAATATTACCCTGCAAGCTCTAAAGAATTAAAAAATTGCAAGCCAGTATATGAAGAGTTACCTGGATGGAGTGAAGACATAACTCACGTCAGAAGGTTTGATGAATTACCTGAAAACGCCCAAAAATACCTCAGACGTATTGAGGAGTTAATCGGGGTTCAAATTTCAATCTTTTCAGTAGGTCCAGATCGCGAACAAACAATTGTACAGAAAGAAATTTATAACTAAATAACAATTACAAGCTAGGCACGTAAACGACCTTACGTGCCTAATGTCATAATTATATGAAAAATGAAACTTTAAGTTTTTTATAGAAATAATTAAAAGAAGCTTGTCAAATTGTTTATTACTGTGATAATATTAACGCTGTCCGCATCAATTGGTCCGGTAGTTCAGCTGGTTAGAATGCCTGCCTGTCACGCAGGAGGTCGCGGGTTCGAGTCCCGTCCGGACCGCCATTTAAGTAAAGCAATCTAATATTCACGGCTCGGTAGCTCAGTCGGTAGAGCAACGGACTGAAAATCCGTGTGTCGGCGGTTCGATTCCGTCCCGAGCCACCACTAATAAGCACAGACGATCTGTGTTTTTTCTTTTATATAACAGATTTAAATTTTTACTTTACAGGTATATTACAGAAGTTGCAATTATTCAGAATATTACTATTTAAACAGTGTCATTTTACACTATAAGTTTCAATTTAAACAGAGTAATTTCAAATATTTTCTAGATTCTATACAAGTTGTTTACAATATGCTACTAAAGGTTTAATTTAATATTTTCCTTATGGTAGATTATATATGTGTATACGAGATGTATTAAGAAAGTTTCAAGAGTAGATATAAGTCGTTTTTTGGAGGAAATGGTCGTGAAAAAGATATTTGGGAGAGTCAAACGAGGCCTGAGTAAGTTTAAAGACTTATCGATGGTCAAGAAAACACTAATTATTACTTGTTTAGGCACAGGGGTTGCCTTTGGAACAGTATATGCAGATTCAATAGATAAAAGTTTCTTAGAAGTTCATCACGTATATGTTGATGGAGAACATGTTGGAACGGTTAAAGATGTAGAGAGTGTTAAAAGTTTTGTAGAATCTAAATTAGATTCTGAAGAACAAAATTATGATGGTATAGAGTTAATGCCAGAACAAAAGATTGATTATGTTGGAGAATTAGTCTTTTCTACTAAAGATGAGACGAAAGAAGTTAAAAATCATTTAGATGAAGTGTTATCGTTTAATGCTACTGCTATTAAGCTCCAAATGAAGGATCAAGTAATTGGATATGTTGGTAATCTAAATGAAGCCAATAAGGCAATTAACAATGTAGTTAATAAATATCTACCAAAAGAACTTAATCAGGAAATTCAGTTTCTGAAAATGAAAGAAGATCAAATTGTATCTCCAATATTAGAACGAGTTCCTTCAGATATTGCTAAGAATCAAACAACAAAGGAACAGAAAAAAGAAAAAGAGGATTCTAAACTCACTTTAAATGATGGTTCGGTTGTACTTGATATAGGATTAACTGAAAATCTTAAAGTTGTAAAAGAAGGCGTCAATCCTACTAAACTACTATCAGTAAAACAGCTACAAAAAATGCTGGAACGTGGTACAAAAGGGGAAGCAATACATACCATTAAGGAAAACGAAGTGCTAAGTCAAGTAGCATCGAAGTATGATTTATCTGTACAAAAGTTAATGGATATGAACCCTGATATTAATGAAGACTCAGTTGTTCAAGTAGGTCAGAAAGTTAAGGTTGAAGCTGATAAGCCATTTATTAATGTAAGCTACACAGTTGAAAAATCAGAGAAAGAATCAATTGATTTTGAAACAAAAACTAAGAGTACGGATTCATTATTCAAAGGTCAAACAAAGATCAAGCAAAAAGGTGAAAAAGGTAAAAAGAAAATTACCTATCGTATAACAACTAAAAATAATGAAGTAGTTAAAAAGAAAAAAATTGATGAAGAAGTTGTAAAAGAACCTACAGAGGAAATCGTTTTAAAAGGAACGAAAGAGGTTCCGTCTAGAGGAACTGGCCAATTTGCTAAACCAACTGTTGGTGGTTTTATCACTAGTAACATGGGTAGCCGTTGGGGAAGTTACCACAAAGGAATTGACATTTCAGGTGTTAGTAACAGAACGATTAAAGCTGCTGATAATGGTACTGTAACGTTTGCTGGTTATGATGGAGCTTATGGTTATAAGGTTGTCATTAATCACAATAACGGACTAAAAACGATGTATGCCCACATGAATAGTCTTAGCGTAAATAGCGGTCAAACGGTGCAGCGCGGACAAAAAATTGGTGTGATGGGCAGTACCGGAAGGTCCACTGGAGTTCATTTGCATTTCGAAGTTTATAAAAATGGTGCTCGAGTAAATCCTACGAGCTACGTTAATTATTAAGTGTTTAAACCTCTAGCAAACTGAACTGACCCAGGGAAATGAGACAAGAAAAAACACCTATGCTGCCACGGTCCTGTATTCAACAGGGCTGTGGCAATTTAATTTTGAAAAAGGTCGTATATAATT
>NZ_JBHUMZ010000016.1:0-271394 GCF_042685285.1 Piscibacillus salipiscarius | reverse complement strand
CCCTTTTTAATTCAAGAGGTGAAAACCTGATTCGATAGGAATGCTCCTGCAGGAACAGCACGAGCTGAAAATCACGCCAAACGAACGGGAGTGAGTTTGGGGAAGCCCGCGCCGTGCCTGCGGAAAGCGAAGCATTTTGACGCAGCTAAATAATGAAGACGAATATTAGGGATTGATCTCTCCTCTAATATTCGTCTTCTTCTAGATTAATATATATTTTGTACAAGCCTCGGAGTTATTTAAACCGACTCAGTTGATCTAGCTTATTTTCAGCTCTTAAAACATCTTCTTGAAATGAACCGATTAAATCAAAATGTGGGTACTTCTCATCTTTATGTATCCATTTAGGATTAAGCCCGTGTTTCCTTCCCCACTTTATTAATTTATCTATATCGCTACAACCTACTTTTGTTACAGTCTTCATATTTGGAAAGCGTTCATCTAACCAATAATGTGTTATAAAAGCGATTTCTCCTGCCTGAACTCTCTTTTTCCATTCTTTTAGCTCTTCTCTTTTTAATCCAAAGGCCATATCTTACTCCTCCACAGCTTCTAAATATGCCTCATGCCAATCAGGAAAATGCTTTCTAATTGAGATTGGTCTGAAATTAGATTTTTTCACACATACGTGAGTAGATTTACCTGTAACTGATAATGTTCCATCTTCAGAATAAATTTCATAACCATATATGACTCTAAAACCGTCGTAATGATCAATCCATGTTTTTACTTTAGCGGTTTGACCATAACGAATCGCTTGTTTATACTTGGCTTCAATATCCAGTACTGGTGAAACTACGCCCTCATTTTCCATCTGTGCGTAACTAAACCCTAATTGTTCAATTAAATGGGTTCGTCCAATTTCAAACCATACAAGATAATTTGCATGATAGACAACTCCCATTTGATCAGTTTCTTGATATCTAACTTTGACGTTTGTTTCATTGATGACCATGCTTCGAACTCTCCCTTAATCTAAAATGTTAACTGAAATAATAGTCATTCACATATTAAAGTTTAACATAACAAATAAAAAAGTTGGCCATAAGCCAACTTTTTAATGATCTTTCGCTTCGTCACTCGCTTCTTCCCTTAACCCTTTAATTGATTGACGTCTTCTTTCATTTTTTGCTTGGATTTGTTGCTTTTGTTCTTCTGAAGCTGATTCCATTGATTCTTCAGCTTCTTCCATATTTTCGATCGTATTTTGAATGTTCGATTGAATTTTTTCCACATTATCAGAACGATCGTCAGGTTTAGGTTGATTGCGATTTGTCATGCACATTCATCTCCTTCACATTTTGTTTTTAATATGTGAAGTGTGACCATTACTATGCATGTTTTTCATTATTTTTAATAATACCTAGTCGCTCATCAAGCTTATCGTAAATCCGTTCCATCTCATCAGGGTTTTTCATGATTTTTTCTTTTTCACTTTCAATTAAAGATTGGAATGTGACAAAATCCTTTTTACGCAACATAATCGTCTCCTTTTTGCAAATAGTTTGACCATTATGTTGGTAAAATATACTTATACTAATCTAACTTTTCCATTTTTTGAACCATTTCATCATATGTCATAGGACCTGATTTCTTTTGCAACTGAATCTCACCTTTTGTGTTAATAAAATAGGTCGTTGGCAAATTAGGAATTTTATACCTAGCTGCTACTTCGGTTGTTTTATCAAGAAGTATCGGAAACGTCAGTTCGTAATCTTTTACAAATTTTCTAGCATTATCTAATACTGGTTCATTCGTATTAACTGCCAGTACAGCTACTTCGTCTCCGTATTCTTCATAAAATTTCTGCATATGTGGCATTTCTTCCTTACATGGCCCGCACCAAGAAGCCCAAAAGTTCAAGAAAACTTTTTTACCTCTATAGTCTTGAAGCTGTACCTTCTTACCTTCCATATTTTCCAATTGAAAATTAGGTGCCATATCTCCCACATCTGTTCCTCCAGATTCAACCTCCATTCCTTCAGGTACGATGAATATTGAATCCTCATTTTCGCTTTTGTCACTTGAAAAAGCTGTATTATAAACAACGATACTTAATAAGATTACTATAATTCCTATTGCAAATATTCGTTTCCAAATCAACGTGTTGTGCCTCCTTGCCCACATTAGAACACTTACTTATTATCACAACCTTATCTTAACAAAAATTACACCCTAGGAGAATTTGATTTGATCAAAACTAGTGAAAACTTTGTTAAAGATGTTCCTAAATTTGGAATAAGTAAATAGGAAAAAGACAAACTATACATTAGAATTTACAAGGAGGTTATCAGTATGACTAAACAACCTGAAAACGAACCTAATAAAAAACAACAACAATTAGAAGATTTTAAAGTAGATCATGAGGGTCAAGATTTAACAACAAATCAAGGAACAAAGGTATCAAATACCTCTGATTCACTAAAAGCAGGTGAACGTGGCCCCACCATAATGGAAGACTTTCACTTCCGTGAAAAAGTAACTCACTTTGATCATGAACGCATTCCAGAAAGAGTCGTACATGCTAGAGGCTTTGGGGTGCACGGCTACTTTCAGGTTTATGAGCCATTAACAGACCTAACTAAAGCTAAATTCCTTCAAGATCCAAATGTTAAGACACCCGTCTTTGTTAGGTTTTCAACTGTCGTGGGCTCTAGGGGCTCTGCGGATACGGTCCGTGATGTCAGAGGTTTTGCAACAAAATTTTATACCGAAGAAGGAAACTTTGATTTAGTGGGCAATAATATGCCTATATTCTTTATTCAAGATGCCATTAAGTTTCCAGATTTGGTCCATGCCATCAAACCTGAACCAAATAATGAAATTCCTCAAGCTTCTGCAGCACATGATACATTTTGGGACTGGGTCGTCAATAATCAAGAAACGGCACACATGATTATGTGGTTACTTTCAGACCGAGGGATTCCAAGGAGTTTCAGAATGATGGAAGGATTTGGGGTACACACCTTTAGATTAGTCAATTCAGAAGGTAAAGCACGATTTGTTAAGTTCCATTGGAAGCCTAAACTTGGTGTTCATTCTTTAACCTGGGATGAGGCACAGAAAATCGCGGGTAAAGATCCAGACTTTAACCGCCGAGATTTATGGGATGCTATTAATGATGGTGAGTATCCGGAATTTGAACTAGGACTCCAAGTAATTGAGGAAGAACAAGAATTTGATTTCGATTTTGATATTTTGGATGCTACTAAAATCTGGCCAGAAGAACAAGTACCTGTAAAAATAGTTGGCAAAATGACTCTTGACCGTAATCAGGATAATTTTTTCACTGAAACTGAACAAGCAGCTTTCCACTTAGGTAATGTCGTTCCAGGTATTGATTTTACAAATGATCCCCTTCTACAAGGACGTTTATTCTCATACTTAGATACTCAATTACTACGATTAGGCGGGCCTAACTTTCATGAAATACCAATTAATAGACCTATTATTCAGTATTACAATAATCAGCGAGATGGCTTTCATAGAATGACAATCGACAAAGGAAAAGTATCCTATTTTCCAAATTCTATCCGCCAAAATGATCCCACACCAGCTCCTGGTAAGGATGGTGGATATGAACATTATCAAGAGAAGGTGGACGGTAGAAAAGTTCGTACACGCAGTGAAAGTTTTAATGATCACTTTAGTCAAGCAAGACTTTTTTGGAATAGTATGTCGCCTGCAGAAAAGAAACATATCATTAAAGCCTTCTATTTTGAAGTTGGTAATGTGAAAGATAAAAAAATTCGTCAAAAAGTTGTTGATATGTTTAACCAAGTTGATCATGATCTTGCCAAAGAGATTGCGAAAGGTATAGGAGCCAACCAACCTACTAAAAAGAATAATGCGGCCATAACTGAAACATCTCCTGCACTGAGCCAGGAAAACACCAATAAATCACCCGAAACACGTAAAGTAGCTGTACTAGTTGATGAAGGATTTAACTATAACGAATTAAAACAAATCATGGTCGCATGTGAAAAACAACACGTTCATTTGGAATTCATCAGCAAAACATTCAGCCCTGTTAACAGTGCTGAAGGTGACCAAATTGAACCACATAAAAGCTTTGCAAACAGTCATTCAGTTATGTATGATGCTTTATTTATACCAGGTGGGCAGCATATAGATATGTTAAGTGGTTATAAGGAAGCAAAAGATTTCGTTAATGACACATTTGCTCATGCTAAACCGATAGGCGCAACGAACGAAGCTTTGGAACTATTAGCAAATACATTAGTTAAAAATATTGCTTATACAAATGATCATACCGGAGAAGTATATTCTAACTTAGGAGTAGTGACAGTTAATGATGCTCATGATTTAACACAATTCAATCAAGCTTTTATTGACGCCGTTGCACAACATCGTCACTGGATGCGTGAAAATCACGACCGTAAACAAGCATAAAGAATAAAAGCACATCGCTAATAGCGATGTGCTTTTAAAGTTGCTAATATTATGCATTTTGTAGCTTGTTACGTAGAACCATTTGAAGAATTCCACCGTGACGGTAGTAATCAACTTCTACATCACTATCAAAACGTGCAATTACTTCAAATTCTTTAGTATTACCATCTTCATCAGTTGCGGTAACTTTGACTAAATCATGTGGTTTAACATCTTCTGTTACTTGAACATCAAATGTTTCTTTACCAGTTAGACCTAGAGATTCAATGCTGTCACCATCTTGGAACTGAAGTGGTAATACGCCCATCATAACAAGGTTAGAACGGTGGATACGCTCAAAGCTTTCAGCAATAACGGTCTTGATACCTAATAGGTCAGTACCTTTTGCTGCCCAGTCACGAGAGCTTCCCATACCGTAATCTTTACCTGCGATGACACATAGATCGGTACCATCTTCTTTATACTTCATTGCAGCGTCGTAAATAGGCATAACGTCACCTGTTGGCCAGTAAGTAGTGAAGCCACCTTCTTTACCTCCTGCAATTTCATTACGAATACGAATGTTACCAAACGTACCACGCATCATAACTTCATGGTTACCACGACGTGAACCGTAAGAGTTAAAGTTACGAGGAGATACATCTTTATCCATTAGATATCTACCTGCTGGCATATCCTTTGGAATAGCACCTGCTGGTGAAATGTGGTCTGTTGTTACAGAGTCACCAAATTTACCAACTACGCGCATTCCTTTAAGCGGCGTAACCTCTTTTGGATCTTTAGACATTTCTTCAAAGAATGGTGGGTTTTGAATGTAAGTTGAATCATCGTCCCACTCATAAAGAGGTTCATCTGTTGTTTGGATTTCATTCCATTTTTCGTTTGAATTGAATACTTCTTCGTATTCTTTACGGAAGATTTCAGGTGTTACAACCTTTTCAATCTCCGCTTTGATTTCATCAGATGAAGGCCAGATATCTTTAAAGTAAACATCATTGCCATCTTTATCTTGACCTAATGGTTCGTTTAAGATGTCGACATCTACTGTACCTGCTAGAGCATACGCCACAACTAATGGTGGTGATGCTAAGTAGTTTGCACGAACTAATGGATGAATACGACCTTCAAAGTTACGGTTACCAGATAGTACTGAAGCAACAGTTAGATCGGATTCTGCAATTGTTTCTTCAATTTCCGGTAGTAACGGACCAGAGTTACCGATACATGTTGTACAACCGTAACCAACTAGGTTGAAACCTAGTTCATTTAAATATTCCATTAAACCTGAGTTCTCTAGGTAGTTCGTTACTACTTTAGAACCAGGAGCTAATGATGTTTTAACATAATCAGGTACGTTTAATCCTTTTTCTACTGCATTTTTAGCTAGTAGACCTGCACCTAACATTACGTGTGGGTTAGACGTATTCGTACAAGACGTAATCGCTGCAATAGCAACAGCACCAGTCTTCATAGGTACTTCTTTACCATCGTTAAATTTAACAACTGCTTCTTTATCCTTTTCATCTTCAGAAAGTCCGAAGCCTTGGTTACCAGCAGGAGCTGTTAAAGCTTCATTAAATGACTTCTTCATTTGAGATAAAGGAATTAAGTCTTGTGGACGCTTTGGACCAGATAAGTTTGGTTCAAGTTCAGAAAGGTCAATCTCAACTAGTTGAGTGAATTCTGGATCTTCTTGATCTGGTGTATAGAATAAATCGTTCTTTTGTAAATATTCTTTTACAAGTTGAACTTGTTCTTCTGAACGTCCAGTTAGACGCATGTAATCTAATGATTCTTCATCAACTGGGAAGAAACCACAAGTAGCACCATATTCAGGAGCCATGTTAGAAATTGTTGCACGATCTGCTAGTGGCATCTCAGATAAACCAGGGCCGAAGAATTCAACAAATTTACCAACAACTTTCTTCTCACGTAACACTTGAGTGACTTTAAGTGCTAAGTCAGTTGCAGTTGTACCTTCTGGGAAGCTTCCTTTTAATTTTACACCGACAACTTCTGGTGTTGGGAAGTATGAAGGTTGACCAAGCATTCCAGCTTCAGCTTCAATACCACCTACACCCCAACCAAGTACACCTAAACCATTGATCATTGTCGTATGAGAGTCAGTACCTACAAGTGTGTCAGGAAACGCATCATACGTACCATCATCTTGTTGTTGTTCATGTACAACGTTAGCAATATATTCTAAGTTAACTTGGTGTACGATACCTGTTGCTGGTGGAACCGCACGATAGTTATCGAAGGCTTTTTGAGCCCAGTGTAAGAACTCGTAACGTTCTTTGTTACGATCGAATTCAATTTCCATATTTGCTTTTAGTGCATTTGGAGTACCATACTGATCAACCTGTACTGAGTGGTCGATAACCAGATCCACTGGTACTTCTGGGTTAATCTGGTCTGGGCTTCCACCCATATCTACCATTGCTTTACGTAGAGAAGCTAAATCTACTACTGCAGGAACTCCTGTGAAGTCCTGTAAAATGACTCGTGATGGTTTAAAAGGAACATCTACTGATTCCCCTTTTCCCCATTTAGCTAATTTTTCAATGTGTTCATCTTTAATAACATGACCATCATGTTGACGTAAAACTGATTCTAAAAGAACACGAATAGAGAAAGGTAGCCTAGAGATCTTGCCTAAGCCTTTTTCTTCTAATGCTTTTAGATGATAATAGTTATACGTCTTACCATTCAATTCAAATTGCTTTTTTGCATTAAAGGCATTTGCTGTCACGTTTTTACCCCCTTAATGAAAATATGTAGTTTAATAGATGATTCTTATTATTGAAATAGAATCACTCTTTTTCCGCACTTCTACATTTTATCTGAATTTATACGAGAAGTAAAACATTTGAATGCATTTTTATAGATTTAATGCTTTAAAGACTTGGTTTAATCAATTTCAACCAATTTTTTCAAGATAATAACTTCCTCTTCAGGTGTAATTGTTCGAAAATCTAACAAAACCTGTTCTTGTTCAACTCTAGCAATAATTCGCGGTTTTAAATTTCGTAATTTACTTTTTAGTTTTGTAGCACTTAAGTGTCTGCTTGTGATTGAAACACCATATGAATCTAATTCAATCTCTGGCAACGTTCCTCCACCAACCATTGACTTAAGCGGGATTTCTTTTAATGTCAAACCTTTATGATGGCATTCATAATACCGACGAATAAAAAGTTTAACTCGTTTCTGAAGTTCCTCCCTTGTTATTAATAAGTCTCTAATAGTGGGAATATTTAAATCTTGTTGTAACCATTGTTTTAAAGTAGATTCAAGTGCAGCGTAAGTCATCTTATCAACTCTTAGTACTCTAGCAAGCTGGTGTTTCTTTAATTGTTTAATATATTGCTTTTTTCCTGCAATAATACCAACTTGGGGGCCACCAAATAATTTATCACCACTAAACGACACTAAATCAATTCCTGACTTAAGAACGTCCATTACTAGCGGCTCTTTTCCTATACCATGTCTTGTTAAGTCATAGACCATACCACTTCCAAGATCCTCATATGTCATCACATGATGGTCTTTACCCAATTCAACTAAATCTTCCCTGGTGACTTGATCCGTGAAACCAACCATGTGAAAATTACTCGTATGAACTTTCATCATTAGGCTGGTTTGGTCATTAATGGCTTTCTCATAATCAAAAAGATGGGTTTTGTTCGTTGTGCCGACTTCTTTTAATAAAGCTCCACTCTCTTCCATAATAGAAGACACTCTAAAGCTTCCACCGATTTCAACTAATTCACCTCTTGAGACAATAACTTCATGATTTTTTGCAAACGCCGTTAATACCATGTAGACAGACGCAGCATTATTATTAACGACAATAGCCGCTTCAGCACCAGTTAATTCTTTTATAAGTTCTTCAACTAAATCATGCCTAGAACCTCGTTCTCCAGAATCTCGATCAAATTCTAAAGTAGAATAATGCTTAGCTACTTGAACCACTTGATGAATGGCCTTTTCAGATAATCGAGCTCGTCCTAAGTTAGTGTGTAAAATAGTCCCTGTACCATTTATGACAGGTTCTATTCGATCAGATAAATATTTTTTTATGTTATGTACCACTCGATTTTGAATCACAATTAAGGCTTCATTTTTTGATTCAAATGACAACTCATTCTTTAGTAGCTCTTCTCTGATATCATCTACTACTTGGTTGACTCGTCTTTTTAAAAAGGTTTCAGGCAACCCTTGCTCCTGTTTTAGTTTTTGCATTTCATCTGAATGTAGAATGTCGTGAATAGAAGGTATTAATCTAAATAAATTCTTCATAAGCACACATTACCTTTCGATTAAATATGGAAAAAGTACGCGAAATGTTATCGCGTACTTTCTTCTTTCTCTTTCAATAACTCTATTATATCATCATGTTTTGGAAATACACCCGTATCTAGTTTAGAATACAATTTATGTTCATTTACGATGACTTCAAATGCACCACCAGATGATGGAACAAGTTTCATTTCACTAATGTTATGATGAAATTCAGAAAATAGACTGTCTGCGAGACTCGCAGCTTTTGGTGCGTAGTTTCACATCATACAAAATTCAATGGTTACTTTATGTTCCATGATGAATCCCCCTTTTCTTTACATTAATTTAAGAATATTAAAAGAGTTTTACTTTTTCAACTATTAACAGTTTTAGTATAATGTAAATAACAAATTAAGGGGGTGAGATTGGTGAAGCGCCATAAAGATGAAATTATAAAATTAACTTCATTGTCAACCAAAGCTGGATGAGGTTGCAAACTCGCCCCGAGCGAACTGACTCAAGTTTTGAGTCAAGTTAATACTCATCAAGAGGATGCAAACGTAATCTATAGTCAAAATCATTCAGATGATGCCGGTGTCTATCGATTAACTGATGAACTAGCGATGGTTCAAACCGTTGACTATTTCACACCCATTGTCGACGACCCTTATACTTTTGGTCAGATTGCTGCAGCTAATTCATTAAGTGATGTCTATGCTATGGGTGCAGATGTTAAGACTGCATTAAATATCGTTGGTTTTAATGTAAAAAAATATGGCAGTCACGTGCTCGCTCAAATCTTACAAGGTGCGGAAGATAAAGTTCATGAAGCAGGCGGCTCAATTATAGGTGGTCATTCAATTGATGATGATGAGCCAAAATTTGGATTATCTGTTACTGGCCTCGCCCACCCGGATCTTATTACTCGAAATGATCAAGCACAACCAGGTGACGTTATAATTCTAACGAAACCTATAGGAATTGGTATAATCACAACAGGTATAAAAAAAGGACTTGCATCAAATGACATTGCAAATGAAGCCATTAAGTGGATGCAGTTATTAAACAAACAAGCTAGTGAATTATTTAAACATTATTCAGTTCATGCATGCACAGATGTAACAGGTTTTGGTCTACTTGGCCACAGCTATGAAATGGCATATGCAAGTGGTGTATCCATGAAACTTAATTACGAAGAAATACCTGTCATTAAAGGTACTATTGATTTAGCTCAACAAGGAGCCATACCTGGAGGTTCTAAAGCTAACCTAGAGTGGCTAAAAAGCCACGTTTCATTTAACAATCAATTAAACGAGATTGACAGGCTCGTTCTATCTGATGCTATTACTTCTGGTGGGTTACTCATTTCTATGAAAGAGTCAGAAGCAAAACAATACATTAATGAACTAACAGGTCATCGTGCAAAAATAATTGGTTATGTTACTGAAAAAAATGAATCTGCAATTTATGTAGACTAAAACAAGGGTCTCCCAGCTTAACTGGGGGACCCTTACTTTAAATCCACTTACGCTTTTGGTCCAATCTAATCGTATACTTAGATTTATCTAATTTCTCTAGAAAAGGGATGACATACTTTCTAGAAAGTCCAAGTGTTTCTTTCGCCTCTTTGACTTCAAATGTTTCCTGGGTCGAACGTTTCAACAAAGAGATCCCTTCATGAAATGCTTCCTTCTCAACATATAACTCACTCGTTAGCTGAACGATATATTGTTGTTGTATTAAAAATTCTATCCAATCCTGTTTATCCATTTTATCGTCAAAATAGTGATCAATGCTATTAACCTTCAACCCATCAGATGATAAGTTTTTTAACAATTCATTTAAAAATTGTGTTTGTTCATTTGTTAACTTCACTTTAAACTCTTTACTTTTAACAAAATAGTGTTCTTGTTCTATATAACCGGTACTAATTAAATAATCCAGAATTATTTTCCCTTCTCTTGCAGAAGTAGATATCTGTGATGATAACTCAGATTTATTCATTCCAATTAATAATGGATGTTCTTTATGGAATTGATTTAATGTATCAGTAATTTCCTCTTTGACTTTAGTGATGTAGGTCTTTGAATAGAGATGCTGGTCGATTTTTATAATGTGTTGGGTCGAAATCAGCTGCATTAAAATTTGGTCTGACATTTCATGCAATTGATCTTCGGTAATTCCAGGTTCTTTCTCAATGATGTCCAATAAGTAATCCGCCTCGCTGAAGACTGCTTTTTGTTTTAACAACTCAATAGTCTTTTGGTTGTGTGAATGTTTATTCGCGAACGGTTCAATTACTTTCCCTCCGCCAATCAACTCAACTGGTGTTGCCCTTCTAAGTATGAATCTTTGATCTTTTAAAACGTATATAGGCTGGTCTAACACTAGTTGTGCATAAATGACATCTTCATCTGGTTCCAACCGATTACGGTCAAAGAAAATGACCTTACCATAAATTTCACTAGTTCCAGTATGTAATTTAATAGGAGCTCTTTGCTTTATTGAAGAATTAAATAAAAAGCTTACATTTAGTTCAATATCAATTCTGCTAGAAGCTGTTGTATTTGCATAATTAGTTAGAACTGCCCCTCGATTGACATCTGCCAAGTCTACGTTGTTAAGTGCTACAGCAGCTCTTTGACCTGCGAAGACTTCATTCACAGGTTGATTAAAATGATGAAGTCCCTTCACCTGTGCTTTAGAACCATTTGGCAGAAGATAAATTTTTTCTCCAACTCTTAAGCTCCCCTGTGTAACCGTTCCTCTTATAATAGTTCCAATTCCGTGCAGATGGAAGCTTTGATCAACTGGTAAGACCAGATGACCTTCAGTTGGTCTGGAATTAAGAGATTTCAACTTATTTAAAATAGCTTCGTTTAACTGAGAAATCCCCTTTTTTGAAACGGAGTCCACTTCAAAACAAGACTGTCCTTCTAGAAATGTCCCAGTTAATGTATCGTTTAGATCTTCTCGTACCATTGTTAATAATTCCTCATCAACTTGGTCAATTTTCGTTAGCACAATCATAACATCATGTAGCCCTAAATGATTTAAGATTTCCATGTGTTCTAACGTCTGAGGCATAACTCCTTCATTAGCAGCAATGACTAACAATGATAAGTCAATGGATGATACGCCAGAGATCATTTGTCTAATAAATTTCTCATGACCAGGCACATCTATTATTGATACGTTTAAGTTGTCTTCGTTAATTAATGGTGCATAGCCTAATTCTATAGATATTTTCCGTTCTTTTTCTTCTTTTAATCGATCTGTATCAACATTAGTTAACGCTTTAACTAATTCTGTCTTACCGTGGTCTATATGTCCTGCTAGTCCTATTGTATAATGCTGTTTATTCATGACGTCACACCAACCATCATTAATAAAATCTTATTCTAAAAATACTTCCTTTAATTTCATGATCTAACACCTTTAATGATGCATGGTGTTTGTCTAAAATTTGTTTAGTGACCATTAAACCTAGTCCAGTCCCTTTCTCCTTCGTAGATAAAAATGGTTCACCGATGCGATCTTTTAATTCATCAGGAACACCATGGCCTTCGTCAATGACGTCTACCGTTAATACATCATCTTTATAAATATGAACTCTAATTGTGCCAGAATGTTCCATAGCTTCAATTGCATTTTTTATCAGATTAATAAAAACTTGCTTTATTTGGGATCGATCACAATTAATGAAATGATCGGCTTGGTCTGTCGATAAATCAATACTTATTTCACTTAATCTCGCCTGCGATTTCATTAACATACAAACTTCTTTTAAAATGGTTGTTAAATTTTCGTCTTTCATTTGATTAGGAGATGGTTTGGCAATGTAGAGTAATTCAGAAGTGATGGATTCAATTTTTTCTATCTCTTCTGTCATTATATCAAAATAGACTTTATGTTCTTTAGAATCACTCTCTAATAGTTGTAAAAAACCTTTAATAGATGTTAGCGGATTACGGATCTCGTGAACTACACTTGCCGCTAACTGCCCAACTGATGATAATTTCTCGGAGTTCATAAGCATTTTACGGGCTGTCTTTAACTCAGATATATCATTAATGACACAAATATAATAAGTTTTCCCTTTATGGTTATCATTAATTTGGCCTAAGTGTGTCGATGTGTAGACTGTGCGTCCATCACAATTTTTAAAAGCAATTTCTAATCTAGTACGATCAAAACCTATCGAGTTAACATATTCTTTGATGGTTTCTAAATCTTCTTGACAAACGTAGTCTAATAAGTTTGAGTTTAATAAAAAATCTCTGGTATAACCAAGTAATAACTCAGCTGAATAAGATATATACCTTATTTTATAGTTTTCATCAAAGATCAGCTTAATGTTAGTAGAATGATTATCGAACCATTGAAAAGCAGAATTTAGTAAGTCCTGATCGATGTCTAGATGATGACCTCCATTTATCACCAGTGGGTGCTTCTTCATTCGATTAATCCCCCCAAAAAACGACTATATACACTAAATAACTATGAACCGGCCTTCAATATTATTACACAATTCTTATTTTAACCAAAAAATGTCTTAAAGGCAAAAACGATTTAAAATTTTTAGAAAATTACTTTTTATTAATACAATTGTTCACATATATTATACTTGTAATCTATTATTCAACATTCTATAATGATGAAAGAAATGGGGCTGGTTACAATGCTGGTGCTTGTCAAGGTCTTCAAAACCGTACCTTTAGATTGATAAAACCTATCCCCTATAACCCGTCAATTATAGCACTTTTAACAAACAAGTGTTCGATATGCATATAACGGTTTCCACTCGGTCTAAATGAAACTGTTCCAAACTGTCATAAAAGACCGTTTTGATCTGTAGGCAAGACCGTTTGATTCAGGTTTTTATGTCCTCTTTCAATAAAATTTTGAAAGGGGTATTTTTATGCGTAAAACTAGGAAGTATCAACGTAATGTTGAACTAACTAAGCAAATCGAGAATGATTTCAGCATGTCTGAAATGTTTGAGCAATTCATGTTCATTAAGAAAACAGAAGGGTTGGCAAAACGGACTATAGAAGAATATTACGTGAATTTTAACTACTTGCTAGATTACACAGAAGGTGATTTAACAAGTAATCAAATGACAACAGAATTATTTTGTAGTTGGATTGACTTCATGCAGGAAGAAATGAATCTTGCACCTGCAACCATTAATATTCGAGTAAGAACCACTAGAGCATTTGTTAAATATGCTTATGAAGAAAAAGGTTGGATTAATCAACCGATTCACAAACGATTTAAACCTATTAAATCGCCAATTGATGTAGTTGAATCTCTAACAGATGAAGAAGTCAAACGACTAATTGGGGCTTGTGATGACGGATCATATGTTGGTTATCGTACCCAAGTAATCTGCTACACACTTTTGGACAGTTTAATAAGGGTATCTGAACTTGTGAATTTACGAAAAGAAGATGTAAATTTAAATGAAGGCACAGTTTATGTAAAAGCAGACACAACTAAAACTCGAACAGGTAGATTTGTTCCAATCTCAACTAAAACTATAAAAGTATTAAGGGCATATCTACTTGAAACTGAAGAATTTGATAACGAATACTTCTTTTTGTCATATGAGGGTAAGCCATTAACTAAAAACACGATAAGAACTGATTTATCTGTCTATGGTAAAGTAGCCAAGATAAATAATCGTGTATCACCTCATGTTTTCAGACATACAGGGGCATTGTTTTATATTCGTAACGGTGGTGATCCTTTTAGTTTGCAAAAGATTTTAGGACATTCGCACATGAATATGGTAAGACGATATATTCAAATGACGGATAGAGATATACAATATAAGCACAATCAGTATTCACCAATAGCAAACTTATTTAAGTGATAATCTTTTCCCCTACATTTATACGTGTAGGGGAATTTATTATCTTGCTTATGTAAGGACAATACTAGAACGTAATATTAATAATCCCTGTCTAAACTTATTTATATTATCAACAGCATATCGCTTACCTAATAAATCAAATTCATCATTTACTACTATTGTTTGAGTTTGTTCGTTGTCTTGTACAACAATATCTATTTCTTGATCTGATACTCTAATTTGAGTGCCATCAATAGCCAAACGTTGCCAATCAATATAAGCAGGTATGTCATAAGGTACTTCAGTATTTTCATATACAGGTCTTCCCATATCATCATAACCGATTAATTTTTGTTCAATCACGATTACTTCAATTGTTTGATCGCATGGTCTAATCGTTGCTTTATACTCGTAATCGCTTTTTAATTGCACATCAGACACAACGATAAATATCTCATTATTAATTGTTATTGTATCTCCACGTTGAATAGGAAAATTGGTATGTATTATATGATCGTCAAAATTCTCTTTATAACTACTTGTAACAGACGTACTATTGATTAACGCTTTACGTGATGTAGTTTCATCATTTAAATAAACATCTTTACCATACTCATTCAAGAGATGGTTAAAAGTTTCTGTTAACATTAAATCACCTACCTATCGAATAAATTAAAGAAGTTTGTTTCAGTTTCAATCTTCTCGTCTATTTTTAACCCTCTAATTTTACGTTCCAACTGATCTATTCTGTTCTGAATATTAGTTGCAAATTCAGATATATCCAAATCATCATGTTTAATATTTTTCATACGTTCTGGGTCATTAGCCAATGATTCTAAGATAGATAATGCTGATTGATAGATTTTCTTTTTACTTGTGGCAGATTCAGGGTTATATTCTTGAAACGGTTGTAGTCCGTTTTCTTGAAGGTAAATTGATAGTTCTGATTGATTTAGGTTAACGTTCTTAACTTCCATTTCTAAACGTTGTATATTGTTCATTAAAATCACTCTCCTTTAGTGCAAAATAAAAGCACCCTATTGGGTGCTAATTAACCGTTTTTAAATGATAAAACTTCTTCTACTGTTGCTCTTCCCTCATACAAATACTCTACTCTTTTCTCATTAACTATCTCTTGATTCCAATAATTTTTTGCGTCTTCCCTAACATCATTTAACTTTTTAGGATTACCTTCTACAAAAGTCGCATCACATTTAAATGCATTGCCATCTAAGTTTAACAATAATACTTGATGAGTTTCAGGATGAAAATCTTTAGTATGCATCCAATAATCTAAATTTCTAATATCAGTCAACCATAAACATCTTTGTCTAGAAGGTAAATTAGGATCAATATTTTTTCTAACCTCTTCAAATATTGTTTCTCTAGCAAAATGCCAATAGTAAGTTAATCCTTGAAAGATAGTTTTCTTTGTATTTACTAATGGAATATCTTTTGTATCATAATCTTTAAAGAAATTATTATAACCACTAAACTCTAATTGATCCCCAACAGAATACTTTTTATTTCCTATTTCACGAACATGATACAATCTATTCATCTATATTCTCCCCTTCTTAATGTACTAATTATAATATACACTAAAAAGGAAATGATTTCCATATAAAAAGCCATCTGACTGAATCAGATGACCTAAATTAGTATTGTTATAGTAATTTACCAGATACCTCTAGACAATACCTATGTTTATAATACTTTCTTATGTGATCAATACTAATATAATTATTACTTTCTAAATTCATAACTTTATCTTTATATCTGTCAATCACATCTTCTGATGGGTTTTCTTTGGTGATAGCAAAACTATTATCTTCTCTGGAAATTTGTTTAAAATCATTAAGTATTGACACTTCACTCACACTAATTTCCCCTTTCATCTACTAACTTCAACAAAAGGGAATAAATTCCTGCAAACTTATTTCAGGGAAATTTTACTAGGATTGTTCCTTTTCTTCATTTTTGCATTATGCTCATCATATATATCTTGAATTTCTTCTATATCACTAAGTAATTTTATGACATCATTCTTGTTAACTCTCTTCTTATCCACTAACTTTAGAATCTTTGTATACGATATAACATGCATATCCCAAGGATATATATTTACAGTTTGTCCTGTCTTATCAGATATTTTCATTGCAATTTCATTCTTGTGTTCATATGCCTTATATGCATTATCTAAAACAGATGTTTTAATTGCACGTTCTTTTTCATATTTTTTTGTTAATATTGCTTGTATAATACTACCAATCACACTAGCCAGTGCGGTCAATCCGCCAATTATGGCTACAACTAAATAAGTATTTAATTCCATTAATTACACCACCCCAATTATCATCATTCGACAATCAAGGACATTTTCCTTCTTAAAACCACTCTATTGAGTAACTAATGACTAAAATTTAACTCTATCTGGATAATGTTCTATATACTTATCTTTATAAATTGTCGCACTCCCTAACTTCTTCTTTATATAATCTTGAGGATCTCCTGTATGAATATAACCATCTTCTAATTGTTGAATGATTACATCTCCAAACATTCCAGCCACTCTAGATATTTGATCCACGATATTCATTAACCATTCTTCATCACTACTATAACGTATAGAAAACTTCTGAATATCATCAATCTCTCTTACTATTTCCTTAATCTCACCAACAGTAAATTTGTCTTGAAATTTATCCATATTTACCACCCTTTTCATTTTATTATTAAAAGGTATGATACAGCATTAATGAAATATGTTTAACCAAAATAAAAAGCATCTGAATTTAATCAGATGACCTACTATAATAAAAACAATATTATAATAACAGGAATGGTAATTAATATTGTTAAAGCACAACCTATTTGTTGGCAACCTTTTCCGATTTGCTCTAAATCGTCTCCAATTTTCTCTGCTTTATTTTTATCTTCAGTCATATAAAAACCCCCTTAATTACCATTATTCGACAAATAAGAGGGTTATACCTTTTACTTATTAATTCTGAAATATGTGGTCAATGTAATGATCGATTAATTCATCACTTAATTCTACATAAAATTTGCTACTTCGATAAACACCTTCATCAATAAATAATTCATCACCTTGATTACCAGCATCGTTTGTATAAATCACCATAATCTTATCTGGCATATCATTAATATTTTTGAATTTATACAAACGTAACATTTTTTCATTAACATGTAATGAAAATACGTCATCTTCATTTAGTACTCGAACGCTTTTTGTTGCTTGAGATAAATTATAAAATTCTTGATGTAAGCGATAAGTTAAATCATTAATAAAATCAATATAATGCAATTTAGCGTCTTGTCTTTGTTGGTAATTAATAAGTTCTTCCCTATGTTGATCTTTTAATGTTTTCAATAATTCTTGTACATCAAACATAATAAACACTCTCCCCAATTAATAAAATATGCTAAATTACATATTTCTACATTTTTTGGAGGAATCCTTCAATTTTTTTCCTATTTTTTTGAGATGTGTTTATGAATAGTTTTTGCCCAATGTTCTACTGTTTTGTCATTTATATGTTCATTAAATTCTTTTTGAAATTGTTTAAGTTTCTTAGGATCATGTTTAATTTTCATGAGAATCACCTATACATATTAAAATTATTGTTTACTGTCGTTGGATTCTGACATATGTTTATGAATCAATTTAGCCCAACGTTCAATAGTCTTGTCGTCTATATGTTTATTCATAATTTCATGCAAATCCTTTATCGCTTTAGGGTTATGTTTAATTCTCATTAGAATAACCTCGCTTATTTACGGGTGTGTAAATGGGTTAGTTAGGGGGTTTAATGGTGTTAAACGGGGTATTTTACATATATTAACTGTAAATATATGAGAGTTTACATATCGTATGTTATAGGAAGTGTCTTATAATATAGGTTATCACGTCATACTAGGTATAACAGCCGACCTCTACCACCCCAAGCAATTTTTCGCCTATAACAGCCGACCAATTTCACACCGAGCAATTTTAATCTATTAAAATTAATATTTTATTAGGTTTATTTTACCATATTCACCTTATAAATCAAATGGATCATTGTATTTTGGTATACTAGCCAAGCATTATAACTGCTAGATTGCTTATAACAGCCATCATATTAAGCCACAAAACTTGATATAACAGCAATAAATTGTACCACCTAGCAGTTATACTCTATTAAGTATAGTTATATAGTCCTACATCTGAACTCAAAAAATCTATAACATGTGCAAGGAAATGGCTCTATACTCTATTAATATAATCCCCCATTATCACTACACTCTAACTCAATTTAATATATTTGATAATTATTATCATTTACATCCCCGTCATTATTTGAGTTATCAACAGAGTTATCCACAACCTCATTATGTAACCTTTTCATTTCCTCTTGCACATCATTAGTCATTGGACTACGACCAAGCAACGATTCTAAACTAATCGCACCCATATCTCTCAACTTCTCTAACTGTTCAATGATCTCACTATCATTCTGTGGCATAGCATATTGGAATACCATATCTAACGTATCGTACTTATCATCATTAACCTTAACACCTTGCAACGCTAACAATGACTTAACCTTATCATGTCGTTCCTCTATACCTTCTCTCATGAACTGTTCATTCATACTCGCCTTAATGTTAGCCAACTGGAATAACAACTTAATAGATACTTCACTGAGGTTAGATATATCTGTCTTATTCATACTAACAGCAGGTGTCTGTGATATGTCTAATAACGATTGCAATAACACTTTATGTAATGATTCAAAACTCTTACTATCCAATTTTGCTTGTAAATATTTAGCGTCTGATCCATCATCTAAATTAATCCCCTTACCCACTAAATCAGCAGGTAAAGATTCACCCTTCAATTGTTGCCCAATATTTAAAAAGATTGGATCAAGGAATTTTTCAGTCGCCTCAGCATATTTACTTAATAAACTTTCTAAGTTGTCTAGAATAGAAATCCAATCATCTAACTCTGAACGACCATCAACTTCATTCAATTCATTTTCATTATGATAGATAATCGGCAAACCTGATAAATTGGCATTTTGCTCAATTAATCGAATTTCTCCACCTTTATCATTATACCTACGTACCACTTCATCATCATACACAATATAATGACTAATACCATCATGTACAAAACCTTCAATAACAGCGATTAACTCGTTATGCTCGTTATAGACAGGTACAAATTCATCAGTATGTATTAATTTACTCTTAATCACACCACGATCTAAATAAACATATTCCGCCACACGACCATATTTTAATACCTTATCCAATATCTTCTGATTAAAACGATCATACTTCCCCTTGCGATTAACCTTTTGATAACGTTTAACAACTGATTCGTCACCAGTTAATGTAATCGGGTTCTGTAACAGATATGATTTTTGAAAGTTTAATAATGTTTTAGCATATTGCAATACAATCTTCTTTGGCTCAAATTCTTTACCATTGTACTTATACGATTGTTTTTGAAGTATTTTATGATTACCATTCAAATACTCTTTTTTCTGTTGAACATCTAAAATACGTTGTTGGTTGTTTAATTGATTGACTTCTTCTACAAACCAATCTTGCTTACCGTCATATTTCTCACTTACGTACTTATCTAAAGCAGTCATTCAATCACCTTCCTTACGTTTATATCTCGACATAATATTTAGCGTGTTTCATGGCTTGTATTGACATAGCCACACTAATCACTAAGTCGTCATGTCGATCTTCTCCACGTTTATTGCCTAATTTTCCATTATTGTCCTGATAGATTTTCATTTCTTCCAATGTTTCCACACATTCAATGACAATCATATTCAAGTCAAAATGCTCTACAAAGTCATTAATAATAATTGGTTTTGTTACATTGGTTGTCTGAAAACCTAACTGAAGTTTTCTATGCCCTTTCTTATCGAACGTCTTTTGTTTTAATAAGTTTAAGTAACCGTACTCTTTCCTAACCCTTTCGATTAAAGGTAATCCATAACTGTTACGTTCAATACAAAGGTAAGCATAATTAAAAAACCTGCCTAAACTGTTCACCACTTCAGCGAACTTATAGACAGGAACATCATTTGCATAAAAACTAGCCATCTGTTGACCTTCTGCATTAAATATACTGATTGTACTATTATCATTACTTCCACCAGTACCACTTGCTGTATCTACACCACCATAGCAACGTACTGAAGGTTTAGGTAGTCGATATATGTATAGACTTTTATTGATATATGGTTTCAATACATCTGGTAACTCGTCATATATTTCATTAGTTTCAATCGGATCGATCACATGTTGCATACGTTCAACTATTTTATTTGTATCAAATACACCAACATTAGTCGTATTAAATGCTTCTTCAGGTGTCGTAGGAAACTCACGTTTAAATTTCTCAATAGAATTAGTTTCAATGTAATGTCGCCTAAACATCAACTGACGATAGGTTGCTTTATGTTCTTCTTTTAATACCTTTTCGTCATGTTCTAAATGTTGCTTTCTCATACGACTACCTTGATTATGTACTTTAAACCATTCTTCTGCCTCATCAAAACTATGTTTAAACTGTTTACTATACGCTTTAGCCAACCAACTATAAAAGTGTGCTTTCCATACACTCTCTTTACCTCTCCATGCCTTACGAAACATATCAGCATACTCATTTTCACCATAAGCAGTCGATTCAATGATTATTTTACTATCTCTATTCTTAGCAAGGGCTGGAATGGCTGTAGCGATAATCTCACTTTGTTCATCAGTAGGATATTTAGCCATTTCACTAAAATGGATCAATTGAAACGTATTACCTGAAATACTATCTGTACCACCAGCAGTAGCAACTTGAATACGACTGTGATTATCAAAATAAATTTCATCTCTATTGTTTATCTTCTTTTTCGGGAACAAATTAGGGTATTTTTTATGTGGTAGCATGTCATACATCTTATTAAGTCGCCTTAGCAATGATTGAGTAACTTTATTATGGTGTGTCATCATCAAGTAGTTAGTATCTGGATTTGTTAAGGCAAGATATAACATATACGCTAAACTAAATGTGGTAAAACCTATTTGACGACCTTTTAGAATGATATTGTATTTTTCCATTTCCTTCATAAAATGCTCTTGTTCAGGATTTAATACAAACGGTACATTAGCACCGTTATTGTCTGTAATTTTAATAAAATTTTTAGCAAATAGTCGAAAGTCACCCATCACTTTTTCAATTGCTTTTTGATTTTTCTGTTTGGCTGCCAATTCACACCACCTCTTAACTTAAATCTAAATCATAATCATCTTCATCATCAGATGGCGATTGAAATTGTTTAGCAACTTGCTTAGAAGATGTATTAATTTCCTTCTTTAGTTGCAGAAATAGTTTTACTGATTTTTCATCACCATTTTTGGCTTTATCAGACACTGCTTTATATGTTTCTAACAGATCATCAGCCACCTGAGAATGAAGATATAAAATAACTAGATTTTTATATTCTTCGGTTAATTCCCAATTAAGAAACGAATCAATAGTTTTACGATTAACATACTTTAAGAACTGTTCTTCCGTTTTTAACGGTCTGTCTTTTTGGTATCTAAGATCAGGAAACTTGTATTTAAAATAATGTTGTTTTTCCCAACTAACTTTTTTCAGTGCTTGATAAATATTCATTCGACATCACCTCTATCAATATTTAAAAATTTACTAATTCTTTGGGTTTCATCACTGACTTTTTCTAATTTAGTGTTCAATATTTCTAGTTCGTTATTATTAACAACTGATAGATTGTAGTTTTCTATTAATAGTTTTTCAATTTTATCTAAATTCTTCAGAATTGAGTTCTGACCTTCTTCCTCAAACTTTACGATTTTCTTGTTTTCCAAAATTAACACCTCTTAAAATTTATTAATAAAAAAAGAACCCTAGTTTTCACTAGAGTTCGTGTTCAGTACGATAACCTACAGGGGGTATTCCCCAGCCATCATCAATCTCTGTTTCTTCTATTTCTTCAAACGGTAATGGGTCTTCAGAAACAGTATCTTCATTATATCGTTTTAGAAATTTACTAATTACGTCTAAATTGTCTTGTTTATGCTGTTCTAGATTTTTCAATCCACCAAAGACAGCATAATGTTCAAATTTTATGCCACCTTTCTTATTTCTTACGTTAGTAGCCACAACCCCAAGTTTATTAAGGTCAATTAAACAATCTTTAATTGTGTCATTGCCAAAGCCAAGCCAATTTTTGATTGTATTAATGTTTATCCATGCTTTACGTTCAGCAGATGAATTTGATAGTTTACGAACCAATAGATAAATCGTTACCGCTTTAGAAGTTAGATCTTGTTCGTACATGTGATTAATTAAATCAAAAGAAACTGGAATATAGTAGTCATCTTCAGTTTTGGGAATATCTATATCTTCGTTATAGACATTCGGAACGTCTGTTGCTTTAAGTATTATCATTTTATCATCATAAACATTGCCTTTTTCATCTAATAATGTATCCCAACGTTTATAATTTTGCAGTTCGATAACTCCTGCATGATCCATTTGTTTAAGTAGTTTATGTATATCTTTCTTTGACAGTTTAGTTTTGATATTCACCTTTGTGTATTTTACCAACGAGCCAATGCTAGTAATAAAATAATGTTCGTCTTTAGAACCTTGATGTACCCTGAAACGGAACAATTGTAAGTATAAATTTAAACCTTCATCTTTTCCCATTTTCTTAAAGACAGATTTCTTTTTCCTATTACTGTCAAACCATGATGATTTAATTTTAATAGAACTGACTGCAAACTTTTCCATTTAAAAACCCCTTTTTGAATTATAAATTGTTAAATTAGAAATTAAATTTAAACAGACCAGAAACAGAAAAATGAGTTGTCTTGTTCTCTTGCGTTGTACGTCTAGTACAAAAGCAAGGAAATATTAATTATAATTCTTTAAGAGATTATTAATTATAATTAATTATATACCTAAATACAGAGTAAATTTGGTATATTAATAGTTTTATCATTCCGAATTAGCGAGTAAACTGGTATTTACTATTTTTGGAATATCGTCCAAACATACTGTAAAATGTATAAGTTTGGACTATAATTTTGATTGTTTTACTATATACCTAAAAACAGAGTAAATCGGCACTTTTAACTCATTAACTGTTCCTATTTTCCGAGTAAATATTAGGTTTTCAGATACCAAAATCTTATTTTCCGAGTAAATTTTAATTCATTTCCCAAAAACCCTATTATATCAACGCTTTTAACCTTACTGATTTTCAGAGTAAATTCAATATAATTGCTCAAATTTATTTATTTTGACTATTTTCTTCTTTATAAACATCTAAACACTTCTGCAATTCTTCTGATTTAGGATATAAACTGAACATTTTTTGTGACTTAGGATTAATTGCAATTGTTAAAGGTACAATTTTTCCGTCAGAATGTTTATAGATATACGTGCTTAATTTTTTACTGTAACAGTAAAATAGATCATCATTTTTAATTTTCATATTAATTTCTCTCCCTTTTTAAGTATGTAAATTTACAAAAGTTTCTGTTGGTTAAAGCAAAAGATACTAATTGACGTTTAATATCACTTTTGCTATTAATTTTGTTTGTGCTACAGGCATAATCAATATACTTCTTCTGTAACGTAAATTGCCCTCTAGGTAGTTCTAAAGGCAAATTAAAAACCCCTTCCAACTTGGACAAGGGTAGATTAGTTTCTAGATAACCTTCATCATTTAATTTAATAGTTGCTTTAGTTTTGTATTGTTGTTGTAACTCATAAAATTCCTCAATATCCGTTTCATTTAATAGATCAATCAACTCTGGGAACTCCAATAACTCTAGGTAGTGTGTATGTATATCTTTAAATCGGTCATTGTAGTGTCCTAAAAATCCACTATCAATTGATAAAATCAGCATTTTACCTAGTTTAGTTTTTGGCAATGGTAAATCATAAAATGACCACATTAATAATGCTGTTGACATAGCATATTTATCAAAATAATTATCCTTATGTATGCCGTTTATTGCATTAATATTGGCTGTTTTAGGATTCACATAATCACCTTCAGACACTTTAACTACATGATTACACCACGATCTACCATTGTGTAATGCTAAATCGACACCTATTAATTTTGATTGATAGTTAGGGTCATTTACAAACAACGTGTTAAAGTCGTAAAAGTGATTTATTTCATAACCATTTACATATTGCTCAATCACACAACCCAACAAACTATCTAAATCATTTGTTAATACTGTTGAGTAGTTACCTTTTTCAAAACACCATTTTGGAAACATGTCTTTTAATTCTTTTTTCATTTTTTAGTGAAAGAAGTAAATCCTCCCACTATCTCTCTGATACTCGGCTTAAATATTTCATCTCCTGCCACTCCTTATCTTGCCTACTTAGTGTAGGTGAGAAGAAGTGGTTAAGATGAATTTACTAATACCTTCACATTTTCACCTCTACTTTTCGATTTTATTTTTGATCTATGTATCTTTTATATCTCTCTATCTTGTCGTCTGACATATTACAATCACCAGTTTCATATCTACTGATAAGTGATTGACTGCAATTTAGTACTTCGGATAAATCTTTATGAGTAATACATTTACGTCTACGTTTTAATAGATATTCTTCCTTTCTAAACATCTCCAATTTCTCCTTTTAAAATTAAAAAGGACTGCCCAAAATGGACAGCCCTTGATTATGTATAAATTTATACACCAGCAGTTACAGTTAATACACCAACACCTTTAGGTGATCCTACTTTAAGTGTAGATTCAGCAATTACTTGACCTTTAACAGAGTCACCTGTTTTAGCAAGTGGCTCAAAATGTGGCTCACGTAAATATGCAAGGTCAACATAAGCGTCATTAAAAAATACTGCTTTATCAACAGGTACGTGCTTAGATAAAATAAAGTTTACAGTACCGTAGTTAGTTGTTACAGAATCAACCACTAAACCAAAGTTAGTTTGTTTGTGATTGTAGTTGTAACGATCTTGATAGATAGCGTCTACGTCTTCTTTAATGTCCGCATTGACTAAAGCATAATAAGTACCCTCTGCTAAATCTTGATCCCAAAGGTTACGCATAGCAGTTTTAATATTGTCTTCAGTTACAGCGTCAGTCGCTGCGACTGCGTTACTAGCGTCTGCAAATTCAATTAGACCACTCATATGACGAATACCTGAAGTCGAACCATCATCTTTTAGACCATTGATTAATTTCTTCTCCATGTTGATTTTTAGTTCTAATAGACGATCATTTACTTCTTCTGCTAATTGACTAGATTTCATTGCCTGTGCTGAACCTGAGATACTAGCACCCTTTTTGAAGATTTCAAGCACGTTATTTAGTTCTGCTCTAGCAGATTCATAGAAAGTTGTTGTATCTGAACCTTCTTCTGCTGAAATGTCATCCGTAGAATCCAACGTCTTTTCTCTCCAAGTGTAAACAGTGCTAAGTGCTTTTTCAATATTACCTTTTGCCATAAGCATAGATGTTAAAGGTGTCGCTTGAACACCAATTACTGCGATTTCCTTTGCTAAACTAATTCGTTCTGCTTGTGTAAAGTTATCTGAGTTAAACATTAATATCAATCTCCTTTAATAGTTGTTTTAATTTATATAAACCGATAAAATCGGCTTATCCAAAGAGTTTAGTTAATTTTGTACCTATCATGCCTTTTGTATCCTTATCTTTTTCAAACTTAGAATACTCATCATCAGTCGCATGATCCTGTGGTACATAGCCAACGCTTGTTTTAATATCGTTGACAATCTGATTAAGTGATTTAACTGCTTGATTAAGTTCTTCTTCATCTTGTACTTTAACTACATCAGCAAATTGCTCTAATCCATTTTCTTTTAAAGTTGCATTTACTTCACGCTTAAATAAATTCTGCTCTTTTTCTGCTAACGCTTTTTCTTCTTCTGTTAATTCTTTCGGCTTGTATTGAAGTAACTCATCACGTTCTGTAACGATTGGATCTAACTCTTGCTCAGTCCATTCTGTTTTAGCGTTCTGAATTGCCTCATCTACCTGTTCTTGTGTAAATGTGTTTTCTTCAGCCATACACAATCTCTCCTTTTTAAATAAATTTTGATTCAATCCTATCTCTAACAAGGATAGGTTTTTGATTATGCAATCCTCTAAACTCGAAAATCACTTCAGGTTTGTCATTGGGTAGTACATAGTCATAAAAAAAGACACCTACATCTTCTTGATTGGTGTCGTCTAAAGCAATTGATTCAATTTCAGTTTGGTCTTTATCATAGATTGTTAAGTACACGTCAACTGGATTAACTGACTGTCCGTTCAACGATTTAAAGTGTACTTTTAAACGAACAGTATCACCTTTATAAATCATTCCATCACCTCACTGTAAGATGGATTTTCTATAACTTGACTATAAGTATTATTCACGTTATATGACGTTCGAGATTGGTTACTCTCGATAGTTATGTAACCATTAATGGTTTTACTACTAGATGGTAATAAAACGTCTGTATCGGCTTGTATGCGGTTCAAATACGATACTAGATTAATAGTTTGTATTATAGGTTGTCGATAAGTTGATACATTAACGCTAGATTGAATTGGAGAAACAAAACTTGTTACATTCCCAACTCGTACGATATGGCTTGATTGTGTGGCATTTGTATCAATCCTAGACAAATACCCTTCAATACTTCTTAAAGTTGCTCTGTGGCTCTGTATGTGGCTAGAAATAGGTTGTATATCAGATTGAATAGATCGTGTTTCTATTTTTGGTGGTACATAGTCATCTATTGCGACATCTAATTGAGAAGTAATAATATTAAGGTAAGAGGTTACTTCTCTAGATTCTTGTTTAGCAGGTTGTTCAGGTGTACCAAACACTTGTAAATATGGATAACTACCATTTATCCCCCATATAGAAGTAAAATCCCAATTGGTATAGGTAGATTGAGTTTGCATTTCTGCTGTTGTTTTACCTGTACCATGATGTGTTTGAGTTACACCACTTACCTCTGTATCCCAAAAACAGTTATTTACTGTTGAATTATTTTCATACCAAGCAAAACCAAATACTTCATTAGGGTCAGCAGAGGTTAAACTATTAGTAACTGAATAACAATTTTCAACCAAATGATTATCACCCACAAATGCACCAATAAAACCGCTTGAACGATAATTAGTAGTATGTATAGAATCTAAATTAGTATAACTATTTGTTACTGTTGCAGTTCCTCGTAAGTTACCTATTAATCCACCTGCATAACCATATGCTTGAATTGTTCCACCTTCAACAAAACAGTTATCAATAATAGTGTTGCTACCACTTGTGTACCCAATTAAAGCACCTGCATTTGAATTACTGTTTACAATATCTATATTTTCAAATCCTAAATATAAAATTGTAAAAGTAGATGAAGTTATCCCAAACAAACCAGTATGAGCATTGTGATTAATAGATAAATTAAGAATCTTATATCCTTTACCATCTAATGAACCACCAAAATCATCAATTGGTGTCCAATTACCCCAACCAGACATATCAATGTCATTTGTTAATTCAAAAGTACCAGTTAAATCATTTCTAATATTATCTAAATCTTGCGGTGTACTTATTAAAGTTGCCATAATTAATCACCGCCTTAAACTTGCGGTACTTCAATATTATGTATCACCGTTAATTGATCTTCGTCTTGTTCGATTGTAAATGCTGTAAATGTTTCTGTGCTTAATGGATTACCACCACTAGCAACATTGAAAATAACCGATTGTGCAAATGTTTGTGGGGCAGTAATATCAGTATCAGAACCTTTAACTACTACTTGTAATTGTAAAATTTGACTTCCTGCTGTATGCGTCCACGTTACTCGACTGTCGCTAGGATCAAGTCGTAATACTGCTGTTCCACTATCGTCTTGAAGTTCGATAAACTGCCAACTGTTTTGAATATAATCACGTAAATCTTGATATGCGTCTTGTGTAATTTCAGCCATTCATTTATTCCCCCTTAATATTTTGTATTTTGGTTTCTAGGCGTTCTAATGTCTGTACAATTTTAGATTGTGATTCATTTTGCCTGTCTATCTGTGCTGTCAGTTGTTCTTCTCGTTTTTTGGCTTCTTTTCTTGTATCAATCAATAGCCAAACAAATAGTATCGCAAAAACACCTTGCGATAACCAAACATCTAAAGGTATTTGTGATAAATCCATTTTTTATCTCTCCTGTCCACTCATATTTATGAGTAAAAAAATAAAATAGAGTAGCCAAAACGACTACTCTAGCGAAAAGTAGAAGTCAAAACGTGACTTCTTGGAGGTTATTAATAATTAGTGCTTACATAGAGATAGTTAATCTCTTTTAAACAATCAATCAATTTGACTGCTTAAAACAAATTAATCATACCCTACCATTAGGAGAAAATAAGAGGCCAGTCATATCAAGGGTTCAAGGGCTGTTTACTTGACACTTTTGGGCTTAAAATGAAGGTTTTTAATCTGAACCTTCCTATATGGTGCATTAAGTCATTTGTTGAGATACCCCATAAATACAGATACTATCGACATCGCCTAAAAATTTTCGATTAAAAACTCTGTAATACCAAGGGTTACAGCGTTTTCTAAATGTCCACTGCAATAATTACACCTTCCTATATGGTCGATTATCTCTTTTGTCGAAATAGGCAGTATTTATTGGGGGTATCGACATTGCCTAAAGATTTTCGTTTAAAAACCCTATTGTATCAAGGGTTACAGCAATTCTTAAATCGTAACATTATTTTTGGATTCCCTATATGGTCGATTATCTCCTTAGTCAAAACAATCAGCATTAACAAGGGAAAACAAAACCTTTAAAAAATTTTCAAAAATAAATGCAATTATATCATTAATTCAGCCAATTTCTAAACTTGAACAAATTTTAAATGAACTTTACTTAATAATTGATAATTTAATAGAATAAAAGTATAATTTGAAACTGAAAGAGGACAAGTTAAAACCGATTCAAACTGTTAAAAAAACCGTTATAAAGGTTTTAAAAACCTTGATATAACAGGGTTTATGGGGCTGGTTACAATGCTGGTGCTTGTCAAGGTCTTCAAAACCTCCTGGAAGGCGCGTGTCGTCTTCGGTGGGTTCGATTCCCACACAGTCCCGCCATCAATTAATTAAAGAGAGTGAATAACATGTCTGAGACAGTTGGTTATTTAATGATATTATGGGGCTTAATTATGATTGGGTTATTAGGAATAGGCGGCTTTTTTATGTTTCGTAAATTCCTAAAAAAATTGCCTAAGGATGATGGAAAATCCATTATTGACTGGGAAGAATACTATGTAGACCAGACCATCCACATGTGGGGTGAAGAGGAAAAGAAATTATTAAACGAACTTGTTGAACCTGTACCTCAGCTTTTTAGGGATGTAGCTAAACAAAAAATAGCAGCTAAAATAGGGAAGGTCGCACTTCAAAAGCGCAAAAAGAAGATAACTTTAGATGTGATTATTGAAGGCTACATACTAGCAACTCCTAAACGAGATCATAAGTTTTTAGTCAAACGACTAAATGAAAAAAATATAGATTTCTCTTCTTATGAACATTTATTAGAAAAACAATGAGCTTATGATTAAGTACTCATTGTTTTTCTTTTTGGTAATGTAAACCAGAAAGTATTCTCTTGTTTTGATGAATAAACTCCAATATTCCCCTTATGATTAGAAATTATCTCCTTGGCAATGGCTAAACCTAATCCCGTGCTGTTAATCTTCTTTTCATGTTGATTCAATCTGTAAAATCGTTTAAAAATTTCTTCTTGATCGGTAGGTGCTATAGGTTGCCCTTTGCTTATTATACTGAATTCATAGTAGTCTTCGTGTTTTTTACCATGAATTTGAACTGGATCAGACCCTTCATGATATCTATAAGCATTATCTAGTAAATTATTGATTACTTGTTGAATCCCTTCTTCTTGCAATTCAATCAGGTCTTCATCTAACTTCAAATCAATTGAAATATGAACTTGATCAAATTTCCACTGAAAAATTGATACACATCTTCGAATCAAATTTGAAATCTCAACAGTAGATTTATCGAGTATGACGTTATGTTTAGCTAAATCCCATTCTTTTAGCTGATCTAACTGTTCGATTAAATGTTTCAATCTTTCTGATTCATTAAACAACGATTCCATTACGACTTCATTTTGCTCTATATCACCATTTTTAATAGCGTATAAATAGCCGTTTAAGTTTTGAATAGGTGTTCTGACTTCATGCGAAAGATCTGTAACCATTTTTCTTCTTAACTGATTGTTTTCCTTAAGCCGGTGTAACAGTTCATTATAATGATTCACTAATTCACCGATTTCATTATTGGATTCATAATTAACTGATTCAGGGATTTCGCCTTCTTTTAATTTTTTCGTAGATAAAATCAACTTACGAATGGGATTAATTAAACTTTTGGTTAAATAAAAATGCAAAACGCTCCCAATTATAATGGTTAGAAAACTAAATACAAATAAATATTGAAATAGAATCCACTCAAACTGTGACTGCCGATTCTCATTGAGGTTGCCAATGGAATCAACCAATATACATGCCGTTTGGTATATGGCAAAACTACTGATTAAAATACTTAATGTAATCATTAAAATGTTAAGTGACGTTAATCTTACCAATAAGCTTTTAAACATGTTCCTGATTCGGGACAAATTTGTATCCCATTCCTCTCACTGTTTGAATGCGCTTTGGATCTTTTTGATCATTAATTTTTAATCGTAGCTTTTTAATGTGGGCATCGATCGTTCTGTCTAAAATATCGTGTTCATAGTTTGGATAAAGCTGTTCTATTAATTGTTCACGACTATATACTGAGTTAGGGTTAGACATTAGAAAATAAAGTAAATTAAATTCATGCTTTGTCAATTGAATAGGCTCACCATTTAATGTCACTTCACCTTTTCTAACCTTAATGCTAAGCCCATCGTAAGTAATTTTATGACAAAACCTCCCCGTACGCCTTAGCACCGCTTCAATATGAGCTAATAACTCTTCAGGGTTAAATGGTTTGGTTAGATAATCATCAGCGCCCAATTTGAGACCATTAACTTTATCATCTACTTGTGTTTTAGCAGATAACATAATGATCGATGTTTCCTGTGTTGTTTCCTGATTTCTCACCCATTCACAAAATTCTTCACCAGATAATTTAGGTAGCATTAAATCTAATATAATGAGGCAAGGCTGGTGTTTAAGGAATTGTGCTTGTGCCTCAATTCCATCTGCAGCTTCAATGACTTCGTATTGTTCTTTTTCTAAATATAACCTTATTAAATTTCTAATCATCTCTTCATCTTCAACTATTAAAATTGTCTCTTTCATGTCTAAACACCTCACCTACCTTACCATTATATTAAACTATACGGGGCTAATCCATCTTTTCATACGCTTGAATCATTTGTTCATAATTCATAGCTCCCATGGATTTATGTCTTATAATTCCTTTTGAATCCACAAAATATGAAGTAGGTATCGGAAGTATTTGATACTCTGTTGAAACATCACCTTCATCAATTAAAATTGGAAAAGTTAAGTTGAAATCGTTCTTAAAGTTTTTTACATTATCTAAGTTTTGTTCTGTTTCAAACATATCAACTGCTAATATAACGACCTCTTTTTCCTCATAAAACTTTTGCATATCAGGCATTTCCGCTCGGCATGGCGGACACCAAGTTGCCCAAAAGTTAATCATCACTTTTTGACCTCGGTAATCTGATAGCTTAACAGTTTCTCCCTGAAGATTTTCAAGCTCAAAGTCTGGTGCTTTACTACCGATATCTAATCCTACTTTAGATTCTTCGGTATTCTCTGCATTCGGTTCACTGCTAATCATAAAACCACTATCATCTTGTTCTTGATTTGTTTCGTTTGACTGAACAAAGTCATAAACCGCCCACCCAAACATCACTATTAGAACAGCTAAAATGATATACTTTTTCATCCTATTTTCCCTCCATCTAACCTAAGTTAGCCATCCAAGTATCTTGCACTAATCTTAATAGGAAGCTTGATATTCTTGACATTTGACCTGTGAATAATAAAACCCCCATGATGATCATGATGGTACCACCAATTTTCATAATTAATCCGCTATACTTAACAATCCACCTCGCTGAACTCATAAAGAATGTTAAGATTAAAAACGGCAAAGCAAATCCTATGACATAAAAAATGGTATATAGTGAACCTTGGGCAGGGTTATTTGCTGCTAAAACTAATATTGAACCAAAGATTGGACCGATACACGGAGTCCAACCTGCTGCAAATCCCATTCCTATTAATACGGTTCCCAAATATCCGCGAGGTTTATTAGCAAATTGAATACGCTTTTCTTTCATAAAAGACGTTATATTTAACCAACCTGCTACAAATAATCCCATTATGATAATAAAAATCCCAGCGATCCGTTGTAATAATTGGCCGGATTCCCCAACTAGAAACCCTTGAATAAATTGACCTAAATATGAAGCGCCCAATCCTAATCCGATAAAAACTAGCGATACACCAAATAAAAATAGGACTGAGTGAATCAGAATAAGTGACCGGACTTTCAAACTTTTATCATTTTGTAATTCCTTAACACTTACACCCGTTATATAAGAAATGTAAGCGGGAAACAAAGGTAGAGTGCACGGGGATAAAAACGACAATATTCCCGCACCTAAAGCTAACCAAATAGTTAAGTCTGCTGTTTCTGCCATGCTTTCACCTGCTTTCTAGTTAATAACAAAACGATCCCAATTATGCTAATAATAATGAAAAACCAAATAGAAATTAAATAGCCAAAAACTGTTGTAAACGGAAGTAATATTGACAAAATAGTTTGTCCAAGTCCCCATAAGACCATTAATAGTCCACTTGTTAAGTAATATGACACCTTATTTGAAATCATAATATAGATCATCGTTATTCCAAATAACAACGTTAAGTATCGCCAAGTATATAAGTTATCATTCCAAACATAATCTACAAATTCATAAGTAAAAGAGGTAAAAATAAAGATGACCATCAAAGAGTTTAGAAATGGCGCCAAATCAACCAATCCTTTTTTCATCCTCCTAACGAAGACAAGAACTGCACCAATTAATCCTATGTAAAATGCACTAGAATAACTTGGATAAGCTAATACAGCTAACGGGTCCTGAATAAAAAGATTGATGTTTAAAAGGATTTTCCCAATCCAAATAAATATGATGACATTTACAATAAACGATGACACTTCTTCGATATTCTTTTTTCTTACATCAATTGATTCTTGACTAGTCAAGAAATAAGTTATTATACCGACGATAAAGCTGACTACTAATGTTCCGACTGATATTAATACTGACGTTGCTGCCATACTTTCACCTTCCGTTCTATAATAATCATAATGAATGAATATGAAAATTTGATGAATGTAAAGAAAAAGTTCACGACCAAATTAATTTGACCGTGAACTGAAATTAACCTGACTGAAATTTAAGCTTTGCTTAATTTTCATAAATTTAATCAACATAGCGATTCGCCATGTGAACAACATACCGAATGCAAGTAAATAAAACATGCCACTTGTCTCACCAACTGAAACTTCTTGTCCTAAATAAGCCTTAAGAGCAATCCTTAACAATAATAAGAAAACTAATATAAATATAAAGGCTTTAGATGGTTTTAAATAAATATCTTTTCCCTTGACTTCAAAATTAGAAGTCCAAATTAATAAAACCGAAAAGGCCATTCCTACCGAAATAGCTTCAAGGACTTGCCACCAAGATACTTGAAAATATGGAATGAGAAACATAAATGCACCCGTACTCATACCAAGTGGTGGTAATATAATTTTTTTTACACTTGCTGGTTTTTTTGATGCACGAGACCTCACTATAATCATTGTTATAGCGCCTACTATAAACATCACTGTCGTTAACACAGCAAATAAAGTACTTTCAAAGAACACTATTATACACCTACATTGTCAGATTCATTATCGTCTGAATCGGTTGAAATCGATAAAATAATGGTTAAAGTGATTCCTACTACTACTAAATATACACCTAAATCAAAAATCATAGCAGTTGCTAAGTGTTTTTCACCTAGAAGTGGAATATTAAAGTATTCTGATGTATGTGATAAAAAGGACTCACCAAAGAAAATGGAGCCAATTCCAGCTAACGTAGCGATTAATAAACCCGTGACAAATAAAGTTCTGAAGTTTACGGGTAATATTTTCTCGATTTTATCAAAGCCATAAGTCATGTACATTAATATAATGGCGGCTGAGGTCATTAATCCTCCAATAAAACCGCCTCCAGGTGCATTGTGACCAGCAAAGAATAAATAAACACTAAAACCTAATAGAATAAAGGCAATTAATTGAGTCGTAGTACGTAGTATTAGATCATTAGGTTGCTTCATAACATAACTCCTTCACGATACGTTCATTAACTTTATTCTAATACACTTAATATATGAAATACAAACGATATTAGAAACCTGTAAAACCAAAGAAGCTAGCTAAATAAGCTGTAAGGTCTTTCATCCAATCAAAAAATAAAGCAATACCTAGGAAGATTAGAATATATCCTCCAACTTTAGAAATTTTAGCTGAATGACGTTTTAACCAATCCATTTTGCCAACAAAGAATGATAAAATGAAAAATGGAATTGAGAAGCCTAGAGAATAAGCTGTCATTAAGACAACAGCAGATTGAGGATCTGATGCTGCTAAAGTAATCACAGCGCCCAAAATCGGGCCTGTACAAGGTGTCCAGCTCATCGAAAAAGCCATTCCTATTAACAATGTTCCAATATATCCTGCTGGCCTGTTCTTGATTGTCACCTTACGTTCTTTCATAAGAAATTCAAAGTTAAAGATTCCAATCATGAAGAAGCCAAAAAATATAATTAAAACGGCACCCAGCTGACGGATTAAGTCTTGATAAGTGATTAAAAACTCACCTATATAGTAAGTTGAGAATCCCATAATGATAAAGATTGCCGAAAATCCAATAAGGAAAAATAATGTATGTAATAAACTTCTTTTTCTAAGCATTGCATTTTCAGTCTTTAACTCTTCAACACTCATTCCTGTGACGTAGGATAAGAACACCGGATATAGCGGTAAGACGCATGGTGAAATAAAAGATAAGAACCCTGCACCAAAGGCTAAAAATATATTAAGGTCCATTAAAAACTCTCCTTCTAAACATAACCTACATGTATCGTACCAAATTACAGGCCTTAGTTATCTTGTAATGCTTGAAAATTTAGTGAAAAAATAACAGAAATTAAAAAAGGATAGACTACTTGTCCATCCTTTTAACTTATTTTTTCTTTTTTGGCTCATCCATTTGTTGATTCATTGCTCTCATCATTTGATTAATTTTCTTTTGTGATGGTTTTTGACCCATTTGCATCATCATTGTGCGTAACATTTGTTCATTAATAGGTGGGTTTTTCTTAAGGTAACTCATCATCATCTTACGAGCAACAAAAACACCAATAGCAAGACCGATAATAAGTGCTCCTAAAGCAATTAATACGACCCAAATTGTATCCATTATTAAATTTTCCTCCTTCTAGTTGTCTCTCAATAAGTATATTAAAACAACAACCCTATGACAATAGTCGAAATTTGATTATAGTGAATAGATTTGTTTACCAACAAAAGGTGTAATCCACCCACATTCATAAGTTTCATAATTTACTACAAATACGTGAGGGTGGAAAGTCTTAATTGATCGAAACAATATTTGATCTAAGTCAACAATTGTCTCAGCAGAAATTGAAATTGAATAGTCATTAACTGTTAACGAGATCGATTGCTTACAATCCATTAAGTTAATATGATTACGGTTCATATTTATATGAATATCTTGATCTTTCCAATAATTTAAATGTAGAAATAGATCCTTCGCATATACCTTGTCCAATACAAGCTTATACTGTCCTTGTGCGGATTTAGATGGTTGATCCATCATTTGTTCTTGCAAGAAACGATATACCGTATCAATTTTATAATAAAAATGCTTCGCATAATCTGATTTCACTAAATATAAATGATATTGATACATGATATGTCCCCCTTTTGGGACATATCATATCAATAATCTTAGGCGAAATTTGTCAAAATTTTAATCCTGTAAACTGATTGTTTTTGTCAAAATACCTATTTTAAAAGCTTTTTCGCACGACTTACAACATTCTCAACCGTAAAACCGTACTCTTCAATAACTTTGTTTCCAGGAGCTGATGCACCAAATGTAGGAATTCCTAATACATCACCGTCTAACCCCGTATACCTCTCCCATCCAAATGGAGAAGCCATTTCTACAGCTAAACGAGCTTTAACATTGTTTGGTAGTACTGATTCCTTATAATCATCATCTTGTTGATCGAATAAGTACCAAGAAGGCATACTCACGACTTGAGCGTTAATTCCTTCTTCTTTTAACTGTTCACTAGCTTTGTGAACTAACTGAACTTCCGAACCTGAAGCTAACAATAATAGATCTGGTTTTTCAACCTCATTAACCACATATGCACCTTTACGAACACCTTCGGGTGCCTTTTTAGCTGTTTCAGGCAGTACTGGTAACCCTTGTCTAGTTAAGACTAATGCAGTCGGAGTATCAGTAGACTGAACTGCAATTTCCCAAGCTACTTTTGTTTCATTAGCATCTGCAGGCCTAATTAGTTTTAAATGCGGCATCGCACGTAAAGATGGAAGTTGCTCAACCGGTTCATGAGTAGGTCCATCTTCCCCAACAGCAATCGAGTCGTGGGTTAGTACATACGTAACTGGAGTACCCATTAATGCAGATAGACGAAGTGCTGGACGTAAGTAATCACTAAATACAAAGAACGTACCTCCATACACCTTAACTCCGCCGTGTAGAGCCATACCATTTAGTGCACAAGCCATAGCAAATTCACGTACTCCAAACCAAATGTTACGACCAGAATAGTCAGGATATTTGAAGTCTTCTTCATCTTTTAACATCGTTTTATTTGAACCAGCTAAATCGGCACTTCCGCCAAATAAATGCGGCACATTTTTAGCAATCGCATTAAGTACTTCGCCTGAAGCTGCACGAGTAGCTAGTGCTTTTGAGTCCTCATCATAGGTTGGAAGATCTGCATTCCAGTTAACAGGAAGCTCTCCGTTCATCGCCAGTTCAAATTCCTTAGCTAATTCAGGGTGTTCTGATTTATACTGTCCAAGTAATTGATTCCACTCATCTTCAGCTTCTTTACCACGCTTTACCATTTTTTCTTCAAAGTCAGCTTTTACTTCTTCTGGTACGTGGAAATCTTCATGATCCCAATTATAATGTTCTCTTACTAATTGACGCTCTTCATCACCTAATGGAGCTCCGTGGGCATCAGATTTACCACCTTTGTTTGGTGCCCCATAACCAATGACTGTTTTTACTTCAATTAAAGTAGGCTTGTCATCTGTCGCTTTCGCATCTAATAATGCTTTTTCGATAGCTTCAGTATCATTTCCGTCTTCTACGCGAATGACTTGCCATCCATACGCTTTAAAACGATCTTCAACACTCTCTGAAAATGAACGATTTAGATCACCGTCTAATGAAATATCATTGGAATCATACATAACGATTAATTTTCCAAGCTTTAAATGACCTGCTAATGAAGCTGCTTCTTGAGATACACCTTCCATTAGATCACCATCACCACAAATACTATACGTATAATGGTCTACCACATTTTGATTGTCTTTATTAAACTTGGAAGCTAAGAAACGTTCTGCCATCGCCATACCCACTGACATAGCAATTCCTTGGCCTAATGGACCAGTTGTTGCCTCGACACCATCTGTATGACCAAATTCAGGGTGACCAGGTGTTTTAGACCCCCACTGGCGGAAATTCTTAATATCATCCATTGATACTTTATAGCCAGATAAATGAAGTAAAGCATAAAGTAGCATAGACCCATGACCAGCCGATAGAACAAATCGATCTCGGTTAAACCATGAAGAATTTTTAGGGTTATGATTCATAACTTTACTCCATAATGTATACGCCATAGGAGCTGCACCCATTGGCATACCTGGGTGACCAGAGCTTGCTTTCTCAACTGCATCAATCGCAAGTGTTCTGATCGTATTGATTGATTTTTGTTCAATATTCGTCAATTTAAAATCCCCTTTCATATCCGTTCAATCAGTTACCACCATTTATCGTATATGGTTTAGTAACATCTGACAAGTTATTTTATAGTAATTTTACAATACTTTTAGTATACACAACACAAAACTTGTCATCCTTAAATACCATACCCTTTATGTATCATTAATCACACAAAATTTATTATAACAAATCTATCGATAAATCCATACAAAAAAAGATTCCTTCTATTTGAAGAAACCTTTTAGTGCTTTTGACCATTTTCTTTTTCGTTCTTTAATTTATCAGGTGTAACATCTGTACCTTCAGGGTCTACAACTTTAACTGATTTTAGTTGGTTCTTAAATGACTGCCGAAATGCTTGTAAATACTCTTCTCTTAACTTCTTTTGCTCTTTCTTTTCTTGATCAGTTAAACCTTCTGTCTTTGATTTATTAGCTAATTCATTTATCCGTTTAATTCGTTCATCAGAAATCATTCAAAAAAACTCCTTTATATAGGTTCGATTGTCATTTTACATGTTGAATCCTTCTTAGACAAGTTTTTAAATTTTTACGAACGAATGTTTGCTTATATTGGTTAATATTGCTATAATAAACCCAGGATTAAACGTTGAGGTGAAAATATGAAAAAACTATCAAAGAGACAAAAAGAGATTTTTGATTTCATAGTTAATAATGTCAATTTAAAAGGTTACCCACCTTCTGTTAGAGAAATTGCCGAAGCTGTTGGCTTAGCTTCAAGTTCTACTGTTCATGGTCATTTATCTAGATTAGAAGAAAAGGGTTATATTCGGCGCGACCCTACTAAACCTAGGGCTATTGAAATCGTGTATGATGACGGTAGTACCGTCCATGAACGTAGCGCTTTATACGCTCCTTTAATCGGTAAAGTAACGGCCGGCGAACCTATTACGGCGATTGAAAATGTAGAAGAATTTATCCCGATTCCATCTACTATTTCAGCAACTGAAGATGACGTCTTTGTTCTTTCAATCCAAGGTGATAGTATGATAGAAGCTGGGATTTTTGACAGAGACATGGTCATCGTTAGAAAACAAGCAACGGCGAATAACGGGGATATCGTGGTTGCCATGACTGAAGATGACGAAGCAACGGTTAAACGTTTCTTTAAAGATGAAAACCAATACCGCCTGGAACCTGAAAATCCAACGATGGAACCTATTATATTGAATCAGGTTTCTATTTTAGGAAAAGTCATTGGTTTGTATCGGGAAATTCACTAATATTAATGAATTAGCTGTTCCTGTAAAAGGGACAGCTTTTTATATATTTATTAATTATTAAATTAGCAAAAAAAGCCCCTTAGCACACCATGTACTAAGGGGTTTAATCATATTAATAACTACTCATATATTGCTCACGTTCCCAAGGATGAACTTGAGTTCTGAACATACCTTGCTTAATTTAATCTAAATAAAATTAAGCTAAATGCTGATATAATCCACATTATAAAAGTGTTTTGAGTTTTTCTAAATAAAATTAAATTAATTTTTCTGGGTAAATACTGGGTAATTCATGGGTGAATTAATTATGACTTAGATTAAAGTTTTCTAAAATATACACTAAAAGAGAAGGATCTAATAATAGACCCTTCTCTTTTTTGTTATTCTACTGGCACAAATTTAACTGCCGCCTCTGTTTCGATATAATCTTCTTCATTAACCAAGAATACATAGCTATCTACACCATTATTACCTAATATCGTATTTACTTTTAAACTTCCCTCACTGTTATAAACCACAAAATTACTACCAGACCCTTCTGGAAAGACTTCGTAACGACCTGGTGGTAAGTCCATTCCGACCAGGTATTGTCCAGCACCTAAACGTTTAGCTTCACCTTCAGCTCTTTCGACTCCACCTTTTAAATCAGCAAGTTTAGATTCCAATTTATCTACACTGTCTCTTAATGAATTAACCTCGGACTCCAGATTTGATTTTTCCGATTTTAGAATATCTCGGTCTTTCTCAAGTTGTATTAACTTTTCTAAATCGGATTTCTTTTCTTCAAGTTGACTATTAATATCTTTTAGTTCACTTTCCTTAGCAGCCAATTCTTCATCATAACTACTAACATCTGTTTGTAGCCCTTTAACTTGTTCATTTAGACTCTCATAAGAAACTTTCTTATTATCAATCAAAGCCTTCTTATCATCAAACCCACTACCGTAACCTGCTTGATAACCAATCACGATAAATATGATAGCAACGACTATCGCTACAAAGTACTTTGATTTCACGATTTCTAATACTTTCTCCATAAAATATTCCCCCTTTATTTACCATTACCAACATTATACAAAATGTGACAATAGTCTTACAAGTTCAAAATTTATATGTTGAATTATTATTATTGGTTCATATAACTTTAGTTATACTTAACTCTAGTGTTCTGAATGAATAATTCTAATCCTCATTTAGATTATAGAGAAACAAAATACTTAATCAGGAAATAATGGTTATCTATTTATTATTTAGAGGTGTGTTTATATTCAATGAAATGATGGGATCAATAATTAAATGGATTCAACTTGCATAAAAGTCTAACCTTGTAGTAATCACTCCTAATTGATAGTCTGTAACAATACATATTGGAGTAATTAAATTTCAGTTAGAGAATAAATATTTTGTATATTTTATCCACTAATTATCAATCCTTATAATAAAGGAGTGATTATTTTAGATGAGAAAATTACATTTATTAATTTCCTTAATGTTTCTTTTACTGTTTATAAGTTTTAGTGAAGAAATTATTGCTGAAAAAAACGAGAGCGGTGAATTGGATAAAGTATTAGAGAGAGTAAATCCAGACTTTTATGAGGAGTATAAATTAGCTAACAAAAATGTACGAATAATAACTGAGTATAAAGAAATAAAAAGGATATTGGAAAAGGAAAAGATTTTTAAGTATTTACCCGATTCAATATACAACGGAAAGCCGAACTCGCCACCTGAAACAGAAGTTTATTTTTATGCGAGTTGGATAGACTCAAATGACAAACTGCAGTTTAAATATGCTGTTTTTGATCCCAAAACAAATAAATGGATTAAAGCAGGTTCACATTATACAAGTAAAAACAAAAAATAATAAAAGAGGGAGTACTCCCTCTTTTATTATTTTTCCACTAATGAAATTAAGTTAACAAATTCAACTTTTTGTTGAACTAGTTCATCTTTGTCAAGAGTGAAAGGATTTTCTATAACTCCGACTATCAAATTTTTATTAAGTTCGCCTTCAATTGGCAAATCCATTAACTTTAATTTAAAATCCCCTTTTTCATGCACTATTATATAAGGAGTTTCAATTTTCATTAATTCCGAACCTAATATGGCGAATATAGCATAGTTTGTCCTTTTACTACTATTGCCCATTTTTAAATACATTGAGCCGGAAAAGCTGTTAGGTATTCTATTCATAGACAATTCTTTTTTATCGTTATTTTCTAATACAACATATGGCGAAGTTCGAGAACCGTCATTAGATTCATTTTCTTTATAAATAGTTATTTTTTTAGGGGGTATATTTTTTTGCTTATATTCTACACCTTTTATAGTAACAGCTCTTCTAGCTAAATAAACAGTGCCAGTTGGTACGTATTGTTCTTTATCTAGAATATTATCAGGGTCTCTAATACATAAAATCAATAAATCATTAACACCTTTTTCAACATTAACTTCAATTCGAAATTCTTTGCTCTGATTTCTACCTATATTAACGTCAATATAATCCATCATTTTATTATTGAGTTTAATTTCTTTTTGTTCATAATTTTGTAATATTAATAGTCTATAAGTAAAACCTCTATTAAAATTATTATTTATTTTAATAGTCGGAGTAAAGGACTCATCGCTTTTTAATTTATATATTACTTGATGTCTATCACTAGAAGTCTCATCATATAAACCTAAACTGAAACCATTTATATTAGATTGTTTGTATCGTATATTTCGTTTTATATCATTAGTTGTATTACAACTAAATAAAATAAAACAAGCTAGAGTGCATATTGTTATAATTTTTTTCATAGTTTCATCCTAATTGCTTATGATCACCAATGAATACTAGTGTTACCGGTGCCAGCAAGCACTCCATTTTTATAAATTCTATGGGTAGAATAATTATGATATAAATTTGAATTATTATAAGTACCCATACCTTGTGTGATGCTGACTGATCCTCCAGCACTCGAATTAGACCGTTTAATAGAAGACCCATTAGTTCCTGGTTCAATCTGAACATATACAGAACTAGCCCCTACATAATTTGTCTGTGCTAGTACATATATACTTCCACTGCTTGTTAAATTAAATGCTGAGTAACCTAATCCATAATCCCAGCTTGAACCATTAATTGGGATTTGTGTTTGATCCTCTGTTAAAGTTTCTGCTGACACATAAATCGTAAAGCTAAAACTTAACGCCAAAATCAGTGATAGAGATAATAAAAACTTCATAATAAAACCTCCGTTTATATTATTTTTAGTAACTAGTTAGAGTTTTCAATGTGTGTTAATAATATATTTCAACATGTAATGAGAAAATCCTGCAAAAATAAATTGTATTTTATAAAATACAATGGTGGATGTACTTAAACCATTTCATATTAAATGATTATAAAGCAAAGAACTGTTAATAAAAGCTTTGAAATAATTGTTTTGCATAGAAATAATAGTCACTATATCAAAAGATGAATTTATCCATTTTCACTTGGAATAATGATATTGAAAAAAATCATTCACCCCCTCCATTCCAAGAGGGGATAAATGACGTTATTTGTAATCTGTTTTATTTAATATTATTGAATTATTATAGAAGTTGGTATTTATAGAATACCTTTATTTAATCTTCGCTGTAGCTCTTTAACTACTAAACTTGGGTCACTAATCACACCATCAACAGGTGTTCCTAAATATCTCTGAAGTTTTCTAACTGTTTCAGGACCTAAGTAACCATCAACAGCTGCACCGATTTTACGTTGCAAGGCTCTAATCACTAAACTGCCACCTTGGCCAAACGTAATACCACTGACAATCATTTTCGTTACGTCATTCTTATATTGATCGCTAATAATACCATCTTCTACGGTACCTAATGCTTCTTGAAGACCTCTAGTTGTTATACTGCCCCATAATCCATCTACTTTTAAGTTAGCAGCGTAAAGATTTCTTCCTAAATATTTTTCTGGATTAACAGCATCCGTTTTGTTGATGTTCCAGTTTCCTTTATGCAATTCAAAGTGTAAATGTTGGCCAAATGAATGGCCCGTATTCCCCATTACACCGATAACTTGTCCTTGCTTAACATGGTCCCCAACATGAACTTTGCGTGAACCATCGCGCATATGAGCATAAACGGACTCCCATGTCTCGCCATTAATGTGATGTTCAATCATAATACACTGGCCGTAAGAACCTGATTCGTACGAACGTGTGACTTTTCCATCAGCGACCGCTTTAATTTCATGATAACCTGGTTGAGCATAATCGGTTCCATGGTGATCTGGCCTCGTATTTGATCTAAACTCACTTGTTACTCTTTTAACGCTTGGATAAATAAATGTTGCCATCTTTATCGACGCTCCTTATCTGAGAATTCTTCTCGCATTTCTTGGGTTACACTCTTATTGTCTTCACTGATACTGCTCAGTTTCTTAGATAGTCCTGGAGGTACATCTACACCAACAGCTGCTAAGTTCTCCATAATTGACAGGCCTTCATTCGCAATATAAAAAAGAACCGTTGCATAGGCAACCGTTCCATTTAATCCTAGTATTTGATCAATTACGTTCGCCAGGATAATCACAACTAATATAAGAACCTTCCTGGCATATCCAAATAAACTTTTCCTACTCCACAGATTACGGTTTTTAAAAGCCTTAAACACACCTGTGATGATATCCAGCGCCATTAATAATAGTAGTAAGTGAAGAAATTTCACTTCTCCGAATAAATAAAAATGTGCTGCTTCTAAATAAGACAAATTAACACTTCCCATCTTTGATTCATCTCCTTATTAGTCATAAGTTTGACCTCCCTCTATATATTTGGTCATTAAAAAAGAGAGGTTATTGGCACCTCTCGTACTCCCAACGATGAATTACACTGTCATTCGTTCGGTCAATTTTTCTCTTACTAATTGTTCTAGCTGGTTAACTCCTGAATTGGCTTCATATTCATCATTTGTAACGGGGACATACCCATTCACGTTAAGTTGATTATCTGGATCCACTCCGCGGAAATGAATATTTACGGTCGGTTCTTCTCCTGTGTGCACAAATTGGATATTGTTCACTTTAATAGTTAAGCTGTTAATCATGTTTAACACCCTCCTCTAATTGATCGCATATATAGTCATAAGCAGTGGCTTGTACACCACTAAAAGCCACATCGCATTCATCCAACACCTTCTTAACGGTTTGCAGCATTCCTTGGTTATCACCCCCATCAATGACCAACTCTTCTTCAAACAATTCTTTTATTTCTTTTTGAAACGCTTCTTGGTCCTCTATTTCATACCCTTTTCCATCTTTCGTTTTTAGGGGCTCGTCATTTTCATCTTTTTTCGCAAACTCTTTGGCCAATTCAATGCGTTGTTCTTCGACTTCTTTATAACGCTCACTTAGCTTTTGAATAAATTTAGTACGATGCCTTGATTGTTTGCCTTTCAAACTCAAATTAAAAAGCAGGTCAATGACCTGCCCTAGTTTAGCGTGTTTAATTTTCACCTGCATATTAAGAGGCCTCCTCTAATTGTCTAATCCGTTCTTTCATCAACTGATTCTCAATTTCTAAATAATTGAGTCGATTGTCATACTCTGTAAATTTTACTTTCATCACTTTATGCAATAATGCTGGAACGCGATCATAGTGAAACCCTTCTGGTTCAGCCCATTCATAAACGTCGCCAATTGGTTCAAAATATGGATCGCCGTTTTCATCATAGTCTTTAAACTTAACTAATCGAGGTTCTATTGGCGCTATATCATCAGCAATATAACCATAATACCCATAATGATCAGGATCTGCATTGGCCTTAGATTGATACCATACAGGCTCGGCATTATCAAAAAAGTTAAACGCGTATTCTTCTTCTAAAGGTTCAATATTCTTCTTGTATTTTCTTGCTGAAGTTGAACGTATAATGTGATGAGCCCCACTAATATATAGATTCGGACTTGAAGAAGTGGTATACGTGTCAAGCCCAGGTAAACGGAGAGAAACGTTATTACCAGAACCAATGTTAGCTCTCATGTCAACCACTCTATTTGCATTACCACCGCCAACAGCATTAAAACTAATCCAACCACCATTCATCTCGTTTGAAAAGGTGACATCATTTGATGTCGAATTAGGATAACCAAAATAACCACTACGCCCATTAGTTCTTCCATTTTTATAAAACTCTATATAAAAGTGATTTCTGCCTTCGAGTTGTAAACCGGGACCATTACTTTGCACGGCATGATTGGCATAAGAATAAACTTCATTCGCATCAAGCGTAATTCGACCACCGCGGTTTCTGATATTAAAAAAGTAACCACTGTGATAATCAACAAACCCTAAAAAGGCTTCACCCAATCCTTCATGAAGGGTGCCTAGAATGAATTCTTGTGATGTATTCGGTTCAAAATAAATACTAGATGGATTTGCACCCTGAAATGCATATTCATCGGTTACAATGGCGAGTCGATCATTATTGGTACTATCTTTAACAATCAACCCTTCATTGTTCAAGTGGATACTGGTATGACCACTACCTGCATTTTGAACAATTTCTGCCCCTTCTATATAAATACCTAGAATTTGACCAGCGTTAATCGTTCCTAAATTACCTGTGATATCCGATAAAACGGTCACAGCCCCCACTAGATTAATTTTACTAGAATTAATCGTGGTGCTTTCAGATGATAAGTTAATGGCGGATACTACATTATCTTCCCGCACTCTTAACTCAATTTCATTGGCATGTTGCGTGATCGTTGATTGCATATTACTGACATCACCTGATAACGTGTCGACAGTTGAAGCTTCCGCTTTTAATTCGATTTGATTAGCATTTTGTGTGATTTGAGTAGTGTGTTCAGATACAGTAACGTCCAGCAAACCAGCAGGTGTTGTAGCTATGCCTTGCCATCTTGCTCCGCTAATAATTCCGTCGTTATTACCTGCACTATCATATGCAATGTTACCAACACCATCATTCATTTTCCAGTATCCTACAAGGCCTGTTTCTGTACCCGTTAATTCAGAATTCATATTACTTTGGATTTGTTCTTTGGTTAAAGGGCTATCCCACACTCTAACATTTTTCATTTCCCCATTAATATTGTTAGATCCATCACCATATGAACCTATATAGTGAATAATAGGTAAATCCGCAGTAACTCCGCCAGTATCTAAACTTCCTTTTTCTTCACCATTTAAAAATGCTTTTAAATACCTTCCATCCCAGGTGTAAGATAACCAATACCAAGTGGCAGTGGATGGTAAAACATATCCTGTGTTTAATTGATGACTTGTTCCATTTGTATCTACAAAATTTGCAGAAATACCCGTGCTTACATCATCAGTCTTAAAAGGTTCAAACCAGAATTCTTTTGCTTTATTTCCATAAGCCACCATATGATTTACAAACTCAATATACTTAATATTAAACTCAACAGTGAAGGAATTAGTAGAATTGAGGTAACTTCCCACATTATTAACTTCAACATAATCATCCATACCGTCAAATCGCAATCTAGTATCCATGTTGCCCACGATGCCATCGACATAATCAGCTTCTACTTTGCTTGAAATCTCATCACTCATGACAGTTAACTCAGCACTATGATCCTGAACAGTTCCTTCTATCATATCCACCCGGCTACTGTCAGCTTTTAAAGCTATAGCATCCTGGTTTTGCCCAATAAGAGTACTATGAGTGTTTAAGTCTTGAACAACACCGTCCATATCCGTTTGATATTGTGTGACGGACACTTTGTTTAATAGTGCATTATCGACTTCCTCAATTGTATAGACATCGCCTTTATTAGCTTTGCTTACGAGTTCACCATCAACATACGTTATGTCTGCTTTATCACTTAAATCACTCGCTATTTCAGTCATTTTGTTATCATAAACGGTTTGCGCGACTGCATAATTTTGAGCATCAATTAAGGCTTGGCCAGCTGCTGCATCCGCATAACTTTCGGCTGCTGATTGAGCCTGACTTGAAACGGTATCTGCATAACTTTCAGCTGCAGTTTGGGCATCATTTGCTTGTAATTCGGCGAACGTTTTGCCATCTTCAAAAACGGTAGTATCTTTATCATCAATGGTCAGTTTATTGTAAGTGTAATCTCGAAGCTCGGCATCTTCAATTTTACTAGCTACTTGTTTTTGTAAACTACGCCAAATTGACATGACTTCTTCCTGGGTGAACTCAACATAGTCGCCCAGGACAATTTTAGTTCTAGCATGTTCTTTTATACTACCCTCAGCTGTATGAACTCTAGCTTCTAGATATAAGGCTGGATTAAACTTTTCATCTTTTACTCTGACCGTATCGCCAATAAACACTTGCTGTCCTAACTTATTCGACAAGGTAGCAATATCCGTCGTATATTCAATGGTCGCGTTCACACGCTTTTCGAGTTCATTTGTGGTGAGCGTTTCTAATCGTTCTTGCGTCATATCAGGGTCAGACGACTGTGGATGGTAAACCGCATATAAATGTTGCAGTTGACCATTAGCATTTGGCACACCCCAACGTTTTAAGGCTTCTTGATCTTCGATAAGAGCTGTTTTAACTTGGCCATCGACATCAGCTGGACTCACACCGAGTAAAGCCGTTACAACATTCGTAGATTTACTTTTCCGTTCAATGCCTAATAGATTGTGCCCAAAGGTGACTTCAAAGCCTCGCCATCTGCCAATCCGTTCTAGCATGTCGACATACCGAACAATCTTTCCATTTTCTATAGCAATTCGAAATTGCAACTCAAGATTAAACTCACTGGCTATTCTCTTTAGAAAGCTATAAGGATTGGTATGCTCTTCAATATTGAATGACCGTAAGGTTGTATGAGCTATTTTTCCAACATTCCAACCGGTTCCTTTTAAAGTTTCCGTTGTATGATATGCAGCAGTCTCTGCCGTTGTTTCTTGTGGGTCAATGATTTTTGCTTTTTTTAATCGCAAATAACTAGCTGTCGAATAAACTTGTTTTTCGTGACTGCCATTTTGATTAAGTCTTTCAATATGCTGATCAATAATAAATTCGGCAAACCCTACCTTTTTATCCGGAATCACCAAACGGTTCTGATCTTGGATATGAGTTGAAAATGCCTTATCTGAAAAGGTAATAAAATCAAACGTATCTCGGTTTGATGTTAAATTAATTCGGCGGTTATCTCGCCAGTAATTATCTTCCGTAATATAATCGAGTACTTCACCTGTTTGTTTGTCAGCTAGATGAATGAGTGATTGCAATCATGATCACCTCCTTACTTATAGGCTGGGCGATAGCGTAAAATAGCTTGAACCGCATTATCAGGTAATAAAGCTAAGGTGTTCTTACCGGGTTGTAAACTGAACGGTGTAGCGCCAAAATCTTTGAGATCATTACGCAACTCACCATTAACCCGAATTTCTGGGCTGCGTTGTTGAGTGTCTCTATGATCAAATACAATTTTGTCACCAGCGTTTGCGATATATGGAATCCCTTGGACATCATTAAGTTTATAACAGCGCATGAGGAGTACTTCCATGTCTTCTTCAGGTAAATCATAAAATTTTTGAAACGCCAATTGGATTTGGGACACTGGTTGCATCACGGCATCTGTCGTTAGGGTTCGTCTCCATTCTCTTTCAACAATTTGTCCCGTGCCATCTCTTAAATGTTGAATAATTAATGTCCATTTATTACCCTCACGAAAGACTTTTAAGCGTCCATACATATCCTCTAGCGACTTAGGCAAGGTCAAATAGTCCGTTACCATCCCGTTACCTAACTCTAATTGAACCCCAAAGTGGTCTCTCCCTTTCCACTTATCTTCGATGAACGCTCGAAAGACAATGCCATTCGTCGCATCTAACCCATACATTTCAATCCGTCCAACGGAACCCCCGCGACTTTCAGCATAGAACCGAAAACCCATATCAGCTTTAAAATCCTGGACGGTTTCTGACAAGCTGTGTTTCATAGCTGGGCCATGCCACTCCTGTTCATCCGGATTGGGAGCAGCAAAAACAGGGAAAAATCCCGTGCTGTCAAAATCCATTGAACCGTTAATATAACCTTCACCTATGACATTCGTTGATACCCAACCTGTCATGGATTCCATGCCATGATAAAACACCCGCTCTTCTTTTTGGACCGGTGTTTGTTTCACATCGACAGGTTGGCCAATCATCATAAATTCGTCTCCATTACTGACTAAAGCAAACGTGATGGGAGCTAACACATCGAGTTCAATAATCGGCTGAGTAGGATTCGTGCCTTCAACATTGATAATTGTTCCAGCTGTTGACGCTAATGGTTCAAATAATTCTTTACCGTATATATAAGGGTCAATCATAGTTAACGATAGCTCAAAACGCCCATCAGATTTAGTGATATTCTCCAAATCATAATCGCCTTCTTGAATGACATAAATTTCACGATCAGGTCGTAAATCTCTTACAATGGTCAGTGTGTCATCCGAATAGAAAATATCATAAATTTGATGCTTCAATTCATCGTATTCAAACAAACTGTTCTGTTCCAACTGCATAGATATGTCAACCGTTCGAACACCTTGCGAAGATTGCATTAATCGTGATCCATGCTTACCTGGCATTTGTAAAGTGGTCTTTTGGCTGTTTGGTGAGTGTATGTGAAACGATTCAACCCACACCCCTAATTCATGCATGTCGTATTCAGTGTTTTGTTTTCTGACTTTGAAATTTAACTCACTTTTCACATCCCTCACCTCTATTTAAACTCTTTTTCAATTGCTTCTTCTCGTTGCATATAGTCTTGAACAGGCTTCCAAATAATTTGTCCCACTTGTTGACCATCCAGAACAACATCTCCGACACCTATATCAAATTTCATTTGATTTGACACTTGATTCCTTAACGTTAAGTCAGAAGACAAATCATTTAGACGGTTATTCATGGATTCACTTACACCTACACCACTCGCATAAGCTGGTAACTGATTAATGCCTCTTAGGATTTTTTGTGTTTGTTCATAGGTGAAGACCTGAGCACCACGTTTTAAATGTGGAAGAATGCCAAAACTAGTTAGCGACCATTTGTTACCTTCACGGATAAGCTCAGGCCCTTCTTCCCCAACGAGTGCGGGACCACCGGTGTGGAAGTTGGTACCATCTGCGTAAGAACTCAATAATCGACTTCGCGTATACTCAGTAACGCTCACGTTAACCTTTCGATAAACAGGTTCAGATAATGCAGCATTGATATCACTGACAGATGGTGATACATTTACATTGGCATTTTTGTTAACGTCTCTGCCAAGTTCATCTGTGAATTCAGCTGCCACTCCATTTAACTCATTAATTTTGCCTTTAGTAGACTCCAGTTTACCAATTTGTTTATCAATCTCACTGACTGCCTTACGATATTCATCTGTATTTCGCAATGCAGCTGGATATTGTTCTTGAAGCTCTTGCTTGTTTTCTTTTAGAGCTGCAATTTGTTTATCTAAAACAGATAATGTCTTCCCTTCTCGAACAGCTTGTTTAGCATTTTCATCCGTAATACCTGCTTCAAGCAAGTATTGTTCCTGAAGACGCTGTAGAGACAACTCTAACTTTCCTAGTTCTTGTTCTTTAGCTTCTAATTTTTCCTTTTGTTCAGTGTTTTGCTTACGGTAAGTGTTATACTCTTCGAATAGCTCATCTTTTGTTAGTCTCGTTAATCCTAATAAGGCTTTATTGATGGCTTTTTGCTCCATAAGTTTATTAACTGACTTATTTTGATTCTGTCGTTTGATAATTTGGGCATCTAGTTCTTGAAGTGTTTGTTCATATTGTTCACGTTTATTCGCGAGTAAGGTCTTATTGTAATTGACCAACATGTTACTAATTTCATCTTCGACTTTGCGAGTCCTGGTCAAATCTTTTTCAAGTTGATTACGCTCTTCTAATAATTTGTTTTGATTTTCGAGCTGCTGATAAAAATGGTCTTCGACTTTGCGTGTAGCCATGGTCTGCAATTCTTGATTGTATTTCTTCATTTCATCGGTCGTGCCGGCCACTTTATTCCCTTGCTCTGTGATCTTTGTTGTGGCGTTTGGCATCACTTCAACTAAATCTTGGTTTAACCCAACCATCCGGTCAAACTGTTTCGCAGATAAACCTGATTTTTCCTGCAGCTTAGCCATTTCATCTTTGATATCTTTTAACGTCTGAGGGTTATGTGTTTCATCTAATCGGTCTTGTAAATCAACATATCTCGCAAACTCATCGGTGGTTAACTTCGACTTTTGGCGAAGCTCGTCATAACTGTTAATTAACTCTTCATTACTACGATGTTGCTTCATGAGTTTATCCGCCGTCTCTAACGAGGCTTCGTCAAATTCTTTGGTTCGGCCTAACGTGGTATATAACGCAGCCCCCAATCCAACAACCCCCGCAATAGCTAACCCAATCGGACCCGCACGACTTAATAAAGCAAGTCTTGATACTAACCCGCCACTACTGGCTAGTCCAATAGCACCCGTTAATGTTTTAACAATCGAAGTTAGCCCACTAAACACTTTTAACGCTGGACCCGCAACCGCTGCAGCTCCTGCTAGAGTTAACAAAACATTGCGCGTTTCATCATCTAGTTCAACAAACCAATCCGATAACTCTTGTATTTTAGGTGTGATCTCCTGAGCAATTTCTAGTAATTCTTCACCAATAGGTTCTAATGCCTTTAAAATGCCTCTAAGTGTTCGCTGAAATTCACGGTTAAACGTCTCTTCTTGAGACTTAGATAACTCATCCATAGCCCCTTGTGTGTCTGACAGTGATTCATTGACATCATCTAAGGCATAAACCGTGTCAGCCCCCATGTCTTCCCACTTTGTGCCAAACAATTCAACACCAATTTGATTGGCTTGGACTTGATCATCCATGTTTTCGAGTTCAGGAATAACGGTATTAAACAAATCTTTCGTTGTGGCTTCCCCATCTTCAAATGCTTCAAAAACCTCTTGTGTATCTTTAGACATTTGGTTAAAGGCATCTGCTGTTCGCTTAGACCCGTCTTGAGCACGTATATTAAACTCTTTCATTAAATCGTTAATGTAGTCTAAGTTATATGCTCCGTTTTGGGTACCATTGGCTAGAATCGCAAAGTATTCCCCTGCCGAAAATTTCATACCTTGAAATAACGGGGCATATTCCGCGATATTATCAAACATCTCATTTGAATAATTGAGTCCTTCTTGCTGACCTTTCACAAATAAATCAAGAGCTTCCGTGGCTGTAATACCGAAGTTGTGCATGAGCTGATTAACCCCTCGGGTCGCTTCGCTCATATCCACCTCTGTCACTTCAGCTAGGGCTAACATATCCTTAGTGACCTTTTGTAGCTCAGATCCATTATTGATTCCTTGGATATTTTGCTTAATGAGTGCAATAGACCGTGCGACATGTTCTGGGCTATTACCAAACCCATCATCCCAAACAGCTCTAAAGTCCTCTTCAAGCTGCTTAGCTTCATCACCCGCTTCACCGACTAAGTCATTCATAAGACGAATAGAATCTTGAACATTCATAGCTGTAGCCCCGGCTGCAACTCCTACACCAGCTAATGGTAATGTTAGACCCGTTGATAAAGAATCACCGACATTATTAGCTGCTTCAGCTGTCTTATCTAATGACTGCCTGAATTTGCCCGCTTCTTTTCGAGCATCAGCCATGTCCTGCGCTTGTTGATTGAGTTCCGTTTCAGTTCGATTAATAGAATTTTGTAGTTTCTGTTCAGAAATACGCAAATCGAGTAAACGGTTGGATAGTTTATTGGCTTCATTTGAATTTTCGCCATAGACTTTTTTCGCTTTTTCGAGCTGCTTTTCCGTCTCTTGAATTTGCCTTTTGGCAATCGACTGTTGCTTACCCAAATACTCGATTCGTGATTCTAACTTTTGCGTCTCGGATGCGGTATCTTTCATTTGTTCAGACTGAAGCTTGAACTCTTTTCGAAGCTGTTTACTTTCGCCTTTCATTTCATTCATAGCTTCATTGAACTCTTTGTTAAAAACACTAAAGGTTACTTTCGTTTCAGGTTGTTTCGCCATCTTATCACCTGCCTATCATAACGGGTTATGTACCCAATTTTCATATGCCTTTTTGCTTTCATAAATTCGCTCTACATCCGGAATAGGTGAATGCCAAAAAATATTGGAATCTATTCCATAGACCAAGCAGTACATGACATATCGGTCCTCCACACACTCAAATGTAATATTGGGTGGACGAACGTCTTTATCTTGACCTACTTTTTTTAGCCGTACTTTTTTTGAATCCTTCCGCAAACTGATTCTTATTGATGTTCATACTCGCTAATACAAGGCTCACATACGTTTGAATAATCGTAAGTGTGTCTTCGTGGTATTTTTCTAGAAAGTCATCAAAAGTAAGGTCGAGTTTTCGATTCAACCCGATAATGGCAAGATAAATTACTTTTAGGTAATTGTGAATATCAATTCCTTCAGCTGCTTCAATGCTTTCTTCTGATAACTGTTGTTGTTCAAGATCTCTTCGAACAGATTCCATGGCTGATAATTTAATGAGATCGGTTAATTGAGATCCCTTAGTAAGTCCCATTTTTTCACCCATACTTAATGAGTAGTTGGTTATGGCTGCTGGGTACCGCTTTTCATTCATGAATCGAGTTTCGTATTCACCATCGACTTCAATGACTTCCATATCTTTCAGTGTGACAATTTCAACTTTAGGCACTATTTAAGCCTCCTATCATACACAAAATTAAAAAGAGCAGGGATCCCCCTACTCTTTAAGCAGTTGTTGTAACTTGTAGTTCTTGACTCAATTCTGATTCTTTTCCATCGGTTCCAATCGCCTTGACTTGATACATGTAAGAAGTCGAAGCCGTTAAACCTGTATCATCAAAACTTGCTGTCGCACTAGTCCCCACTGATGCTCCATCACGATAGATTTCATAATGATCGATTCCCTCCGTATAGCTAACAGCGTCCCACGTTAGCGTTAAGGTTGTAGCCGTCACGCTAGATGCTGCTAGGTTGGAGGGCGCATTAGGGAGTCGGAACCGATTCTACTAATGTACGATCAAACTGTTGATGCCATGTCGTTGGAATGGTTGTATCTTCAAGTTCTTCCACCATCGCTTCATAATAAAACTGTTTAAAGTCATCCGGATAAGCCGTTAATGTCAATTCCATTAACGCAACCTCATCCGCTCCGTTTTCAATCGTAAACGTAAAACCAGTCGCGCTAACACATTTAGGGAAAGCCACTAATTTCGTGTGATCTTCAAATTCATCAATCACATCAGCCGTTAAGACAAAGTGCTTCCCTTTTGAATCCTGACCATAAGAATAAACACCTGGCTTTAAGTCCTGGTTTGAAAAGCCAAAAATATCACGCATGACTTTCAGCTGAACATGAGAGGATACCGTTAAATCCATTTTTTGAGGCTTCACAATTTTATCCACCTCAACGCCCTCTTCTGTTTTAATAATCTCACGTAGTGTTGTTTCACCGCCAATAGAACCTGCAGCACCAAATTTGGTTCCATCTTGTTGGGTCCCATCGGTATCTATCATTTGAACTCCCACATTCGTAATCGTCATGGGATCAAATTTTTCAACGATTGTAGCCATTAGCTTAATTCCTCCTTCAATTTTTGATCAATTGCTTCATTCAACTCATTAAGAATGGGATTAACACTTTCTGCTAATCCTTCTTCCATAAAACGCTGTTCCATCGGATTGTGAGGACCGCGACCTTCATTCGGAAAAACTAAATAACCGAAACTTCTCGGTTTATTCGCAGCTCCGCCTTTAGCCTTAATCGTAAATCCTAAATTATGACGTTCACTTTTCCACCATTTACTATATTTTGCGTGACGTTTATTACGATCAGAAACCGGCATTCGTTCAGTAATATGACGAGCCGTGATTTCGATTCCTTGTCGATGTAACACATCATTCATGACTTGTTCCATTTGACCTGGAAGACGAGCCAATTTTTCTTCTAACGCTTGTATATCTGAATAATCAAGATTGTAACTGGTGCTCATAACTTAGCTTCCTCCTAAAATGAACGGTTACTTCATCCAAATAATCATCTGTTTCTTTAATTTCTAAACGCTGCTTAATAGTTCGGTTGAATGAAACCCCTTTAACAGGATTGATGAGAGAGATGATGTCGAGTACGTCTTGATCAACTGCTGCATTGTTTTGAGATGTATAAATGATATAAACATCTTGGAGTAATACATCATTTTTAGTGCTCTGGATATCTCCATACACCAATAGAAAAAAGTGATAATCACTCGGTATTTCGTTTTCTCCTACTTCATCTTGGAAAATCGGTAGTTTAAAGTGTTGGTTTAGTTGATCATAAATCTTTTGACTTTGTTCTTGCATATAGGCTTTAGGTTTTTCATTCATCTCTCACACCCACTTCCTGCAAATAAAAATAGAGATAACGTTGTTGGTTATCTCGGTCCACTTCAATCACGTCATATTCAATTTGGTCAATCATTACGGTCAGCTGTGTTTTACTTATGCGCTTTAATTTAGGCGGACATAACGTTTTAACCTTGATATCAAGACTTGCCCCTTTTAGTCCGGCCATGCGGTAGTCTTCTTCTCGAGCGCTCAGCTCTTTAAAGGCTAATTTTCCTTCAGACACAAAAGCCTCGCCCGTTCGTTTTCCAACACCGTTTCTGACTGGTGTGACTCGGCCATACTCTAAAAAACCATCATTTAAGGGCTCATGAAGTGGTTTCATCTGTAGACGCTTCATAAGCTACCACCCCTTCACGAATGGATAGTTTTAAGAGTTCATGATTAAAGTTAATTTCAAATAACTCAAACACATTGTTGTAAACGTAACGCCCATAATCCAATAACAATTGTTTAGCCTTTAAATCCTCAATATAGTTGAGGTTAGTACCGGCGATTTCATCTAGATAAGCGATACCCGATTTAATAATGTCAAGTAAATCATTATCGGTACCGGCATCATCCCATGTGATATCGAGTCGACTTTTAAGTTTATCTCGTAGGGTTTGAAGTTCTTGTTCAGTCAAAAAAGTCACCCCCTACTCTGAGGATGACTCTTCTGCTGTTTGCTCCTGCAACTTCAAAATCAGTTCAATTCGTTCATCTTCATTGCTAGCTTCATCTGGGTTACCTCCGAGTTGTTGAATTAGCTCTTCTTGAGGTCCTTTATTCATTTTGCGAATATCTGTTTTAGACAGTAACTCTGACTCTTGTTTATTCGGCTTTTCAACTTTCTTAATGAAGACTCGTTTATAAGTTGGATGCTCTGTTTCTAGTTCCTGAAGACGCTCTTGAGAAGGTTCATATCCTTCGCGCGGGAATGGATCTCCTTCTTCATAAATCACTTTGTCTTTATCTGAGTCATTGGGGTCTTGGGTATCTCTAAATCGATTGTTCACTTGATAATTCATGCATGTTAACCTCCTTTAGATTAGACCGCTGGGGCCGTAGTGACAGATACCGCATCACTTAATGGTGATTCTGTTCCTTCTGTTGCAATGGCTTTAACCTGGTATTGATAAGTTGTATCTGCTGTTAAGCCTGTATCATCAAAACTTGCTGTCGTACTCGTGCCCACTGAAGCACCATCACGATAAATTTCATAATGTTCGATTCCCGCCTCATAACTGACTGCATCCCATGTAAGCGATAATGTGGTATCCGTTACATTAGATGTAGCCAGGTTGGCGGGCGCATTAGGGAGTCCCGCCAATTTGACTAATATCATAGACCTTAAATGAACTATTATCTTTAGGTCGACCATTGGCTAGCATGCGAGTAATGTAAACTGTTTCGTCTTCTAAGAAACGATATTCTTTAGAAGAAGCAATTTTACGTTCTGAACCCACACCCATGAAGTAATTCTTAGCCATACCAGCGACTAATTTTCCTTCCGGTACCGCTACCGATTCAATAATCGTTGCATCAATAGGTAGATTCGTCATAAACTGACCCGCTGCATTTCGGTATACGACATGCTCAGCTAACTTATAGTTATAGTCATTTGGATTAACAAGTAAAATCATATTACGAACTTTACGTTTACCGTTGTTTGATAAATCACCGCGGATTTTAAATAGTGACTTAACGCCAAAATCGGTTAAAGCCGTAGCTGTCTTATCCGGATAAACACCGTCTACCACCGAACCTTGTAAATCTTTAATCATGCCAATCGGCTGGTCTTTACCCGTACCAGCGACCGTTGCTTCTTCTAATGCCACCGCACTTGCTTCAACTAATACCGTGCGAACATAACGATCTAACCAACGAGGGCCTAATTCTAGCATAGCGTTTGCCACTGGTAAGAATGCTGATAGTTTATAAAGATTAGTATCAACGGTTTCAAAGCCATCATCGAGCTGCTCTTTAATAGCATCAACCAGTTTACCCCACCATGCTGGGTTTACATCACCTTTCTTTAGAACCCATTTTGTCACGCCTGTTGTATTTACAAAATTGATTAAATCTAATAAGGGATGTTCTTGTACTAATTCTTCAAATACACGATCAATAACCGTGGCTGGAACTAGTTTTTCAACTCCATCAAATCCGGCACCATCAATAACCTCGTTATAATACTCTGTTTCTTCTTTTGTTAATGCATGGATCCCGCGCTGAGCTAATACCTTTTCGTCGTTTAATTGGCTAGAAGCTAACGTTTGCGCTTCTTGTAAAATATCAGCTTGAATTCCTTCAGCTAATCCTGTTAATGCTTTAGCCATTTCGTCAGAGTCGCCACTTTCTAACGCGTTTGCGATATTCTGCTTTAACTCATTTTGCTTATTCTGTTCTCGATCTAAATTTTGAATGCCACCATTAAAAAATTGTAAATCGAGTGTTAATGGTTGAACTGTTTTCACTTTGTTTTCCTCCTTTTTGAGCATAAAATAAACGCTTATTTGTTAAAAGCGCTTAAGAAACTTTCCAATATTTTTGTATTGTGTTCCAAACCTTGAGTTGTTGAATCGTCATGTTCATTTTTTACTTCAGGTTGAGGTTGAATTTGAGCAGCATATTTAGCTAATAACTGATTCTTTGCACTCTCTTCTTCCTGCGTTTCCTCTTCTAGCTCTATATCTTCAACAATCTCATCCGCAAATCCAAAGGCTAGGCACTCTTCAGCGGTTAAAAATGTTTCTTCTTCAAGCAACTTAATGAGTTCCTTTTCTTCACCGACAAACCGATTTAAGTAACTTGCTTTCACAGGGCCAGCATCAATCTTTGATAAATCATCTGCAATTTTGCGTAATTTCTTTGCGTTCCCAGCTGCAAACGTCCATGCATTGTGTATCATCATCATTGCGTTACCTGGCATCTCAATATGATCACCGGCCATAGCAATTACCGAAGCACCACTAGCAGCTAACCCATCAATGTGAATGGTAACATTCGCCCGATGTTTCTTAAGCTGATTATGAATGGCCACTGAATCAAATACATCACCACCAGGAGAATTAATATGGACATGAATGTCATCCGCTTCTATCGCATTAATCTTGCGGCGAATCTCACGGGCGCTTGTCTCACTAAACCAACCGCCGATAGATCCATAAATAAAAATCTTGGCTGGCCCTTCTTCGCCTTGCTCGTTTTTGATTTCGAACTTCGCATTCGCATTTTTAAAACGATCAAAAATAGCTTCTAAACTTTGTTGTTTAGTCATCTTTCTCACCCCCTTTCAAAAACTTTTGAATTTCTTCATAGTTTTTCGTGATAAAGTGCTGCTCTGCCCAATCTTCATTTATTGGTTCTTTGTCGATTAATCTTAAATTATCATTTACAGAATGAGCACCGCTTGATAATAGTTTTTCAAACGCACCTGCAATCGAAACGATGTCGACATACTTGATGAGAGAGGTATCGATTTTAAGATACGTTCGTTCAAGGTACTCATCTTTTGAGTAAAATTTACGGTTAATCTCGTCTTCTATAAGCTCTGCAATGGGAGCCACACAGAACATTAGAAAGTTATTTGTTTGATTTTCAACATCGGCCAAATCGCTTTTTAATAATCCTTTAGGAATGAGAAATGCCATACTGACAAAATCGAATATATCATCGACTAATGCTCGTACATCTCGGCTGGTATTACCAGAGTTAGATAATTTTTGAGTCTCATCAAACTCAATTCCTTTTTGCAAAGGAAGGACCGCTGACCCTTCAGCTGTCATGAAAGCTTTTAATTGTGCATTGAACATATCTTCAAGTTTCTTTTGCTCTTCTGCATTTTGAGCTCTCACACCCTCCATTCTTAATAGAGCTCTTAACGCATTGGAACGTTTATAATAGTTCATAGATGTTGATAACAACTTGCCATAACTAGCATACATATTATCGATCACACTCTTGATTTTTTCGTTATTGAGTTTGAAATGAAATACTTCATGTTCATAAAATGTTTTGTGTAATTGATAGTTTTTAATGACAACATTGTGATACATGTTTTCGTTTAACGCATACTCTTTCATGTCATACGAATCACAAACATAAAGCTTTTTGTTTTGCATAACGACTAAACATTCGTTATCAAAAACCAACTTGGATACAAACTCATGAAAGAACTCACTGCTATTCTGATTCTGATTGGGCTGAACATTAAATAAATAAAAATTATGTCCTTTTTTCTCCTTACCTTTTTCATACGTTCTGAATTTAGATCGCACTAAGGTATTCGCAATTAAGTTGACGCAGCTCTGAACAGCCAAGTTTTTATAAAAATACTCGACTCCTAGATCCACCCAAATTTCGTCTAGTTGAAAAGAATTTTTATCACTACTTGTAAAGCCAAATAATTCTTTAATCCCCAAGCTCTCACCCCCTTTTAAAAGATTAACGTTGGCATTGGTTCAAATGGAACATACTCTTCTAACTCGTCATCCAATACAAGTGCATGAGTCCAGGCGAAAAAGCCATCCGTTTTTCGTTTATCTTTTTCAATTTTGCAATACTCCATGTTGCCGTTCCCTTTCTCGTCTTTATAAACATTGCCGACGTACCACCGCATCATCGGATCGTCACCAAAAACGATATTATGATTAATGAACATATCATCAATCATTGGCGATAACATAGCGTGTGTCACAGGTCCTCGCCTTACAATCTCAACTTCAAAACCCGCTTCCTCGAACTTAGGTTTTAAGATTGATGCGCGGAATTTATCCATGGCCACTTTTTTAATATGGAACGTTTGTAATTGATCAATGAACCAGTTAACAACTCTGTCTGGGTCTATCGATTTCTCGTTATGGATAATCGTACATAGACCTTTTTCTTTCGCGAGGTCTATGATTTCAGGATTAATATCTTGAAGCTTTAACGCTAAATGATGAATGAACGTATGTTGTCGCCAATACCTCTTGCCATTAGCTTTAAATAACACACCTACTGAACAGAAGTCACGAACATCCGCAAAGTCAACTCCACCTACAGCATCAATACCTTGTATGTTATCCGGAAACGGCTGGTCTGTTGCCAACACATCTTCATAAGCAGCCACTTGCTTCTTAACGTCTTCTTGAGGAAGGTTCATTCGCTTTGTCATAAATTCGATTCGCAGCTGCGCGTTAATCTGCATATCATGATATTCTTGCTGCATTTCATGTTGTAGATCTTCGTTATAAGGATATGACGGATTTGCTTTTGGCCATTTTGTTAAATCATCCACTTCTGATTCATCGTCTAATTTACAAATGAACGGAAACAACGTTGATTTAGGCAACTCTTTATTCAACACCATTTTAGCTTCAGCTTTTAAGTCATCTAATACACCGCCTCGAACATAACCATCCGTTGTGATGTAAAACGTTCGGGGGTCTTTCTTCTTACCTAAACCAGAGGTAAACACTTTAACGTTACTGTAATCGCCATACTCATGTATTTCATCAAAAATAACAGCACCGCTTCGTTTACCATCTTTTGTTCGTGCATTGGACGTATTGTATTCTAATTTTGATTTCGTTTTACGATGTTGAATAAGCATCTTGGACCAGTAAAAAATCTTTTTCATCTTTTCCTGACGTTTAGGCTCATCCAAAACATTGTATACGTCTTCAAAGGAGGTTTTTGCCTGCTTTTCTGAAGTGGCCACAATATCAATATCATAATTCTTAATTCCATGGTGACCACTCATCATGTAAAACGAGTTATAAGAAATGTATCCATTCTTCCCGGCCCCACGTCCAATTTCAATCAAAAACCGGTTAAACATTAACCGGCCATCATCATACCTGACACCATATATGAAAGCATTACAAAAACGCTGCCAGGCATATAGCTCGAATGGAAAATAAGGTTTTGGTTTCTCAACCGACTGTTCGATAGCTTCGGCATCTATGACAACACCTGGTTGATCAAGCTTCCACCTCAAAAATGACATCAATTGTTTTTGTTCTTGACAGGCCTCGATTTCCCCCTGCTCAACCATCTGCATATAATCATCGATGTAAGGATGATACTTAGATGTCTTCTGGTTCATCGTCATCGTCTACTTCTTTTATAAAATTAAGCAAGTCAAACAATTTTCCATATGCAGCTGTATATCGATTCATCGTTGTGTTGTAAGATTTCTGAGCAGGATTTTCAATCAACATCTTTTGAGATCCATTTTTATAAGTATAAGTTGGACCTTTAGTTTTAATCGTGTCTTCCAGTATTTCTAATTGAATTGTCATGAATGCAATTCGTTCGATTAATTCTTTGGCCACTTCTCGTTTAGATTCAGGCAAATCAATAAAAACGGAATTTAAGCGGTCAATCTCCTCTTGAACCATTTCACTTTGTTTCGTTTTTGATGGCTTCGGCATAACCCCCACCCCCCTCTCATGTGCGCGCGAGGCAAAATATTTTTTCCGTTAGCCCCTCCCCGTTTCGACGTTCCCCAATAAATCGCGAAAAGTTTTGACCGGGGGGCATAAAAAATTCACCAGCGCTCTTCACTGATGAATTTGGGTTTCTTTTTTCGTATATATTTTTCTAAACGTTCATGCTCTTTATTATGACATTTAATACAAATACCTTCACAATTGTCTTCAACTAAAGCTAACTCTGGATGCTTCTTCACTTCTTTAATATGGTGAACGTTTTGTGCTGGTGAAACTCTGCCCTGTCGTTTGCACTCCTGACATTCGTAGTTATCACGTTCTAAAACATTAATCCTTAATGAACGCCAAGCTTTAGATTGATAGAATCTTACGAGTTTATCTTCTAAGATTAGTTGTTTAATTAATTTTAAATCCATCTAATCACCACATAAAAAAGACACCTCATTGAGAGATGCCTTTAACTTTGTTCATTAGTAAATAATCTACTATTGACTTCCTTTAATCTTTCATATGCTTCTTTGTCCTGCAGAATTTTATAAAATTCAATAGTTTTTCTCTCTGCAAGGTTTCTGTTTTCTATGCTAATTTCATCATTAAGTGGAATTTGACTTGTTATATAATTATCTACTAATTCAGTAAGAGGTTCACCAATTGCTCTTTTAAAATTAAAACCAAGTAATTGAAGGATTTTAAATGTTCTATCAGACAGTAAAGGTTTCATCATTTCTAAGTCCTTTTCCATCTTCTCAGCTTTATGTTCATCGGATTGCTGATGAACTAAATTTTCAATTAAAGGCATTAAATTGTTTGAGATATAATCAATATCATCTTCCGAAATTTTTTTCTCAATCAATTCCTCTTCATAAGCTCTTGATATTGTAACTAATTCATTTTTATCTGAGATTAGATCGTTAATTATTCCTTCTAAATACTTAATCGTTTGGTCTTTTTCTTTTGTTGCTTTCGCTTGATTAATACGATCCATAATTGTAGGAATAGTATTGTTTGCGACAACGCTTCCTAATCTGGTGCTTAAATCTACGATAGTCGGATCAATTGCCATAATTACACCTCCCTTCCTTACGGTGTAATTCGACAAAAAGCTAGGTGTTTCCTTCCTAATTAACAAAAACACCCACACAGTGTATGGGTGTTAATCTGGCTAACTGCAAGGCAATTACAGTTAGTGTTTAGGGGAATACAGTTAACAAATCTAATAACATCAAATTTTGTCATAATTATTTGATACTACTATAGTAACACCTTTTGACTGACATGTAACTGACACGTTTATGACATGAACTACTAGCCGTTAAACTTAATACTGTCAACACCAAACATCAAGGCTGACAAGGTTTCGCAAGCTTTATTTACATCACGATAAACGGTTCTTTCATCGATAAAGTGACATGTCGCAATTTCTTTTGCCGTTTTTTCCTTATCTGAGATATACAGCTGATGGATGATATCATAACGACGTTTGACTTCTGGCTTAATCGACCGTTCACAAATAAGTTTATAAACGTCCAACATTTCATTAATGAAGTTCACCATAATTAATGTCCGTTCTTTGCTGCGTTTAATGGCTTCAATAGCATGCTCATCCGCTTCAAGTTCTGCAATGATATCCTTAGGCTTCTCTAATTCTATTAAATCCTGTTTAACATCACGACAATGCAAGATAAACATTCGATAGTTTCTAAGTAATAATTTAATATTTCTGAGGCGACGATCATGTTTATCCTTCTGTTGTTTAGATTCTTGTTCTCGGTAAGCTTTAATAGCTTCTTGAGAGGCTGTTTCTGTTATTAATTTCAGTTGCTTTTCAGTAATATGCATGGTTACACCTCATCTTTCTGTTTATAACCCTTGTTAACCGCTTCATCCCTTTATGTTTTTTGCTTGACCGTAATAAGCTTCGAGTTCTTTGTGTTTAGCTATTCGCCATTCACGCCCTTTGGCTGTATAATCCGCAACGTTATGACAGGTTCCTGTATTGACAGATGGACCGCAAAGGAGAACAATATTAGCTGGATCGTCACCACGACCACCTTGACTTGCTTGAATTAAATGAGCCATTTCAAATGACCAGGCACTTGTGGTTCCGCAACGTTCGCACTTTCCTTGTGATCTCCTTTTCACTTCTTTTCTAACCTTTTGAGTAATCCGTGTTTTTTGACTCCGCTTCTGTTTGTATCGCTTTCCTATTTGCTGTTCTTTGGTATACATGTCATCATCCTTTGTGACGTTCTTGAATCGCTTGTAGGCGTTCTTGTTGAGGAATACTTTTATAACATGGCCAACATAAAACTTCATCACGAAATTTTATTTTATAAACCTTGTTCACTAAGTCTTTATCACATCTTGAACAGTTCATCGTGATCCACCTTTAGATGACTCTTCTTTGTAAATCGTCTCGTACTCGGCATTTATAAGAACGGACTTCCTGATTCTTTTTAATGTTTCGAATGGTGCCTATGGATTGATTCAGTTGATTTATATGAGGGTTCATTTTCTTAATGACCTTCAAACACTCATGAAGTAATTCATTTTCGTTTTTTAATTGTCGGCGTTTCATTCGTACTTCCTTAACTTCTTTAGATAAACTATAACCTTCGCTTGCATTGAAATTGCTAAACTCTGTTACATGTAATAAATCTAGTTGTTCTTGTTCTAATTCAACAATAGCCGCTTCATTTTGTTCATAGCGTTTAGGTACCTCTTGTAATACATCTCTTATCCATGTCATAGTTTGCTCTACATCTTTGAACATACGATCATCCCTTCATTCCCACTAACCAATAAGGCGGTACGGGTAATACTTGGTCAACTGGTATCCATAAATGCAAACAGTTAGGGTGGTTGTTTATGTAGTTGTTCTTAGGTGGATGCAGCTGCATAACCGCTTCATGTTCTTCAAAAAATAAATCTTTAAGTTGATTCATTGTATCCCAACTCGGAACCATTTGGTGATGACTAATCGACACATGTTCCCATCCTTCTCCGTTAGATGCGATGACAGTGTATCGCTCACCATTGATTTTCAATTTAAATGCTCCGTTATAGCTATTTCCCCAGTGGCCCATGAGTGGATAACGATAAGGATCTAAATGCTTTAAGTTTCTCAATTGACTGTCCCCCTTTTAATCAAAATACGAGTAGTTCACGTTTAGCTTCTAGTACAGCTTGATATTTAACTTTAATGTCGCATTGAGAAGTCCAACTAATGTTGTCGATAGACAGTACCCGGTAAATATAATAAACATCAGCAATCTTTATCCAAACATGTTTATTAATTTCAGGAAGCGGGTGACCTGCTGGAATAATGGATTGTCTGGTAACTGTTGGCATTGAACTACCTCCCGAGTTTATATGAACACAATATAACTAAATTGATTCGGCTGACTCATGAATGTTTTAATAGCAACAAGCTGTTCTCCATCTTGGTTTTGATAATGTATCTCTTGGACGTAGATTTTCAATATTTACTCCCCTTTTCCAACAAACCTTATTAAAACCAAATCATAGTTCTAATTAACTATATAAAAATGTTAAGCTTATAGTATTGTCCCCACAGGGTATGATCGAGGTGTTGATGATTCAACTAAATCTATATGAGCAAATTATCGACTTACGTAAAGAAATGGTGAGAACTGGTCTTGAAAAAGGATTAACTCATCATGAAACGCTAAAGTTAAGTCAAAAGTTAGACGTCTTAATTTATCAATACTTGAATAAAAATAAAGAATAGTATTGATACAGTTTTAATCGGTTACTAATCCACCCTAGTAGCTCTCAATTAAAACATAACTCTTTTTCCTTGTGGGGAATTCTTTTAAAAACATTCATACAAATGTATTGTCATCTTTTGATATTTGAGCATATATATAGCTGAGGTTGAACTCCTCATCATGTATTTGGTTAATAGGTATATCCTTCAGTCTGCCTACAAGGCTCTCTTGATATGAAGGGAGCCTTATTTAAATTTTCACAATTTCATACATATCATTATTAGGATTTGTAACACTATAGATGTATGAATTATTAGGATTTGTAACACTATAGATGTATGAGAGGTGATTTAAAATGAATCAATACCCCAAATTATCTGATCAAATGAACCAACAACTTCTTGAAGCACGGGAATATAAATTACAACTGTGGACCGAATATGTCCTATTTGATTGGCATTGGTGGTTAGGTGTTATATTAACCATTGGCCCTATACTTGTATGGATTATGTTCCATAAGCGTAATGAAAGAAAAAGCTTATTATTAGCTGGTTTAACAACCGCCATATTAGCAGCTGCAATTGATACTTCAGGTCAATTTTTTGGTTGGTATGACTACAGATACGACGTTTTCCCCATGGCTCCGAATTACGTTCCCTGGGACTTTGTGTTAATTCCTATTTCAGTGATGTTTACCATTCAGTTATTCAGGAATATTAATGCTTATTTAAAAGGGGCTATATATTCTGTAATCGTAGCCTTTACAGTACTTCCCATTTTAAGCAGCATTGATATTTATGTTTTAAATAATTGGAATTATTTTTATTCGTTTATAGCGTTGTTTAGCATTTATGTTATTGCATATTTAGCTAGTCAAATTAAAAATACGAAATAATTTTAATCGCCTCTTTACAACCACTTATATATTTTTCGAATGTACTTAGTCCTAGTTCATTAGTTTTATGTGGACTGATAGAGTTAATCTTTCTAATACAGTTCAAATAAATTTTGCTGATAATACCCTGTTTCAGCAGCAATAGGATTTATCCATAAAACTTCTTCACGTTTAGCTCCTGCTTCAGCCAAAACTTGCAACGTTTCTTTATGCCAACCTTCTAAGTAATCATTGTATAAATCGTGATTATATCCAGACAAAATAACTGGACCCGGATGTTGATTTAGTAAACTTAATAATTCAATGTGACCTTTAGTGTCCATTTCATGTTTATAATGTCTTTTGGTTCGAGTCTCAAGAACATATGGTGGATCTGCATATATGAGTACGTCTTCTCTTCGGTACCGTTCCAGTAACTTCTCAGCTGGTTGATTCTCAATCTGCGCTTGTTTCAGACGCTCAGCCACTATCAATATCTTTTGAGAAAGCTTGTTCCAATCTGCTGCAGTATCTGGTCCATTTGAACTTATTAAGCTTCTCCATCCTGTACGGTCGCTTGTCTTCGCCCCTATCGCTTGCCAACAACGAATTAAAAAGCGTCTAGCGTCTTCTAATGAGTCACCTGTATGATCGTTATAAGACGTGTAATACTCTTCACGCGATAAAGGTGTAAAACTAATTTGTCTGGCTAACTCTTCCGGATTATCACGAATCATTTTAAATAAATTGACCACACTCGAATCTAAGTCATTAATCGTTTCAATCTTGCTTTTAGGCTTATTAAAGAATACGGCTCCTGATCCAAAGAACGGTTCTAAATATGTTTTATGTTCTGGCATATGGCTAATAATCCAACTGGCCATGCTCCATTTGCTACCTGGATAATGTAATATTCGTGGTACTGTCATTGTTTCAACTCCTATGCCTTCTCTCTTAAAAACTTTCTATAGCAGTCCTCACATAGATGACCACCAGCATAATCAGCACGTTTGGTTTTACACTCGACACACTGTTTTACATCGGTTTTACTCAATATTATCACCTCTATTTTTTAGAGCCTTGTAAATATAAACAAATGCCTGCTAGTACACTGACACTTACGACAGCTGTTAACATTCTAGTTGCCCCTTCCGTTCTCAAATTAAGTTAAAAAATGCCTCTGTTTCTTGGTGCGATTTGATTCGATAACCACTGGTCCATAACCAACACAATGATTTCGACCGTATCTCGCTTTAACCGCTTCGCTATATCGTTAACAGACCACTCTTCTTTCCACATGTCTTTAAACTGTGTTAACTCCTGATCCGTAAAATCTAAATTATAATCACCTAATGCGATATGAATACTCACTGGCTGACCGACCCTTTAGTTTTATACTGTTTTACAAACTGTTCTAACTCGGCTCGTTTATTAGCCTTTTCTTCGTCAGACATTTGTTCTTTAGGTTCTTGTGGCTTAGGTTTTCGTTTTTCTTCTTCAAACCATTTGGGTAATGGTGCAGAAGCGGCTTTTCGATTAGATTTGTTAGATTGATAGTTTTCAAACTCGACTTCTTCAGCTTGAGCTTGCTCGACTGTATTAATGTTTTTACGGTTCCAGTCTCTTAAAATTCTCTGAGCATAACCCCAAGATGGTTTACCGCGTAATATGGCCCGCTTCATCGCTTCAATGACTAACGATTCATTGGTGTCCTTAATCCAAGTTAAAATTGATTCTTGTTCAAAAGGACTTGGAAGACCGATGTTATGTTGGTAAAAAACAATGGCATCATCAGAAGACGGAGTTGAAGTAGTTGGCGTGTCTTCTTCTACTTCTTCTTCTTGTTGTTTTTCTTCTTCTTTTTCTTCTTCTTCTTCTTTTTCTTGTCCCCTTATCGTAACCGTATCGTCTGACGTATCGTAAAAAGGCTGATGTAGTGCCACTTCGTCAGTGATTTTAGTATTTTCTTCGTCTAATCCAGTTGACGTATCGTTAATATCATTCACCGTGTCGTTATACGAGTCGTAAAAGAATTTTATCTCCGGTTTTTGAATATGTTCACCAACGATAGGGATGAGACTTTTATCTTTTATCTCTTTTAATTCAGCTTTTACACAATCCAAAATGGGTTTGCCTCCACGATTTAGGTTATATTTTCCCCAGTTGATTAAGGCGATCTCCCTGGTCTCAGGATTATAAATCACACGCTTGTGAACATGTATAAATCGGTGTAAAAGAGAATTAATACTTTCAGGTGAATAGCCTAGATCAAACGCCATTTGTTTTTTTGTAATTTGATAGATTCCTATTTGGGTCGTTTTAGGATTGGTGAGTAAATATAAATAGAAAAACTTATCCTCTGGTGTCATTTCCTCTACTACCGTTGCATCATTCCAAAAATCAGTATGAACCATTCTAAATTTAGCCATGATTATGACCTCCTGTGCGTTGTGCTAACTATTGCAATCAATTCCATTGTTGTTTAAACTAATTCATGCAAGACTCTATTTTTTGTCCTGCTCTCACCTGAGAGAGCAGGATTTTTTATGTTTAAGCGATAATATGAACGTCTCCGGTTTCAATTTCAGTCTTTAACTGTTCCTCAAAATAATGTCTAATGAGATTCATCGCTTCTAACTTCCAGGCTCCACCATCCGCTTCAAATAAAGCACATGACGGTCCATTTTGCATACGGAAGACAAAATCACTAACCGGTTGTTTAATTTCAACAAATGTACGATAAGGGGCTAATGAAACTGGGTTAGGTACTTTGACATTTCCTACAGTTGCAACTCCTGTTTTGGCTGTAACAGCTTGTGATACACCGTCATCTCCCATTGATCGGACCGCTTCTTCCTTGATATTTCCAACAATTTTGAGCATGATATCTCGATGGTCATTTCGTACAAAGCAAGATTGAAGCTTAATGTTAATCTCTTCTGTATCATAGAAGTGATCAAAACGGAATCGAGGTAATAAGGCCTGAGCATGTAACCATTGTTCACGGTTCAAGTTAGCGTTAACTTGTGAAAATACATAAACGTCAGTCGGACTCTCAATATGAATCATTAGCTTGTCCTTAGTATCAAAATGTGACTGAATATAGTTCACCACGCTGCTTAAGCTATTAACCGTTAACATATCCGGTGTTGGTTCTTTGAGTAAATGAAGCGGTTGATCGGAATACACTTGATCATTCTCTTTATGAATCGTGGCTTCTTTTAATCCCAATAAGTACTCTAATGCATCTTTAATCATTGATAACCTCTCCTTTGTCTTGAGTAAATTCGGTAAAAAGTCCGTCTTTCTCATATCTCCCCTCCTTTCATTGCGTACCAAATATAGAAGATGTATAATAAACTAAGTTACTTTTACAGGTGGGCGCGATGAAAAACCTCTGACAATGTTTCATCGCTCTCGCCATCCCCTTTTAATTCACCATAAAGTGATTCCAAATCGCTTAACGCACCTTTTATCGTGTCGTGAAGGTACTCAATAGAATGCGAATTCTGATGTTCTTCTAATCCAGCCATAATGGTTTCTAGATCATGTGCATAGGAATGAACTTGCTGGTGTAGGATTTCTAATTTTTTGGCAAGCGATACTTGTTGGTTTTGAGCCAATGTTATTCTCCTTTCTAGATTAATTTCAGCTGGTTTCCGTCCCGTTCTCTTTCCATAATCGGCACAATGCCTTTTTCTTCTTTTAACGCGTTATAAATGAACATTCGCCCTTTCTGGGTCCAGTACATATGGCGCTTCGATGTTTCCTCATCAATAATGTGCGTTTTAGATCCGGTGTAACCTTTGTTTTGAAATTTATAATACAAATGCCAGGAACCACCCTGTTTATATTGAATACCTAATTCACTTAGCACTTTATTAAGAGTAGGAGCTCCCCAACCGTAATCTTTTGCGATATCTGTAGCGGACATGAGAGATTTGGTTTGTAGCACATGGTCTGTATAAGTGGCTTTCGGTTTAAGTTCTTGATTTTCAATTTCTAACCGCTCCTTCTCTTCATATTCCTCAATCCATTTGCGAGCTCGTTCTTTTGGATCATCAATCATATATGAAGGTTGATGTCTCGATTGAAGCTGATTTTCCATTTCTTGAAATTTCTTTGTATATGCTGCAGTAAATAAAACACCTTTTTGACCCGTCATTTTGTTGGCGACCATATCGCATCCAATTTTAGTTAAATAATAATGAGGTCTAACCTTTCCTTGCTTATCTGTGTAGTAACTTTCTATGAAGTAATCCTGTGGGCTCAAATTTGAGCCGGCTAATATTTTGCAATATCTAGAAATGTCCCGAATCAAATTCTTATGCTGTTTATCCACCATCATTGCAACTTCACGACTATCAACTAGGAAACGTCCATCTTTCGTCACAAGTGTTAAGTCACTCATTTAAGTTCTCCTTCCTTTAGAACATATTGTGCCCTTGTTTCAGCCTTGCCACGGTAAGTGGCATCATAACCAGATTCTTTTAAGCTTTGGATTAAATGTTTTTCTACAACCTCACAATGAATCATTGCATCTTTTCCGCGTTCGTCCTGCATATCTTTTAGTGCCTTGGCAATCCCTCTAATATTTGATGCTAGTAATAAATCATTCATATTTATGCTCCTAACACGATTAGAAATAAAGTCATAAGTGGAAAGAAAACTATTGCTCCCAATATTGGTAACAAATACACCCATAACGGAAAATCTTTATAATCCTCGACAAACTCTTTTAAAGTTTCATTCATTTAATGACCCTCCTTGTAGGATTTTCTTCCTAATTGTCGAATGACATATATAGGAAGGGGGTGTGAGAAATGTATAAATACTATTACTTCTACGACTTCAAAGATCGGTATGATCGACATGAGGTTCATGACGAAGACTGTTTTAGACTTCCTAACAAAGAAAACAGAACATACATTGGTATATTTAAAAATTGTGAGGACGCTATTCAACAAGCCAAAAGAGATTATCCTCACAGAAAATTCGATGGTTGTTATCATTGTTCTCGTGAATGTCACAATGGATAAGTTAGTAGGTAGCCCGTCTGCTAGGCGGGTTACTTAATAACTCCATCTGTATAAAAAAGGTTTTTGACGTGTTCTTTTGCTCGAATTACTAACTCATCAAATTCTTGTTGGGAAAGATTTTCTCTACGAATGAAGTCCGTTAAGTGGTTAGTGAACTTAGCTTCTTGTTCTTGTTTTATCTGAACCTTCGGCATCTTATTTACTCCTTTCTACACCAACACTTTAAGTGTCAATAATTTAACTCGGTTATACATACGCTTAGCCATAACATCTTTTTCTAGATCATAAGCTTCTTCAATATCACGTTTTAATAACTCGAAACGTTCAAATTTCATCTGTTCACTGTCCATTGATTGAATGTCCTCAATTCGATTTAAAATACGATTCCACTCTGGCCAAGTCATTTTTGAATATCTAGGCATGCTCTCACCTACCTTTCAAATAGTCCTCTCTTTGCTAAAATGGTTTTTAGGAAGGAGGTGTTTTGTTATGAATAATGTCAAAATCACTTTTAGCAATAATGAAGCAATTACTGTTTACGAAGGAGGTATCCTAATTCCTATTAAAAAAGTAAATAATGAAGGCACATCACTAAGTGAACCTGTTGAGTTATGGTCACATACACATGATGGCTTGATTCCTTGTTTGACTGAATTGTTTTCTAACTCTTTATTTTTCTTTGAAGCAGACAATAAGAATAAAGTTTACAGTGTGTCTGCGATAGTTAAACTTGAAGTGGTTTGATAAGGTTAAGGCGACTTGATTAGTAAGTCGTCTTTTTCTTTTTCGTATTTATCACTAATTCGATTTAACAACGAGACAAGTACTTGGTCATCTATCCAAATTGCTTTTCTTTTCTCAGAATTTAGAAGCGTTTTTACTTGTCCGTAAGTTTTACACTGGCTTTCTATGGTACTGATAATTGATTGCTCTACCTGGGCGAAGTGGTGGTTGATCAATTTTTTATTTAGAAGGTCAGTCAATTACTACACCTACCTTTCATTACGATTTATCCAGTAATTAACCAAAAAATTAAAACCCAAATTAATGTACCTAGTAAGCCACTAAGGTAATATGATATTGTTGACATGGTTTTCACCTACCTTTCCTATTCTTCTAACCATTCAAGTAAAAATTGAGTCGTTTTCTTTGCTGGGAAGTACCATTTTCCCCCTATCTTTTTCTTAGGAAATTCAGGGTTATGGAAAAATAATTTTTGTATTGTGCTCCAACTCATGCATGTACGTCTTGTTAATTCGTGTTTGTCCCATAGAACTAAATCAAATTCGGCATTTTTTAACCGTTTACGAATTTCTTCTTGGGCCAATTCTTCAACTACCTTCCCGTCAACTTTTACTTCTAACAACTATTTCACCTACCTTTCATAGCAACGTTTTACTAATCACAACATTTTTTTACAGCATTTTTCGCCATTTTAGTTAAAAAGAAGAGCGCTAATGCGCTGCCAAAGATACTTAATATTTAGTTAGTTCCCGTTCGGGAACAATTCGTTCAAAAAAAATACCCGCTTCACTATGAGGAATATTTAATATAGTTAATATTACAGAAAATTCTTCTACACTTATTTTTATAATTCCATTTTCTTTTTTATGGTAGGTTGCCCTTGTAATGCCAAGTGCGTCAGCGATCTTTTCTTGAGAAATCTTTCTAGATAAACGTTCATATCTCAAACGTTGTAAGTTGAACCTCACTATGAATCACCTCCATCTGTTGTTTCTTATTCTATTTTAGTTGTTCCCGTTTGTCAACAAAATAATCAAAAAACATTTTATTGTTTCCTTATGGGAACTATGTTAATATATTCTTTAAAAAGGAGTGTTAAGATGAATACGTCAGAAGAAGTAATAAGAATAATAAAAAAATTAAGAAAGGAACGAGGTTTATCTGTTGAAGAACTATCTAGAAGGGTAGGTATTGCAAAATCAACTCAATCCAGATACGAAAGTGGACAAAGAAAGTTTCCGATTAATGATATAGGTAAATATGCAGAAGTTTTAAATACATCAACAGAACATTTACTAGGAATTGATAAGCCAAATAACATCTACCCTGAATCACCAAGAACTTTAGCAATACCAATACTCGGTAAAATTGCTTGCGGTGATCCCATTACAGCAGAGGAAAATATAAAAGGTTATACATATGAATCTCCTGAAAACCTTCCAAAAGGAAACTTATTTTGTTTAGAAGCTACAGGTGATTCCATGTATCCCACCGTTCCTAATGGATCATTAGTAACCATCAGAGAACAGGCAACAGTTGAGTCAGGAGAAATTGCAGCTGTGTTAATTAATGGAAACGAAGAAGCAGTCCTTAAACGCATTAAAAAACACGGCGAAACCGTTTTTTTAATATCTGATAATACAAACTACGACCCTATTTTAGTAACTGAAGAAAATCCCGCTAAAATTATAGGAAAAGCTGTTAGAGTTATCAAAAATCTATAAAGGGAGGAATATACAATGGGAATAAGTTTGCGTGAATATAAGAAAGGAATGTGGGAGTACCGAGTCATATACAAAGACCCCATATCTAACAAACAAAAGGAACGGTCAAAGCGTGGTTTTACTGGGAAAACTATAGCTCGACAAGCTGCACAAGAAGTTGAGAAACAATTAATGAATAACTTTGAGTTGGCTAGTAGTGATATTCAATTTAAACATTACCTTAAAGATTGGTTATTAGAATATAAAAAAGATGTAGTTCGTAAAAACACTTATGAACTACACCAAAGAAATATTGACAAACATATTATACCTTACTTTAAAAATATCAAATTAAAAGACATAAAGCCAACTTTATATCAAAAGTTTTTAAATCACTTATATGACCAAGGATATTCTAAACGGACAATAGAAATTGTGCATGGCACAGCACGAAACTCTTTGGAAAAAGCATATCACCTAAATATGGTTGAAAGAAATCCAACTATTGGAGCAGTAATTAAAGGGAAGAAAAAAGAGAAATCAATTAAATTTATTGATTCCTACGATATCCCTTTATTTTTGAAGACAGCCAGACAGTATGGTTATACTTATTGGATTTTCTATTACTTTATGATTGAAACAGGAGTTCGTAAAGGGGAAGCAGCAGCCATTCAATGGACTGATATTAACTTTAAAGAGTCTACAGTTACCATTAATAAAACGTTAGACTTCCAAGCTAACTCAGATGGAGAATTATTCGGAGATCCTAAAACTTATAAATCTAAACGCACAATAACAATAAGAAAAAACTTAATGGACAAATTAAAGTTTCATCTTAAATGGCAAAATGAAAATAAAACACAGCTGGACGATCAATATAAACATGATTTGAATTTAGTCTTTTGTAGAGAAGATGGTAGCCACTTACCAAAAAGTTCTTTGTTTAATTCATTTAGACGTATTTTAAAGCAAGCTGGACTACCCACCTTACCAATTCACTCTTTAAGACACACACACGTTGTCTTGCTCTTAGAAGCTGGATGGGATATGAAGTCCATTCAAGAACGAGTAGGTCACGGTAGCTATCAGATTACAGCTGATGTCTATTCTCACATCTCTAAACGATTAGATGAGAAAGAAATGAATAAATTCGAAAACCATATGAATGATATTTTGGGAGATTAAAATTTTTTTGCAATTTTTATGGGTAAATCATGGGTAACTACCCATTAATAATCATTCTGAATAAGATACACATATATAAAAACCCCTCAATACATTGTGTATCAAGAGGTTTAGAGGTTTAATAACTACTCATATATTGTTCGCGTTCCCAAGGGTGAACTTGTGTTCTGAACATATCCCATTCGATTTCTTTTGATTCAATAAAGTGTTCTAATAAGTGTTCACCAAGTGCACCTTTAATCACGTCATCGCTCTTAAGTTCTTGAAGGGCATCGTATAAAGTTGCCGGTAAATCTTGAACACCATTCGCGACACGTTCTTCTTTATCCATCACATAAATGTTACGATCAACTGGCTTTGGTGGCTCTAATTTATTTTCAACGCCATCTAATCCAGCTGCTAACATAACTGACATCGCCATGTATGGATTTGCAGCAGGGTCCACACTACGCACTTCAATACGTGTACTTAAACCACGTGAAGTTGGAATACGGATTAATGGACTACGGTTTTGACCAGACCACGCTACATAACAAGGCGCTTCATAACCTGGCACTAAACGTTTGTAAGAGTTAACAGTTGGGTTTGTGACAGCTGTAAAGTTAACCGCGTGTTTTACGATACCTGCAGTGAACTGGTAAGCTGTTTTACTTAACTGTTCTTCTCCATTTTCATCAAAGAACGCATTCTCTTTACCTTTAAATAGCGACATATTTGCGTGCATACCCGAACCATTGACACCGAACAGTGGCTTTGGCATGAATGTTGCATGCAGGCCATGTTTACGAGCGATTGTTTTAACAACAAGCTTAAATGTTTGGATATCGTCACAGTGCTTAACGGCATCTGAATATTTAAAGTCAATTTCGTGCTGACCTGGCGCAACTTCGTGGTGGGATGCTTCAATTTCAAATCCCATCTCTTCTAACTCAAGCACGATATCACGACGGCAGTTCTCACCTAAGTCTGTAGGTGCAAGGTCGAAATAACCACCTTTATCGTTAAGTTCCATCGTTGGGTCGCCTTTTTCATCTAACTTGAATAAGAAAAACTCTGGCTCAGTTCCAATATTAAATGCTGTAAAGCCTAACTTTTCCATTCGTTCTAAATTACGCTTTAAGTTATAACGAGGGCACCCTTCAAATGGTGTACCATCTGGATTGTAAATATCACAAATAAAACGAGCTACTTTACCTTTTTCAGACGTCCATGGGAATACAACAAATGTATCAAGATCTGGATGCAATTTCATGTCTGATTCTTCAATACGTACGAAACCTTCGATTGAAGACCCATCAAACATCATCTCGTTGTCTAATGCTTTGTCTAGCTGACTATAAGGAATTTCAACGTTTTTAATCGTTCCTAATAGGTCTGTAAATTGTAGGCGGATAAATTTCACGTTTTCTTCTTTAATGATCTTGTAAATCTCTTCTTTAGTAAATTTACTCATTCAATATGTTCCTCCTGTTTTTTATTCCATCATTTAATGGTAAAACCTTGATAGGTCTCCTTGGTTGATGGATGTTTTATTTAAGTAACCAGATTCAAGAAGTTCTCGTCGTAATAGCTGATGAAGTTCTTTTTCACTAAGATCTTTTTTGTAGTCTTTGTGCTCTGATTGCGACTTAGCCTGACTTTCTTGAACTTGGTTTTCTCGAAGTTTTAAAACTTGCTTAATACCAGCTAAATTTACGCCTTCATCAATTAACCGTTTAATTTCAATTAAACGATCAACATCATAAAAGCTAAACAATCGTCTATTACCTTCTGAGCGTAAAGGTGTGACCAACTTCTTTTCTTCGTAGTAACGAATTTGCCTTGCGCTAAGCTCAGTCAGTTCTGAGACAATACTAATCGGAAATAATGGCATCGCTTTTCGGTCTTTATAATCCATTTTGCCACCTCCTAATTAGTATATATTATACACAACGGAATAAAAGGTGTCAACGAATGTTAGGAAAGTTAACACAAAAGGATAAAAAAGAACATAACAGTTATCTGCTATGTTCTTATACCCCTGATTTTAAGTTTTGTAACATGATTAATGCTTTCGTGATAGCTAATTTAACGTGTTCATATGTTAGTCCACCTTGGACATATAATGTGTAAGGTGGTCTTATAGGTCCATCTGCGGTTAATTCCAAACTTGCACCTTGAATGAACGTTCCAGCAGCCATAATGACATCATGATCATACCCTGGCATATAGTCCGGATGAGGCGTAACATGTGAGTTAATCGGTGACTGTTTTTGAATAACTTGGGCAAACTTCACCATTTCTTCTTTTGTGTTAAACGTTACAGACTGAATCAAATCTGTACGGTGATCATATGAACTTGGAGTTGTTTCATACCCGTTTTCATTTAATAGCTTAGAAGTATAAATGGCTCCCTTTAATGCTTCACCGACTATATGTGGAGCTAAGAATAGACCTTGGAACATCTCTTGCAAGCTATATAGGCTTGCTCCCGTCTCTTTTCCTAATCCAGGTGCCACTAAGTAATTGGCACTTCTTTCGATTAAATCTTTTCTTCCAACTAAATAACCACCCGTTTTCACAATACCTGCTCCAGGATTTTTGATTAGTGATCCAGCGATCAAATCAGCGCCTACATTGGTCGGCTCTTGTCTTTCAACAAATTCGCCGTAACAATTATCAACGAAAACAATAATATTTTCATTAATATTTTTTACGAATTGAATCATTTCCTCAGTATCAGATATTGAAAAAGAAGGTCTGTTAGCATAACCTTTAGAGCGCTGAATCATGACCATTTTTGTATCAGAACTAATTTCTTGTTCTATTTGCTCATAGTCAATTCCTCCACTTTGAGTTAACATAATCTCGTTATAGTTAACCCCAAAATCTCTAAGCGAACCATCGACTTGTTTATTAATACCAATCACTTGCTCTAACGTATCATAAGGTCTTCCTGTAATCGATACTAGCTCGTCCCCTGGCCTTAAATTTCCAAAAAGTGCTGTCGTGATCGCATGTGTGCCTGACACAATCTGTGGTCTAACGAGTGCGTCTTCCGCTCCAAAAACCGACGCATAAACCTCTTCTAGTTTATCGCGCCCTAAATCATCGTAACCATAACCTGTTGTTGGGTTAAAATGATAGTCTCCAACCTTAGCTATTTGAAATGCATTCAAAACCTTATCTTGATTATCAGTTACGATTTGAGAGATCTTATTCAACTGCTCTTTGATGTTTTCTTCAGTATTTTCTATTACTTGTAAAATATTTGCGTCCATCAGTATTGGTTCACTCACTTTATTAATTGATTGTATAATGGTTTCTCTTGATCAATATATCCTTCCACGTGGTACACTTCTTGTTCTTCATCAAAAGTATAAGACGATACGATGGATTCATGTTTTAATTCATTCAACACTTTACCTTGGTCAGATTGTAAAGCTAAATTATAAGATTTCCATTCGTGTTTTAATACATCTTCAATTTTTAATAACAGTTGTTTTAAATGAGATTCATCTTTAGCTGTGATCGATATGCTCGGCTGAGAATAAGGAATAAATTCGTCTTTAAGTAAATCAATTTTGTTATACACCGTCAAAATTGGTAAGTGATCCGCTTCTAATTCATTTAGTAACTCTTTAACGGTTTTTTCATGTTCGATTGCTTGTGGGTCAGAGCAATCAACGACATGTAAAATAAAATCAGCTTCTGTCACTTCTTCAAGTGTCGAGCGAAAAGCTGCAATCAATGTTGTCGGTAATTTTTGAATAAATCCAACCGTATCAGATAGTAAAGCTTGAAAGCCAGATGGTAAGGTTAGTCTCCTTGTAAGCGGATCAAGAGTCGCAAAAAGCTTATCTTCTTCTAGTGATGTTTCTTGTGTTAAACGATTAAACAAAGTTGATTTGCCAGCATTGGTGTAACCAACAATCGAGATTTGAAATGCAGAGCGCCTTTTTCGATTTTCTCGATATTGATTCCGATGTTTAGCTACTTGTTTTAATTGGGCTTTAATATCCGTAATTCGATTCCTTATATGCCTTCTGTCTGTTTCTAATTTTGTTTCACCAGGACCTCTTGTACCAATTCCCCCACCTAATCGGGACAATTCAACACCTTTACCATGTAAACGAGGCAGCATATACTCTAATTGAGCAAGCTCGACTTGGAGTTTACCTTCCTTCGTTCTTGCCCTCATAGCAAATATATCTAAAATTAATTGTGTTCGATCAATGATTTTAACATCTAACGTATTGGATAAGTTACGAGATTGAGAAGGTGTTAGCTCGTTATTAATGATAGCAACATCCACTTCATTCTCCTGAATATAATACTTAATTTCTTCGACTTTTCCAGTTCCTACGTAATAAGCTGAATGTACTTTATCACGTTTTTGAGTGAACGTTTCTAAAATTTCAGCATCAACAGTAAATGCTAATGCTCTGAGTTCATCCATAGATGATTGAAACATCCGATCATGTTCTGTTTGAATTTGACATCCAATTAATATGGCTTGTTCGTTCATTTAATGGCTCCTTTTTTATCCTACTCTGTTATATAATATAACCACTATCTTCTTTGGCAATCATTACTATAACATAACTCATAACAAAATACTTAAATAGTATTTATCATCAAATAAAGCCTAACCCCGTGATAGAGTTAGGCTTAATCAATTTACACTCTTAGTAAATATTATGATTCCAAATCAATATTTCTAGAAGGTGCAAAGGTAGAGATTGCATGTTTAAAAATTAATTGCTGCTTCCCTTCCACTTCGATTAAAATTGTGAAGTTATCAAAAGATTTTACGACCCCACGTAATTGAAACCCGTTAGTCAAAAATACAGTTAATGGTACCTTTTCCTTGCGTAATTTGTTTAAATAAGTATCTTGTACGTTTGTAGAATTAGCCATACAAACTCCTCCTCTATCTATCTGTTATATTAATAATTCTATAAATGATTAATCTTTCCTTCTACTTTTTTGAAAATATTTTCAAATATTGGCCAATAATTGTCTGGATTTATGTTAAACCAATTCACATTTGGGATTTTATTACGGTAATACGTTAATTGTCTCTTAGCAAACCGTCTCGTATTTCGTTTAATCAATTCAATAGCTCTGCTCTGGTCATATACACCATTAAAATAAGGAATCCACTCTTTATAGCCAATGCCTTGCATAGGCTGAACATTAGGTCCATATGTTTCATAAAGTTCCCGCACTTCTTCAATTAACCCTTGTTCAACCATTAAATCGACTCGTTTATTAATTCGTCGATATAGTATTTCACGTTCCATGTTTAAACCTATAATGAAGGAACGATAAGTTGGTGTTACGATTTGTTGATCCTCTATTTCTGACATTGTTTTTCCAGACAAATCATATACTTCAAGTGCTCTTATGACACGTCTTATATTATGTGGATGTATTTTTTCTGCCTGTTTTGGATCTACTTGTCTTAAACGATTGTAAAACGGGTCAATTCCTTTAATTTCAATCTCCTTAAGAGCTTGTTCAACATATTCAGAATCACGTTTAATATCTGAGAACTGGAAATTGAATAATGCTGAGTGGATATAAAATCCAGTACCTCCCACAACAACTGGAAGCTTTTGAGAAGAATTTAAGTTAGTAACCGTTTTATTTAAATCAGTCTTAAACTCAGCTGCAGAATAATCTTCTTCCGGGTCTAAGTGATCGATTAAATGATGCTGTATTTCATCTTTTTCTTCGTCTGTTACTTTAGCAGAACCAATATCAAAACCTTTAAAAAATTGCATGGAGTCAGCGTTTATCACTTCACCATTAAATCGTTTACTAATTTCTATTCCTAATTTAGTTTTTCCTACTGCAGTTGGACCGATTACACTTACGACAAATGGTTTCTCCAATTGTGACACCTAGCCTTTACATAATTCGTTTAAACATACGCTGCAATTCATACTCACTAAAGTGTATCACAATAGGTCTTCCGTGAGGACACGTAAATGGATCGTGGCAAGTTCTAAGCTCATTTAATAGGTATTCCATCTCTTGGTGATTTAAATAATGGTTTGCTTTAATGGATCGTTTACAAGACATTAGAATAGCCGCTTCTTCTCTAATTTTCTCTATACTAATTGACCTGCCATCGATTAATTCATCTACCATATCTCGAATAATCTGCTCTTCTTCACCTTTCGGGAACCAACTAGGATAAGCTCTAACGATATAACTATAATCCCCAAAATTTTCTAAAAATAAACCTACACTCTCGAATAATTCTTTGTTTTCCTCAATTGTTATAGCCTCTTTACTTGTAAACTCAAAGCTTAGTGGAACAGATAATTCTTGTACTTCTTTAACAGGATTTCCGAGTTTTTTCTTAAAAAACTCATATTTAATTCGCTCTTGAGCCGCATGCTGATCAATCATATATAGCCCCTTCTCATTTTGAGCTAATATGTATGTACCATGAAGCTGACCAATTGGATACATAACAGGCATACGCTCGTTTTGTATTGTCTCGCTTTCTGCAGGCTCTTCTTTTATATTTTCATAAGGGTTGTCTTGGTCTATTGTTACGTCTGCAATAAATTTGGAGTTATCATTATCATTTAATGTTTCATTTATTTGAAAACCGTTGCTAAGATCTTCAAGTTGTTTTCGATCTTCCGATACACGACTTTGGTTTTCTAAAGGATCAAAAGACAAACTTGTCTGTGTTGATTTTGGTTTTTCTTGCTTAGCACCTGATGGGATCAGAGTCTGACGATGTAATACATCGTAAACAGATTGCTTAACAATATCAAATAACTCTTTTTCTTTACTAAACCTAACTTCAGTCTTGGCTGGATGAACATTGACATCGACTAAATAGGGATCCATATTTATTTGAAGCACCACGATCGGATACCTACCTATTGGTAAAAACGTATGATAACCTTCAATAATCGCTTTATTAATAATTGGGTTTTTGATAAATCGTCCATTTACAATAAGTGAAATGAAGTTCCGGTTTGAACGTGTGATCTCTGGTTTCGCTATATATCCTTGAATACTATAATCTAGTGATTCATTTTGAACGTTTAACATATTTTGAGCGATTTTCTTTCCGTAGATTTGCTGGACGACTTGAAGTAACTGTCCGTTACCTGGTGTAAAGAAAATTCTTTTGCCATTGTGATAGCACTCAAAACGTATATCTGGGTGTGACAAAGCCATTTTATTAACCGTATCTGTAATATGACCTAGCTCAGTATGGATCGTTTTTAAATATTTTAATCGTGCTGGTGTATTATAAAACAAATTCTCCACACTAATTTCTGTTCCTTTACGCTTGGTATGCTTTTGAATGCTCTTAACTTCCCCGCCATGCACAACGATTTCAGTACCAGTTTGATCTCCAGTGGAGCTTCTTAATGTTAATTGGCTGACAGATGAGATACTTGCTAAAGCCTCACCTCTAAACCCTAACGTTTTCACTCTAAATAAATCAAATTCATCAGTAATTTTACTCGTCGCATGCCTAAAGAAGGCCTTTTCACAATCATCCGCTTCTATGCCATGTCCATCGTCAATGACCTTAATCATACGAAGACCCGCTTCTTCAAGCTCTAGCTTAATCCACTTACTATCAGCATCCACGCTGTTTTCCAATAGCTCTTTTACTACTGAAGCAGGTCTTTCAACGACTTCACCTGCTGCAATTTTGTTGGACAAATCATCTGGCAATTGAATAATTTTCCCCATCATTGACCTCCTTTAGTCCAACTTCTTCTTTATTTCATATAGAAAGTTCATCGCATCCATAGGCGTCATATTTAATAAATTTAAATCCTGCAATTGGTGTACGACCTGTAAATCTCTTTGAATAGGTGGCTCTTCTTTCGGCTCGAATAATGTTAATTGTTCTTCATTCGTGCTTTTTTCTCGAATACTACTTGTTGCTTCATAAGTATTGAGTAAGTAATTAGCACGGTCAATAATATCATCTGGTAAGTTTGCAAGTTTAGCTACATGAACGCCGTAACTTTTATCAGCTTTACCTTCTTTAATATGGTGTAAGAACACAACCTCACCATCATGTTCATCCACTTCTACATGTACATTAGTTAATTGATGTAAGGTATCCTCTAAGGCAGTCAGTTCATGATAATGGGTTGAAAACAGAGTCTTAGCACCTATATGATCATGAATATGCTCAACAATTGACTGGGCTAAGGCCATGCCATCATATGTGCTCGTACCTCTACCGATCTCATCAAATAATATTAAACTATGATTAGTAGCATTTCTAACGGCATGTTCAGCCTCTAACATCTCAACCATAAACGTACTTTGTCCTGACACTAAATCATCTGCAGCACCAATGCGAGTAAAGATTTGGTCAAAAACAGGTAGCTTGGCAGATCTAGCAGGCACAAAACAGCCGATCTGTGACATAATCACAATTAATCCTAGCTGCCTCATGTACGTACTTTTACCAGCCATATTTGGCCCGGTAATGAGAAGGATGTTGGTTTCCTCATCTAAATTAAAATGATTGGGAACAAATTCATCTTTCATGACTTTTTCAACAACTGGGTGACGTGCATCCTCAACATGAACAACATGCGAATCAACCATATTAGGCTTAATATAGTTATTGGTTTCGCTCACATTAGCAAAGCTTAATAACACATCTAATTGACTAATGCGATCGGCTAATAATTGTAACGCGGGAATATAATTTTTCATTTGCTCTCTTATTTCAACAAATAAATCGTACTCAAGTTCGACACTTTGATCATTAGCCTCTAGAATTAATCGCTCTTTCTCTTTTAATTCTGGTGTAATATAACGTTCCGCATTCGTTAACGTTTGTTTTCGCTCGTATCTAGTTAAGTCGACATTAGCAAGATTAGCCTTAGTTACTTCAATATAATAACCAAATACTTTGTTGTAACCAACCTTTAATGATTTAATACCTGTACGCTTACGTTCATCAGCTTCTAGATTGGCTACCCAAGCTTTACCATTCCGTGAAGCTTCACGATATTGATCGAGTTGTTCGTGATAACCATTTTTAATAATTCCACCTTCTGTAATCGATATAGGCGGCTCCTCGTTAATACCCGCATCTAGCAACTGATAGATTTCCTCATAAGGTTTCGTTTCTGGGAGTAAATTTTGAAGCAAGTCGTTATTAATTTGATTTAAAATTTCTTTTACACTAGGAAATGTTGCTAATGAACGCTTTAACTGTAATAAATCCCGCGCATTAACATTTCCATAAGAAATACGGCCTGCAAGCCTTTCAATATCATACATGTCTTTTAATGAATCTTTTAATTCTTCTCTTTCAAAGAAATGATCAATCAACGCTTGTACTTGTTGATGGCGCTCTTCAATAAGCTCTTTCGATAGTAACGGCCTGTCAATCCACTTCTTTAACTTCCTAGCGCCCATAGCTGTTGCGGTTTGATCTAGCACGGATAACAATGTTCCTTTTTTACTTTTATCCCGAATCGACTCCATTAATTCAAGATTACGTTTAGAGTATAGATCTAACTTCATGTACTGGGCTAATTCGATATATACAACTTTTTGTAAATGTAATAGAAAACGTTTTTGCGATTTATAGATATACTGAAAAACTCGTCCAAAACCTCGAATTAACCGTTCATCTGAGAAATCTTCAACTAAATATTGATAGTCTGAAGGAATTTCTTCTTCATCCTCTGTTGAAATAGTTGCATTTAGATATAGTGATAGATCAGCCTTAGCTTGATTATCAATCTCACTTGGCACTACAATTTCTTTAACAGGCCTATTATATAGCTCACTTATGACATCTTTAAATTCTCGCTCAATAAAACTTACAAAACTTTCACCGGTTGATAAATCTACATAAGAGATAACGAAATCATTTATAACAGGTGTGATTGAGGCAATGAAGTTATTTTCTTCTTCATTTAGCATACTACCTTCCATGATCGTACCAGGGGTAATCACTTGTACGACTTCTCTTTTAACAACCCCTTTAGCTGTTTTAGGGTCTTCAACCTGTTCACAAATCGCAACCTTATATCCTTTTTCTATTAATATTTTGATATATCGTTCCGCAGAGTGATAAGGAACCCCGCACATAGGGATTTTCTCATCACCACCGTCACGCTGAGTTAAGGTGATTTCTAGTTCCTTAGCTGCTTTTAACGCATCATCAAAGAACATCTCATAGAAGTCACCTAATCGAAAAAATAAAAATGAATCTTGATTTTCTTTTTTAATCTGAAGATATTGCTTCATCATTGGCGTATATTTTGCCATGGTATGTATCCCCCATTAATGTATGTCTATCCGTCATTATAGCATAGGTAACAGGCAAAATTCATGAACATCACTAGCTCTATTCTATTTAAGAAATTAACCAAAATAAAAAGGCTGATAGTCTCAGCCTTTTTATTCCTTATCTACATCAATTTCTGCTAATTCAGCTTCAAGATCATCGAAGTCAAAATCATCTTCATCGAAACCGTTTGGTTCGATTTTAGCCCATACTTTAGTTTCTCCAATAATATCAACTACAAATTCTCTTTCTAACTCAACTTTCACCTTACCACTTTCATCAATCGTGCACTCTAACGTGTTCGGCTGTTGAGTTGCTCGAGCTACTACGTCGAAAGAATTTGAAAGACATTTATCATCCTTCATTACAATTGGTACCTTATCTACATATTGTTTTCTTTCTGTTACAACTTCTGTTTTTGTGTTATTACTGTGCGAGTACCAAACGTTGATGTCATATGCCCCTGTAACTTCAACGAAACGCCCTTTCTTCTTAGCCTCATATTGATGATTAATGACCCAGCACCCTAAAATGCTAGTAGGTTTATGGTTTGGGTTTACCATATGAAGTGTTTCTGTGAATTTCTTCCCTTTACCACAAACCGCCTTAGTTATAATTTCGCGATATTCGCGGTCGAACATGCGTGATCCTCCTCCTTTGTTAGCCAATGTATTTTATGCAAATTAGGTATTTGTTGTGATTCTTGGCCGCGATGTTTTATGTTTTCATACTCATTCATATGTATTTGCCCATTAATGTGTGTTAGTCAATTCATAAAAAAAGCCATTAATTGAGGGGTAGCACCTCAATTAATGGCTTTGTAGTAGATTACATTGAATTTTCTTTTTCTAAACCTTTTCCTGTTTCACCTTTTAAGACGTTCCCGCCGGTTTGGCGAATGATTTCGTCAGTTACTTCATTAGCAATCGTATTCGTAATTCGTTGTAATATATCATTTACAACTACTTGAGAATCCTTAAACTCTTGTACAATCGGAATCTCATCTAATTCAGCTTGAAATCTGTCTAATTCTTCTTCAACACGCTTTAACGCCTCGCCTTTACCATAATGTTGAAGGTTAACTGCTTGTTTCTGCAGTGCTTTGATCTTCTTAATATGAGCTTGAACTTTATTATTGTTATTAATTTTAATTTCTAACTCTTTAAAACGTTCAATCTCGTCTATTTTTGATAATTTTTTCGCTAGCTCTTTAGCTTCAGCAACGACTTGCTGCCTTGTGTATTCTGCCATTTATATCACCTCTACTGGCTCAGCGACGGTTTCTTCAATCATTTCACCGTCAAGGGTCCAAGTTTTTGTTTCTGTAATCTTCACGTTAACAATTTCACCAACAGCTGATTTAGGGCCTACAAAGTTGACTAATTTGCCGCGCTCAGTATAACCTGCTAACTTTTCATCATTACTTTTACTTGTTCCTTCTACAAGAACTTTAACCACTTTACCTTTATATTTTTCCATTGCCTGCTTAGAATATTGATTGACAACCTCATTTAAGCGGTGTAAACGTTTCTTCTTATCATCTTCAGATACATTGTCTTCAATTCTTGCCGCAGGTGTACCATCACGAGGAGAGAAGATAAAGGTATACGCCCCTTCAAAACCTACTTCATGGTATAGAGAGACTGTCTCTTCAAATTGTTCTTCTGTTTCATTAGGGAAACCTACAATAATATCTGTAGTTAAAGCTGCATTTGGAATTTGTTCTTTTATTTTTCTTACGAGTTCTAAGTAACTTTCACGTGTATAACGACGCGCCATGACACGTAACACTTCAGAGCTACCAGATTGAACAGGTAAGTGAATATAAGGCATTAAGTTGCCACCTTTAGCTAGGACTTCAATTAAACGATCATCAAAGTCTCTAGGGTGAGATGTTGTAAACTTAACCCTCGGAATATCAATTTTTCGAATTTCATCCATTAAATCGCCTAGCCCATAATCCATATCTAAATCTTTACCATACGCATTAACGTTCTGGCCAAGTAATGTCACTTCTTTATATCCCTGCGCCGCTAAATGTCTAATCTCTTGAATGATATCCTCAGGTCTACGACTACGTTCTTTACCACGAGTATAAGGCACAATGCAGTATGTACAGAACTTGTCACATCCATACATAATATTAACCCAAGCTTTTATTCTTCCTTCACGGCGTTTAGGAAGATTTTCAATGATGTCACCTTCTTTAGACCATACTTCAACAACCATCTCTTTGCTCATGAGTGCATTGTAAACTAGTTGCGGTAAACGGTGAATGTTATGAGTTCCGAAAATCAAATCAACATATTGGTGTTTTTTAAGAATACGATTCACAACTGATTCTTCTTGAGACATACAGCCACAAACACCAATAATTAAATCTGGGTTTTCTCTTTTTAAAGCTTTGAGGTGACCAATCTCACCAAATACTTTGTTTTCAGCATTTTCACGAATCGCACAAGTATTTAACAAGATAATGTCAGCTTCATTTTGGTCTGCTGTTGCTTCATATCCCATTTCAGTCAAAATGCCCGACATAACTTCTGTGTCATGCTCATTCATTTGACAGCCATATGTTCTAATTAAGAATTTTTTACCTTTACCTAGACCTTGAAACTGCTCCTCAATTTCAAAGTCATCATGGTATTCAACTTCTTTTCTTAAACGTTTCTTAGCTTTTTTCATATTTGGTGGTTCATATGTTACTTCAAAGTATTTCATAAAATCATCGGAAGTTTTATCTTTGAGTCTTTTTAAGTTATCCTGGTCGGATTTTACGTCCGCTGGATCGACTTGGTTAATTTGACTCTGCTCTTTCCTTTGTTTTTCGTTCATATATATAAGACTCCTTTCACGCACTACTTAAGGATATTCTAAACAGCATTATCCATTAATACAGTATAAATCCTACAACGAATTTTAACAATACAGAACCATTAATTCCAAAGAAATATACTAAATTTGTCATAAATAAAACTAATCCATACAAAAAAACGTTCAAACCCATTACTAGGATTTGAACGTTCATTTTGCAAGTTATCTAGGCTCTACGATTAACTTAATAGCTGTTCTCTCTTCTTGATCAATTAGAATATCCGTAAATGCTGGTATACAAATTAAGTCAACACCACTAGGAGCAACAAATCCTCTTGCAATCGCTACTGCTTTAACGGCTTGGTTAAGAGCACCCGCACCAATTGCTTGAATTTCTGCTGATCCGCGTTCGCGTAACACATTTGCCAACGCACCAGCTACAGAGTTTGGATTTGACTTTGCTGAAACTTTTAATATTTCCATTACTAGTTCCTCCTTAATTGACTATTATGATTTCATAACTAATTTATTCAGCATTCTATGGTTCTATTCCTTTTATTATGAACTAGTTTTCCGAAAAATTCAAATATTACAATTTTAATCAATTAAAATTAATATGATCAGCATTGATTAAAATTCGTTTTATATTATTAGTTTTACCCGTTTGGTCATCAATTGAAACACTAATTCCACTTAAAACTGTTTTTTCTGTTTCTGGAACCTCGAATTTAGCGGGTAAACCCGTTTTAAACTTACGAATGATTGATTCTTTTTCCATCCCTAATATACTATCGTAAGCACCAGTCATCCCAACATCAGTAATATACCCAGTTCCATTCGTTAAAATACGTTCATCCGAAGTTTGGATATGAGTATGTGTACCAACTATTGTTGAAACTTTCCCATCTAAATACCATCCCATCGCCTGTTTCTCACTTGTTGCCTCAGCATGGAAATCTACAAATATTAAATTAGTTTTTGATTTTGCTTGATCTATTAATGAGTCTATAACTTGAAATGGATCATCTAATGGATTCATAAATACTCTTCCCATTAAATTAATAATAGCTACTGTCTTTTGCTTTTTCTTAACAAAGCGTAACCCTTCTCCTGGTGTTCCTTCAGGATAGTTGGCTGGTCTTACTAAATACTCCGCATCATCAATAAAATCAAAAATCTCTTTTTTATCCCAAGCATGATTACCTAATGTAACAACGTCAGCTCCCCATTCTAAAAATTGGTGATAAAGTTTTTTAGTTAATCCTTTACCATGAGCAGCATTCTCACCGTTAACAATGGTTAAATCCGCTTTATGTTGATCCTGTAAATTAGATAGATTTTGTCTAAGTGCTTCTCTACCAGGCTTCCCTACAACATCTCCGATAAACAAAATATTCATACGCGACCCCTTCTATTGCTTAGTCTTATGTATACGTAAATAGTTACACAATCAAGTTTTAAAGTCAAAAATAAAAACGGCTTATAATAGCCGTTTTTATTTCGCATATTCAACTGCGCGTGTCTCTCTAATAACTGTAACTTTAATGTGGCCAGGGTAATCCAAGCCATCTTCAATTTTCTGTCTGATTTCACGTGCTAATTGTGTAGCTTTTGCATCATCAATATCTTCTGGACGCACCATTATGCGAACTTCGCGTCCTGCTTGAATAGCGAATGATTTTTCAACGCCTTCATAAGTATCCGCTATTTCTTCAAGTTTTTCGAGTCGTTTAATGTAGTTTTCTAACGATTCACTTCTAGCACCAGGTCTTGCGGCAGATAAAGCATCAGCTGCAGCTACAATAACTGAGATGACACTAGTAGCCTCTTCGTCACCGTGGTGAGATGCGATCGCATTAATTACGACTTCGTGTTCTTTGTATTTCTGTGCTAATTCCTTACCAATTTCAACGTGGCTGCCTTCTACTTCATGGTCCACTGCTTTACCGATATCGTGTAACAATCCTGCACGTCTTGCTAACTGTTCATCTTCTCCGAGTTCTGCTGCTAATAATCCAGATAAATAAGAAACCTCTAATGAATGGTTTAAGACGTTTTGACCATAACTTGTACGGTACTTCAAACGCCCAATAATCTTGATTAAATCCGGATGAATCCCATGTGATCCAATATCAAATGTCGCTTGTTCACCAACTTCTCGAATATATTCATCAACTTCACGACGAGATTTCTCAACCATCTCTTCAATTCGAGCCGGATGAATTCGTCCATCTTGAACAAGGTTTTCAAGAGCAATTCTTGCAATCTCTCTTCTAATTGGATCAAAACCTGATAAAATAACAGCTTCAGGAGTATCATCTATGATGAGATCAATACCAGTTAACGTTTCAAGCGTACGGATATTACGACCTTCTCTACCGATAATTCGACCTTTCATTTCATCATTCGGTAAGTTAACAACAGAAACAGTTGTTTCAGATACATGCTCGGCCGCAAGACGCTGCATTGCAAGTGAAAGGACTTGCTTTGCCTTCTTGTCTGCTTCTTCTTTAGCTCGATTTTCGGCTTCTTTGACCATTAGAGCCGTCTCGTGTTCTAATTCTTTCTTCACACGATCTAATATCTCTTCTCGAGCCTGGTCCTGAGTCAGTCCTGAAATACGTTCTAGTTCTGTTTGTTGTGTCTTTAATAACTCATCCACTTTGCTCTCGGTTTCATTTAGTTGTTGTTGTTTTTCACTTAACGATTCCTCTTTCTTTTCTAACATTAGCTCACGTTTATCTAATGTTTCACTTTTTCGATCAAGCGTTTCTTCTCTTTGCAAGAGTCGATTTTCTTGCTTTTGAACCTCTGTTCGACGTTCTCTAAGCTCATTTTCTTGTTCTTGCCTCAAACGATGGTTTTCATCTTTCGCTTCTAAAAGAGCTTCACGCTTTGCCGAATCAGCGTTACGTTTGCCTTCTTCGACAATCTGTTTCGCGAGTCCTTCTGCACTAGAAATTTTGGCTTCGGCAATTGATTTGCGAACCAAATACCCAACAACAATACCGACAACTAAAAGCAAAATGGAGATGAGTATTGCCATACTATCCATACATTCACCTCCTCTTGCTATTCAAATTTCTTTTTCTTTCATACATTTCAGTCGGTAAAGTACAATCATTCATTTCATCATTTTTTAGGTAAAAATGAAAATTATACAATTTAATTTTAAGCCTGTCTATCCTTCGTGTCAAGGAATTGTCAAACTATTTACAGGTACTTTACATATTTTTTCTTAGCTAACTCTATATTTAAAGAGGCTGGGGAAAATATGTATTAATTTAGAAAAAGACGAAAATTAGAGAATAAATCACTCCCTAAAGTTCGTCCTCATTTTTAGCGTAATCAAATGCTTCGCTTTCCGCAGGCACGGCTTCAACTTCTCCATACGTACTTCCGTACGTATGGAGTGATTTTCAGCTCGTGCTGTTCCTGCTGGAGTCTCGCATTTTGACTACGCTAATAACATTCAATGTTTGGTTTTTAAATAGTTATTTTTCTTCTTGTCTCAGCCTCTTTACTATTAACAAGACGACAAATTTATTCTAAATTTAATTCTTCTTGCCCTTCTTCTTCCACAACGTCCTCATCATTCTTTTCAAAGTTATAGTGAGCTCTGATTGCTTGTGTTACTTCATCATAAACATCTGGATTGTCTTTTAAAAATTGTTTAGCGTTTTCACGGCCCTGTCCTAGTTTCTCACCATTATACGAGAACCAAGCACCACTCTTTTGAACAATGTCTAGGTTTGAACCAATATCTAATATTTCACCTTCACGTGAAATTCCTTCTCCATACATGATATCTACTTCAGCTTGCTTGAATGGTGGTGCTACCTTGTTTTTAACAACTTTAATTCTAGTCTTATTACCAACCATTTCATTACCTTGTTTTAAAGTTTCAGCGCGGCGTACTTCTAATCTTACAGAAGAATAGAATTTTAGTGCACGTCCACCTGGTGTCGTTTCAGGGTTACCGAACATAACTCCAACTTTTTCACGGATCTGGTTGATGAAAATGGCAGTAGATTTAGATTTATTAATAGCACCTGATAGTTTACGAAGCGCTTGAGACATTAATCTAGCTTGTAAACCTACGTGCGCATCTCCCATTTCGCCTTCGATTTCAGCTTTTGGTACTAATGCCGCTACTGAGTCTACGACAATAATATCAACTGCTCCACTTCTAACTAACGCTTCAGCAATTTCTAATGCTTGTTCACCTGTGTCAGGCTGAGAAAGTAATAAATCATCTATGTTTACTCCTAATGCCTTAGCATATACAGGATCTAGTGCATGCTCAGCATCAATAAACGCAGCTTGTCCGCCTTGTTTTTGCGCTTCTGCAATGGCATGCAAGGCAACTGTTGTTTTACCAGAAGATTCAGGACCATATATTTCAACAACGCGTCCGCGAGGGTAACCACCTACACCAAGTGCTACATCTAATGATAATGAGCCGCTTGATACGGTTGAAACCGTTTGTCCTTCTTGTTCTCCTAATTTCATAATGGACCCTTTACCAAATTGCTTTTCAATTTGTTTTAAAGCCATATCTAATGCTTGTTTACGATCACTCATCTTAAATAGTCCCCCTTCGATTAAGTAACTCTATCATACTACTTTTTAGATTATTTGCCAACAAAAAAGCGAATATTTGTTCTGTTTTATATCGTAAGAAAACATCATTTTCTCATACCAAAGCTATCATTTTTGATAAAAAATGAAAAGAAAATGATGTTTTCCCAGCTAGTAAAATTTTTTTATAAAATTTATTAAAAGCTTAAAACCTTCTAGAACAGCTTGTTCTCTCACTATGTTCCTTCCACCCGATAGGTGTCTTTCGTGTACCTTTGTATGGTCTTCTGATGAAACTGCAATAAACACGGTGCCAGGTTCATGTCCATCTACAGGATCATCTCCAGCTATTCCAGTAAAACTAATAGCAATCTCAGTGTTTAACTTTTCTCTAGTCTTCTCAGCCATATCCTTAGCACATGCTTTACTAACAGCACCTTGGTTATCCAATATTGAAGAAGAAACACCAACTACGTGTTCTTTTACTTCATTTGTATAAGAAACAATTGAGCCATTTAATATGGATGATGCACCATCATGTTGTACAAGAGTCGAAGCAAACAATCCGCCTGTTAAACTTTCACAAGAACTAATGGTCAGTTTTTTATCTTTGCATATATTCATTAACTGAACTTCTAATGGAATATGCCCATAACCTGTAAAGTATCCTCCTACTCGATCCATGATTTGTTGTTCAACTGGTGCCATTAATTCATCACTTTCGATCTCACTTGTTGCTTTAGCTGTCAACCTTAAGGTAACATAACCGTTTCCTGCCAGCGGAGCGATGGTAGGATTGGACTGATTTCTTATTAAATCTTGAAGTTCAGTTTCTAAAATGGATTCACCAATACCTTGAAAGCTTAACACTTTACTATATAATTTAGTTGTTAAAACACCATGTTTATCTAAAAAAGGCACAACCTGTTCTGATACAAGCCACTTCATCTCACGTGGTACGCCAGGAAGAAAGATCCACCAAGTGTTGTTAAATTCATAAAATAAACCAGGTGCCATACCTACTTCATTATTAAAAACCGTACCACCTTTAAAGCAAAGAGCTTGTTTTTGGTTGTTTTCTGTCATAGTTTGATTTTTCAGTTCAAAATAATGTTTAATTTTATTGATTGTACTCTGATCAGTTTCAAGTTCCGTACCAAATAGCTTAGCAGCCACTTCTCTAGTTAAATCATCATCCGTTGGCCCTAAACCTCCTGTTACAAATACTATGTTCGATCGATTTTGTGCTTCAGAAAAAGCTGAATATAAGCGATCAAAATTATCGCCAACAGTTTGTTTATAGTAAACATTTATACCAGAGTTTGCTAACACTTCCGATAACCAAGCTGAGTTGGTATCGACAATCTGGCCTAAGAGCAATTCTGTTCCAACTGTAATAATTTCACATTTAGTGTCTTCAATCATTTCGAATCCCTCATGACATGCCAGTTCTTAATAAAGTAGTCTACACCTGAAATAACCGTTATTAGTGCAGCAGCATATAAAAAGACGGTTCCAATCGGAAAACCTATATATGAAAATGGGAAGTGATGTAATAAAAGGAAGCCCGCTGCTCCAATTTGTAAAGTTGTTTTGAGTTTTCCCATTTGACCTGCCGCTAACACGATTCCTTCTCCAGCTGCTACTAACCTTAACCCAGTCACTGCAAATTCACGGCTAATAATAATGATGACAATCCAAGCTGGAGCCATCCCTAGTTCTACTAAACAAATTAAAGCTGCAGACACAAGTAACTTATCAGCTAACGGATCTAAAAACTTACCCAAATTCGTTACTAGATTATATTTGCGTGCATAGTGACCATCGACCCAATCTGTAAATGATGCAATTAAAAATAAAATCGCTGCAATTAAATGGTCAACTGGTAAATCATACTCTCCAATTGATAGCAAACCCCAGTCAAAAGGAACAACAATTAAAATGATAAAAATAGGAATTAAAAAAATACGAGAAATAGTAATCTTATTTGGTATATTCATTTGTAGCCCTCCAACTTCACATGAAATAAATCCTTTGCATACAGCAAAGGATTATAACTTATTCTTCCGCTAATCTAATGTAGATATGTTGACGAATGTAATTGTCATCTTCGTTAGGATCAAATTCATATTGTAGTTCTTTTCCGTTAACTGTAATAGTTAATCCCTGCGCACTACCAATGTTTAAGTATACTTCATTTTCCTCAATGTCAAATTCTAATGGAGAATTATCAGGAGTAAGCATTCCCTGAAAATACTCTGAGTTACCTTGAACTTGTAACCAATTTTGATCACTAGTAGTTGCTAAAGATAGTTTTATTTGGTCTACATTACTAACTTCATAGATTGTTTCCACTTTACTTTCATCACTGGAAACTACATTAATCTCAGTAGAAGGCTCTTCTGGTTCTTCATTAGCATTCTCATCTTCATTTTGATTCTCTTGCTCAGTTGTATTTTCCTCTTGCTGAGACTCCTCTTCACCACTTGTTCCTTGTTCATCTTCTTCAGGTGCTGTAATCACTTCATTATCATCAACTTGATTACCAGGGTTAGATTCACCTGGGTCCATGAAGTTAATCACTGCATAGTAAATGGCAAATAATATAGCTACTACAAGTAAAATGACAAGTACTTTAGGTAAGTAATTGAACAGTGGATTAGAACCTCCACTTGAGGCTCGACTGGATCTTGATGGCGTCACATATTCATATTGCTGAGCAGCTTGAGATGCAGGCAATTCATCCTTATGTTCATCTAATAGTTCATCTCCATTTAAGCCAACAGCTTCTGCATATTCTCTAACAAATGCTCGCACATAAAAAACGCCAGGCAAAACTGACCAATCATTATTTTCAAGAGATTCTAGATAACGTTTTTGAATTTTAGTTTCCTTTTGCAGATCATCTAAAGTTAAATCCTTTTCAATTCTTGCTTCTTTAAGTCTTTCGCCTATTTGCATGTCTAACACCGTCCAGTTTTATTCAAAATCAAACATTGAAAACCCATCTTGCTCATCAAATTCTGGTTTATTAATTTTCTCATACGTAATTTCTTCATCTTCATTATTGCGCAGTTCAATAAAGTAATCAAAGTCATCCAAAGTATACTCAGAATGTTGCACGAACACATCGGGGTGTTCTACAACTTTAACTGCAGGTAACTGCATAACCTCTCTTATGACTTGCCAATGTTTATCACTCGAGCGTTTAACCGATACTACGCCATCTAATATATATAAATAATCTTTATGATATTCATGCTTAATTAGTTGGCTTCTGACTGTTTGCTTTAACAAAGTGCTTGATAAAAACAGCCATTTTTTATTGGCACATACACTTGCAGCAACGACAGATTCGGTTTTTCCTACTCGTGGCATCCCTCTAATACCTATTAAAACATGATCATCTTTTTTAAATAATTCAGCCATAAAGTCTACTAAAATACCTAACTCATCTCGAACGAAACGAAACGTCTTTTTATCATCCGAGTCACTTTTTATGTAACGGCCATGCATAACAGCCAAACGGTCACGTAATTTCGGCCGTCTAATTTTTTTGACTTGAATCGTCCTCATTGTATCTAATATCGTCACAAGACGTTTCATATTTTTATCTTCTTTACTTAGTAAAAGCATTCCTCTATGTGCATCTTCTACACCATTAATCATAATAATATTAATCGATAACATCCCAAGAAGTGATGAGATGTCTCCTAATAAACCTGGTCGGTTATACAAAATTTCATATTCTAGATACCAATCTTTACGTTCTTCCATCATAGGCCCTCCAACCAAGTTTCCTAAACTTATATGAAATAATTAACAATGTTAATACTATAATAAATTATTTTTCTATATAATAAAAGGATGTTTATCATATTTTAGTAAAAACTTGTCCTTTATATTTAATAATAAATTAAAAGACTCATTAAAAATTTAACAATAAAAGGAATCCCGAAAGATAGAATATCTTTCGGGATTAACCTTATTGACCAGTTCCTTCATTTTGTACTAACTTAACCATCATATTCGCAATGACATGGCGTTCTTCTTCAGAAGCTACATTCCATAAATCACGTAACATTGCTTCTTCATCATTTTTAGCATCTACTTGAGTTGCTAAATGTTCTCCAACTTCATAAGCAAGCTCGTTAATCGTACTGTCTGGAACACCATTTTCTTGCGCTTGATGTAAGCGATCACCTAAAAAGTCTTTCCACTGTTCGAAGTTATCTAATACTGACATGTTAGTTCCTCCTTATATACATACTTTCAATTCTTATTTTTTACGGAAGATCTAACATTATACACAGATTATTTAAGTTAATTGACCTCCATTGACTCTAATCACTTCCCCGTGAATATACTGAGCGTCTTTATGGCATAAAAATAATACTGTTTTCGCAACATCTTTTGGAGTACCTAACCTTCCTAAAGGCACATCCTTTAAATAGTCTTGTGTATCTTTTAAAGATAAATGACCATTCATTTTGGATTCAATAAAACCAGGACTTACAGCGTTTACTCGAACAGATGATTGCCCTACTTCTTTAGCTAATGCCTTTACGAATGAGATCTGGGCTCCTTTAATAGCTGAATAATAGACCTCTTGACTCCCACCTATTTCACCCCAAATGGAAGATACAACAATAATATTACCATTTTGTTTGTTAACCATCTGAGGTAGATAGTTTTTAGTTATAGATACTGTCGACTTTAAATGAATGCGATATAACCGATCAAGTTCATCTATACTCATATCAGTCATTAATCCATAAGATGCCTTTCCTTGAGCAAAAATGATGATGTCTACCTGAAAAGGTATAGACATCATCACATCATCTAAATCATCTTTAGATAAATCAGCTTTAACAGTCATTAACATCTGATCTTCATCAAGCTGTTTTGATATTAAGTCAATAACGTTTTTATTTTGATAATAGTGTAAAATAAACTGATAAGAATATTGGGATAGTTCTTTAACAATCGCACTACCAATTTCTCCACTTGCACCAATAACTAATACTGTTTGTCTCAATTATTTCTCATCCTCAGGCAACACCATGCAAATAGAAATGCGGTCTTCAGAAATCCAATCATCTGTTACACGGTTCACATCATCTAAACTTAATTGCTCTAATATTTCAAATACATCACGATAATCAATTCCTAAATGATGATAATGGATAAATGTGTTAGCTGTTCCTTCTAATTCATTAAATTCTCTAACTAACTCACCATATTTTTTCTTTTTAGCGCGTTCAAAGTCATCTTGTTTGATCGGCTCATTCTTTATGGATAAGAGCATTTCCTTCACTCTTTCTCCGAATTCTCTTGGTTTAGTTGTGCTTCCACCAATAGCCGCAAATCCAAATGATTCTTCTAAGTATTGCTCTAATCTTAATTTATCAATAACTAAGCCTTTTTGATATAGTTCTTCATAAAAAGAGCCACTTTTAGAGAAGTATAAATCTAATATCATATCCCGTACTAAATCATTTTTTAGTAACTGGTCTTTATTTAATGATTCTTTCTTCTCTTTAACAGCAATCATACACTTGGGTGTTGTAACAGGCATATAAATCTTCTCGACCTTTTTGTAAACTTCATCTTTTTCATCACCATAAAACCTGTCAATCCCATTTGGTTCATCAAACGTTTTATTGTTTTGGTTATTTTTAATTAAAGTTGCCATACTGTCTAAATCAAAATTGCCAATAACAAAGATAGACATATTAGATGGATGATAAAACGTGTTATAGCAAGTATACAAATCTTCATGAGTAATATCGTAAATAGAATCTACAGTACCAGCAATATCAATACGAACAGGATGATGTTCATAAAGGGACCCAATCGTACCAAAGAACAGCCTCCAATCAGCTTGGTCATCATACATTTTAATCTCTTGTTCAATAATACCCTTTTCTTTTTCAACTGTTTGTTCAGTAAAATAAGGATCTTGAACAAAGTTTAATAATGTTTCAACATTCTTTTCTTCGTCAGACGTACTCGAAAAAAGGTAAGCTGTTTGTGTAAAAGACGTAAAAGCGTTGGCAGAAGCTCCTCTTTCAGAAAACTGCTGGAAGACATCACCATCTTCTTTTTCAAACATTTTGTGTTCAAGAAAATGCGCAATACCATCAGGTACTGTCACTTTCTCATTTTCTCCAATTGGCGTGAACGTTTGATCAATCGAACCATATTTGGTTGAAAAGATAGCAAATGTTTTCTCCACTTCCGGCTTTGAAAGTAGAAACAAATCAAGACCATTATCTAATTTTTCATGATACATCTGTTCATTGATACGAGGAATTTTCAATTTATTCATGACTTTCACCTCCGTCTTCTGCTGTTAAAAAGTATACCGTATCAAGTTCAACTTGATTGGCTACTCGTACAATGTCTTCTTTAGTTACTTGATCAATTTCATTTAAGACATGATCCATATCATTAAATTGGCCTGAAACCACTTGTTGATAATAGTACTCAACCATGCCTCCAGCACGATCGATGGTTTCCTTTAACTGGTGAGTAATAGCCTTTTTTGTTTGATCAATTTCATCTTCTGATATCTGACCACTCTTAATATCTTCATGTTGCTGGATTATGATTTCTTTGGCTTGATCAAATTTATCAGGTGCAATACCACTAAATACCAACATTAATCCTTTATTACTTTCAAGTCTTGATGCTGCGTAATAAGCTAACGAATGCTTTTCACGCACGTTTAAGAAAAGCTTAGAATGTGGGAAAGCCCCAAAAACACCATTAAATACTTGTAGTGTTCTATAATCAGAGTCCCTATAAGTAATACCTGTTCGATAACCTAAATGTAGCTTTGCCTGTTGGACCTTTTGTTTTTCAGTAATTTCGTTAACTTGTTCTACCTTTTTATGCTCAGATTGTATAACTTTCGTTGATGGCTCACGATTAAAATTAAAAACACTTTCAATTACTGGTTTAACTTCTTCTTCTTCAAAGTCACCTACAAAAAATACATCAAGAGCATCTTCATTAATCATTTGCTGATAGGTCTTGTAAAGAGTTGAAGCGTTAATCTGATCCATATCATCTAAGTATCCATGTGCGTGCACACTATATTTTTCGTCTTGACACATTTCATCTATTAAACGCATGTTAGCAAATTGCATTTTCTCATCGACTATAGACTTAATCTTATTTGTTAACGTTTCCTTTTCTTTAGCAACAATTTTAGAATCAAATTCATTTTGTTCAACTTTTGGATTAGCCGCTACTTCATATAAAAATTGGAGACATTCTTTAATTAATTGATTGGCATTCGGAATAAACTTTTCATTCGCAAAGTCTAATACAAACGTAATGACATGGTTTTCTCCCTTTTTACCCGAGTTAATTGAAAACTTCGCCCCATAAAGTTCATCTAATCGTAATCTTAACGCTTTTTCTGAAGGGTATTGTTTCGTTCCTTTTTGTAGAACGAAAGGTAATAGTGCACGTTCTGTAATATTATCTCGATCTAGAGGCCTAGCAAATTTAAGAGCTACTGTATTAGTTTTAAACTTTTTTGTTTGTATAAGATGCAAATTGTATTCATTTTTTTCGAATTGTTGATGGTTTAATTTTGGCATATTATACCTCCTTTTTTACTCTATCTTATATTCTACCCTAAATATACATTCAATACGAAAAATCCCTCTAAAAATAAGAGGGATCGTTCGTCAGTTATGAACTTGATGTTTGCTCTTGTTCTTCCTCTTGATATTGACTTACTAATACTTTCCTGGGTTTACTCCCCTCATATGGACCGACAATTCCTCGTTCTTCCATTGCATCAATTAATCTTGCTGCACGAGTATATCCCACTCTAAACTTACGTTGCAACATGGAAACACTAGCGCTTTGCATACTAACAATCAATTGTACCGCATCTTCATACAGTTCATCGTCTACATCATTTTGCACTTCACTAACTTCTTCAGGAATCATTTCTTCTTGGTATTGAGCTTTTTGCTGTTCAACACAGTAATCTACAATACGCTCAACTTCTTCGTCAGATAAGAAAGCACCTTGAATACGTGTCGGTTTAGATGCACCTACAGGGAAAAAGAGCATGTCCCCTTTTCCGAGTAATTTTTCTGCTCCTCCACCATCTAAAATTGTTCTAGAATCTGTAGCTGAAGACACACTAAAGGCAATTCTAGATGGAATATTAGCTTTAATGACACCTGTTATAACATCAACTGAAGGTCTTTGAGTTGCAATAATCAAATGTATGCCCGCCGCACGTGCCATTTGAGCTAACCTTGTGATTGAATCTTCTACTTCATTTGAAGCAACCATCATTAAATCGGCCAACTCATCAATTAATACGACAACGTAAGGTAAGTGCGGATGATTTTCGTCTTCTCTCTCGTTCACTTTATCGATGTATTCGTTATAACTTTCAATATTACGAGTACCTGTATCTGAAAATAAATCGTAACGTCTTTCCATTTCAGAAACGATTTTCTTTAGTGCCTGTGAGGCTTTTTTAGGGTCAGTGACAACTGGCGCTAATAAATGAGGTATTCCGTTATATACGTTTAACTCAACTTTTTTAGGATCAATCATCATCATTTTCACTTCGTGTGGTTTGGCTCTGAGTAAAATACTTGTAATGATTCCATTCACACACACACTTTTACCACTACCTGTAGCACCAGCTATTAATAAGTGAGGCATTTTATTTAGTTCTGCTGTGATTGCCTCACCTGCAATATCTCTTCCTAATCCAAATAATAATTTAGAAGGCAGGCTTTGTGCATGTTGCACAACTTCTCTTAAGGATACTTGAGCAACTTCAGTATTAGGCACTTCTATACCGATAGCAGATTTGCCTGGAATAGGCGCTTCAATACGAATATCTTTTGCAGCTAATGCTAATGCCAAATCATCATGTAGATTAACAATTTTACTTACTTTAACTCCTACATCAGGGTACACTTCGTATTTAGTTACTGCAGGCCCAACATGTACTTTTGTAACTTTAGCCTTTACACCGAAACTATGAAACGTTTTTTCTAACTTTTGAACAGTAGATTGAATTTGTGATTTTTCTTGTTGTTGAGAATGAGCAACAGGACTTCTTAATAATTGAAGTGATGGTAACTTATATGATTCATTTTCCACTTCAGCCATAGGTAAAGCTTTAATTTCATCCTCTTTAGAATCTGACCCATCTTCTTTTTGAACCGTCTCAGTCCACTGTTTTGTTTCCAATGACTCTGATGAATTTTCTTCAACATACTTTTGGAAATCTTCTATTACCGGCTCGGCTTCAGACTGAGTCACTTCATTTTGCTCAATATTATATGTTGTTTCAACAGCTTTTTCCTCATCTTGAGCTTGCTTTCTAGCTTCCTTTTCTTCTCTTCGTTTTTCAAATCGTTCTTTTATATTATTTGTTGTTTGACGAATTTTATCTATGATTCTAGCAAGTACATCTGAGATCGATTTCTCACTTAACAACATAAACCCAATTAATACGCCAAAAACAGCAAGAACTTTTGCTCCTGCTGCAGACAATAAATAATAGCTTGCAGCAAATAATGAAGCCCCAATCATACCAGCTCCAATATACTGGTAATCTACTAATCCAGATTGGTAACTTTCATAGTAATCCCAAGTAATACCAAAAATATTTTGATCAGGATATTGTTTAACCACAACATCAAATGTTTGAACATGAGTAAAAAGGAGGACTGAACCAAATAAAATATAAAATCCAACCCACTTAGATGATGTAAATTGAGGCCATTTTCGTTTAAACATTAAATAAACCCCAATAATAAACAAGGATAGACTGACCACTATGTACCAAAAACCAAATAGCCACTGAAAGAGTGTGACAAACACATGTGGGATAAATCCTTCTCCGATTGTACTAATTCCACTTGAAAAGATGGCACTTAAAATGAGTAATAATCCAATCAATTCAAACTGTAATACGTGACGTTTTTTTCTTCTTGTTTGCTTTTTCTTCTTTTTACGTTTAGCCATCGTATCCCCCCAAAATAAGGAAGCAGCCTTATGCTGGCTGCTCTTGTGTGGTATATATTATACCATAGTTATCCAATCTTTTGGATAAGACTTTATAAGTAATAAGTCGTTCCTGGTTGTAATTCTTTATTTAAATAATCTGCTGGGTCTGTTGAAGTCATGTGTACAATTTGATATCCATTTAAATCCGGATCTCGGCGCAACTTAACCGTGGCATGCTTGACAGTTACAAATTGATATACACTTTGATCCTCATCTTCAAAAATCTCTTGTTCATCTAAAGGGGTGTACAAAATCATTGAATCACCTGCTCACCTTTATTAGAGTCAATCATTTCATTTAATTTCTCAATTGCTTCCTTCACACCACCAACATCGTCAATTAATCCGCAATCTACTGCATCTTTACCTACTACATTCGTACCAATGTCACGAGTTAAATTACCTTTCGCAAACATTAGCTCCTTAAAATCTTCTTCAGTAATGTTGGAATTTTTAACGACAAAATTAATAACGCGGTCTTGCATTTTATCTAAGTATTCAAATGTTTGTGGAACCCCGATTACAAGTCCAGTCAATCTAATTGGGTGTATCGTCATCGTCGCTGTTTCAGTAATAAACGAGTAATTAGCAGAAACAGCAATTGGAACTCCAATCGAATGTCCACCACCTAAGACAATTGATACAGTCGGTTTTGATATAGTTGAAATCATTTCAGAGATCGCTAAACCAGCTTCTACATCTCCACCTACTGTATTTAATAATAAAATAACTCCCTCAATTTTTGGATTTTGTTCAATAGCTACAATTTGGGGAATTAAATGTTCGTACTTAGTTGTCTTATTTTTTTGTGGTAACTGTAAGTGCCCTTCAATTTGGCCAATAATGGGTAGCACATGAATGTTAGATTCAGGTGCCTGTGGTACATTTGTTTGCCCTAACTGCTTAATTTTGTCCATTAACGAACCTTGTGCATCATCTTTGTTGTTATCATCAGTTTGTTCATCATTCTGTTGTTTTCTTTTTTCATCTGACATATTATCCACCTACCTTTGCCATTTAGTGTTTACAAATGCCAGATGTTCATACAAAAAGACTCCATTCATTTAGAATAGAGTCTTCAGATCACGTTAATAATTATTGTAATGCTTCTTTTAACTGCTTTTCTTCTTCAGATGTTAATGGTACTAATGGCAATCTTACAGAACCAACAGAGACACCTGCTTGATTTAATGCAGTTTTCACTGGAACTGGTGATGGAGCATTAAATAATGCTTTCATTTTAGGTAACAATTGCTGATGGAGTTGTGTAGCTTTAGTTACGTCTCCATCAAAATAAGACGTCACCATTTCTTGCATTTCATTTCCGTAAAGGTGAGCTGAAACTGATACAATTCCATCGCCACCAACAGATACAATCGGCAATGTAAAACCGTCATCACCACTATATAACTTAAAGTCATCATCTGTTTGAGCAACAATTTCAGTAATGGCTAGTAAGTCTTGACTTGATTCTTTAACCGCTACGATGTTAGGAACTTTTGATAATTTAACGATTGTTTCAACTGACATATTTACAGATGTTCTGCCTGGAATATTATATAGCATAATTGGTAAGTTAGTTAATTCAGCAATCGTTTTAAAATGCTGATATAAACCTTCTTGATTTGGTTTATTATAATATGGTGCAACTAACAAAATTGCATCTACACCAGTTGATTCAACCTTTTGAGTAAATTCAATGGTTTCTTTTGTATTATTACTACCCGTACCCGCAATAACAGGAATGCGTCCATTTGCTACTTCCGCAACATGTTTGTAAAGAGTTAATTTTTCTTCTTTAGATAGTGTTGGTGATTCACCTGTAGTACCTCCGACTACTAATGCATCAGAACCGTTGTTGATTAAATGTTCAACTAAAGCTTCAGTACGCTTTAGATCTAACTCATTTTGATCATCAAAGGGTGTGACCATAGCCGTAATGACCTTTCCAAAATTCATGATTAATCTCCTTCCTTACCTAAAAAACTATCATGAAGAGCATTGACTGCTGCTTCTAAGTCCTTCTCTTTAATTAATACCCAAATAGTCGTATGACTATCAGCAGATTGTAAAATTTGAATATTTTTTGTTGCCAATGCTGTTACGATTTTAGAGGCCACCCCTGGTACACCTTGGATTCCAGCACCTACTGTTGACACTTTTGCACAGTTTTCTTCTATAGTGTAACTCAAATCCATTGAATCCATAATGGATTGTGTTAACTTCCATTTATCTTTAGGTACTGTAAATGTAATCCCTTTTGATGAAATGTTAAAAAAGTCTACGGAAATACTTGCTTCAGCTAGTTGAGCAAAAACACGTTCATGTAGTTCAATCAAATTTTCTTGCGCATCAACATTAATTTGATATAGCCCAGACACTTGAGCTATACCTGTTACTAATGAATCTTGAATTGAGCGATCTATTGAACTATTTACCTTCGATGTCACTAAAGTTCCTTCATCATTAGAATAGGTTGAGCGTACTCTAAGCGGAATTTTTTCCTGCATTGCTATTTCGACTGCTCTAGGATGTATTACTTTAGATCCTTCATAAGCTAGATGTACAATCTCGCTGTAAGTCATCGCTTTTAATGTTTCGGCATGCTTCACTAACCTCGGGTCAGCTGTTTTAATACCATCCACATCAGTAAATATATCCACAAACTGAGCATTTAGTGCTGCTCCTAGTGCGACAGCAGATGTATCAGACCCTCCCCTGCCAAGGGTGGTCATATAGCCAAAACTATCCTGACCTTGGAATCCAGCTATTACAATGACTTGATTTGTATTAAACAAGGTGTTTATTAGATCAGGATTTACTTTTTCAATCCTAGCATTAGTGAAATCACTTGTTGTCATAATTCCAGCTTGAGCTCCTGAAATTGATGTAGCTGATAAACCATGATTCCTAAGCTCATTTGCAAAAACAACAGATGAAATAATTTCACCACAAGACATTAATTGATCAAGTTCCCTTTGAGAAACTTGATGGTCAGGATACTGTATTAAATCAAGTAAAGAATCAGTGGCGTAAGGTTCACCCTTACGCCCCATAGCTGATACAACGACTACAACTTGATGACCTTGATCAACAGCACTTTTAACATGCTGAATTGCTAGAGATCGAACATCTTCATCTCTAACGGATGTTCCCCCAAACTTTTGAACGATTACAGTCATTTTAGACCTCCAGGTTGCTGAATCAGTTTTTGTGCAATTTGAACTGAGTTCCATGCTGCACCTTTTAATAAGTTATCTGAAACGACCCAAAAATGGAAGCCGTGATCAACATCTAAATCTTTACGAACTCTACCAACAAACACATCTGTTTTACCTTCTGCTGATAAAGGGGTTGGATAAAGTTGATTATTAATATCATCTTCAAGCACTAATCCTTCTTGATCTCGCAAGGCGTTTTGTAAATCTTCAACTGTTAATTTTTCATCATTTACCTCAATGTAGACACTTTCAGCATGTGAATAGAAGAAAGGTAATCTAACACAAGTTGCTGCAACTTTAAGGTCCTCATTATGCATAATTTTCTTAGTTTCGTTAATCATTTTCATTTCTTCAAACGTATAATGATTATCCTCAAAAACATCAATTTGAGGTAACGCATTAAATGCAATAGGATAATGCTTTGGCTCTGATTTTACTGGTAATATATTTGTTTCAGGCTCTTCATCGTTTAATAGAGCTTGTGATTGACCCTTCAATTCTTCAACTGCATCATTACCAGCACCTGATACAGATTGATAGGTTGATACAATGACACGACTTAAACCATATTTCTGACGTATTGGTTCAAGTGCTACAACCATTTGAATAGTTGAGCAGTTTGGATTAGCGATAATTCCATTGTGTTTTTGAATGTCCTCTGGGTTAACTTCAGGTACAACTAATGGTACATCAGGATCCATTCTGAACGCACTTGTATTATCTATAACAACAGCACCGTGTTTTACTGCTTCATGTGCTAATTTTTTAGAAACAGATCCGCCTGCTGAAAATAATGCGATATCAACACCTTTAAATGCCTCTGGTGTCGCTTCTATTATTTCGATAGATTCCCCTTTAAATGTTACCTTTTTACCAGCGGAGCGTTTAGAAGCTAATGGATATAATTTTTCAACCGGAAAATCAATTTGTTCCAGCATTTCTAACATTTTTTGACCAACAGCTCCAGTTACTCCAACTACTGCTACATGATATTGTTTATTGTCTGCCATGTTTATTCCCTCCTCGAACACTTTAACGTCATTTTAACACAATTAAAAATTTCTTAAAGTAGTTTATCTAGTATTCTCGTAATATTGGCTGCAATTGTTCGCCCTCTATCGCTTTTTCTATCGTTTCTGCAAGTAAGTTCATATGCGCAACTAAAGAGGTCGGTTTTGAAGCTGGATCATCTTGACCAAATGGTACAAAATAAATATTTTTTGCTGCTAACAGTTTTGCTAGATTAGTACCATTTAGACCTATTGCATCATTAGTAGAAATAGCTAATACCACAGGTTTACGGTTCCGTAAAGTTGCTTTAGCTGCCATTAAAACAGGAGAGTCTGTTAATGCATTGGCAAATTTGCTTAAAGAGTTCCCTGTCATAGGAGCAATTACCATACAATCTAACGGTTCTTTTGGTCCTAAAGGCTCAGCTTCAGGAATTGATGAAATAAGAGGTTTCTGTGTGATGTCTTTTATTTTATTTAAATGATCCGCAGCATCACCAAATTTCGTATCCGTTGATTGAACTGTATAGGATACAATTGGAACAACCTCTGCTCCAAGATCCATTAATCTTTGCAATTCAGGAAAAGTTGCATCGTACGTGCAATGAGATCCAGTCAACCCAAATCCAATTCGTTTTCCTTTTAAATCCAATTGAGTTCAAGCTCCTTTCTAAGCTTTTTCTAGTATGATGTTGTGAATGACACGAGCCAGAATCATTCCGGCTGTTTTAGGTGCCACTAAACCTGGTAATCCAGGTGCTAATATTGCTTTAATTCCTCTTTTTTTTGCAAAACGAAAATCAACCCCACCTGGTTTTGAAGCTAAATCGAAAATGAGACTATCTTTAGGAAGTGCACTAATTAAAGAAGGTGTTACGATTAAAGCTGGGATCGTATTAATAAGAATATTACAATTATTTAGCGAGTCTTCTAACTCATCATAACGAAGTGGCGTTGCTTGATATTCAAAAATTCGGGCCAGTTCATCATCGTGTCTTGAGTAAACTGATACATTTGCTCCTAATCCTTTAAAAGTATTAATCAATGTTTTGCCGACACGACCTAAACCTAAAATCGTTACATTTGAATTATGGATTGTAAAATCAGTTTGCTGAATGGCAAACATCACGGTTCCTTCAGCTGTCGGGATTGAATTATAGATCGCAACATCATCACGATCGAACAATTTAATAATCCTGTCTTGAAAAGTATTCAGTTCACTTAAATATGGCGTCATAATTCCTGTAAACAATAAACATTGATCTGAGAATCCTTCTAACCACTCCTCAGAAATTTGTGGAGATGACTCTGCATAATGCCCTTCAGCATAACCTTTCTGATCTAAACCAGTTACAGGTAATATAATGGCATCTATTTTTTCTTTAGGAATGTGATCTAAATCAGTTAAAAATAGGCCATCAATTTCATCGTCTAATTCCTCATATCCTACTGCATACACAGTCGCATCCTTTTCAATTAACTGCTTCATCATCTCAACATGCCGGGCATCACCGCCAATTACTAATATTGACTTTCCAGTTAACATCCATATCACCTCGCTTACGTCATTCAGCCCAATATATCTTATGTCATGGCCCAAAAAAAGTGATTACAAGATTTATAAGAAGTAAAAATGACAAAATAAAAAAACTGACTCTCGAAGCCTGAGAATCAGTTTATAGACATCAAGATTTATTTGGTTTAACGATGATCATATCTTCTCCAATGACCTCTATATCTTTCCACTTAATCTTAGAATTCGTATCGCCCTTTTTTAAACCTAACATTGAAAAATCTTGAATAACGATTGATTCAATACGACCAGTTTCCGGATTAATTTCTAGATCTGTGTGACCTAAAATTCCTAAACGTTCACCCTTGTACGCATCAATTAACTCTTTTCCCGTTAAATCATTATAACGCATGATTCATCACCTCTAATACATTATACGTCTAAAGGAAGAATACATGCTTTAGATGGAGAATTATTAAATATTTGATCTGCTAAAGTAACTATGTCGTCTCTTGAAATATGTTCGAATTTATAAATTAATTCATCTAAAGTTAAATGTGGCTGATTCAATAATTCATTCATTCCATTTCGATGCATACGACTATTAGGGTTCTCTAATCCTAACACTAAATTACCTTTTAATTGCTGAATAGTGTTATAAAGCTCTTTATCTGTAATTCCTTCTTGTTTAATGTTCTGGACTGTTATATATATTTCTTCTTCTAGTTGATGCATTTGATCAACCGTTGTTGCCCCATAAATAGTCATTAACCCATTATCACGAAAAGCATTATGGTAAGAGAATATCGTATACGTCAGTCCTAAATCTTCTCTAATTCTTTGAAACAATCTTGAACTCATACTTCCACCAAGTACATTATTTAAGATATTAATATCATAAATCTGATCATCACCCACTGGAACGCCTTTATAACCTAAACATAAATGTGCTTGGGCTGTATCCTTTTCTTTTCTTATAGAGTCATTCGAATAGTGTTTCATTAGTAGATCTTCATTAGATGTTGAATTTGGGACATTAGAAAATAATTTTTGGATTTTCTTTGACAATTCTTTCGTGACGTTACCTGCAACTGAAATGACAATTCGATCTGAAGTATAAAATTGCTCCTTATAGTCTAAAATATTCTCTCTTGTTATTGATTCTAATGTTTTATGTTCTCCTAAAATAGGTTTTGATAATGGATGCTGTTTAAAGCTTATATCATGTAAGTAATCATGAATAATATCATCAGGCGTATCTTCAGTCATCGCAATTTCTTCATAAATAACACTTTTCTCTCGTTCAATCTCATCTTCATCAAAAGTGGAGTCAAAAATCATATCAAACATTAATTCCAAAGCAAAATCAGCGTGCTGATCCATTACTTTTGCATACAAACATGTGTATTCTTTAGACGTAAAAGCATTAGCATGTCCGCCAATAGCATCAAATGCTTCAGCTATATCCCGCGCGGATTTGGTTGAAGTTCCTTTAAAAAGCATGTGCTCGATAAGGTGTGAAATTCCGTTATTTTGGTCAACTTCATACCTAGAACCAGAAAGAATCCATATCCCAATTGAAACTGATCTTAATGATGGAAGATATTCTTCAACCACACGAATACCGTTCGAAAGTTCATGACGGTTAATCATTTATTAAATCCCCCTCTCTTATTAAAAATATTTTTATATATGATTTCAAAATATGACTGAGTATTCATTCAACTTGCTTCAAAAATAAAACTTGGCTATAGCCAAGTAAAATCTTTAATTAACAGTAAAAAGAACTGGTTTTACCAGCTCTGTTTACTGACTTTCTTTAGCTTCTTGTTCTTGTAAGGCTGCTTTTCTAGAAAGATTAACTCTTCCTTGGCGATCAATTTCTTTAACTTTAACTAACATTTCATCACCAATGTTCGCAACATCTGTTACATTTTTTACGTGTTTTTCATCTAATTCACTAATATGAACTAAGCCGTCTTTACCACTAAACAGTTCAACAAATGCTCCAAACTTTTCAATTCGTTTAACTTTACCTAAATAAATCTGACCGACTTCAACTTCACGAACTAAATCTTCGATAATCTTCTTAGCTTGTGCAATTTTATCTCGATCAGGTGAAGAGATAAAGATTGTTCCATCTTGTTCAATATCAATTTTAACATCAGTTTCTTCAATAATCTTATTGATTTGCTTACCACTTGGGCCAATGACGTCACGAATCTTATCTGGATTAATATTTATCGATTCAATTTTTGGTGCATACTCTGATAACTCTTCTTTAGGTTCAGAAATTGTGCTCATCATATGCTCTAAAATATCCATTCTACCTTTTTTAGCTTGAGTTAACGCTTCATCAAGAATTTCACGAGATAATCCGTCAACTTTAATATCCATTTGCAGTGCTGTAACACCTTTAGATGTACCGGCAACTTTAAAGTCCATATCGCCTAAAGCATCTTCCATACCCTGAATATCAGTTAAAACTGTGTAATTTTCTCCTGATTTAACAAGTCCCATAGCAATCCCTGCAACAGGTGCTTTAATTGGTACACCAGCGTCCATCATTGCCATTGTACTTGCACAAATGCTTGCCTGAGAAGTGGAACCGTTTGATTCTAAAATCTCAGATACAACACGGACTGTATAAGGGAAATCTTTTTCACTTGGAATAATTGGATCTAAAGCGCGTTCACCTAATGCACCGTGCCCTATTTCACGTCTACCTGGCCCACGTATTGGTCCAGTCTCCCCGACACTATACTGAGGGAAATTATAATGATGCATGAAACGCTTCTCTTCTTCTAAATCTAACCCATCAAGAACTTGTACATCACCTAATGCACCTAGAGTACAAACACTTAGTGCTTGAGTTTGCCCGCGTGTAAACATAGCAGAACCATGTGTCCGAGGTAATACGCTTGTTCTTGACGATAACGGTCTGATTTCATCGACTTTACGTCCGTCTGGGCGTACTTTTTCTTCAGTAATTAAGCGTCTGACTTCATCTTTTACCAGTTTGTCTAAAACGGATTTAACTTGAGAAATATAGTCATCTTCTGCTTCATCATCTTCATATTTTTCAACGATTTTAGTTTTAACAGCATCGATGTTTTCTTCTCGTTGCTTTTTATCAAATGTTTGAATAGCTTCTATCAATTCATCTTTTGCTAATTCAGTTACTTCTTTTACGACATCTTCAGCTGGTGTAAATAGTTTTACTTCCGTTTTCACTTTTCCAACTTCATTCATGACTTCTTCTTGAAAAGCAACTATACGTTTAATCTCTTCGTGACCAAACATAATAGCTTCTAACATGACGTCTTCAGGCACTTCGTCAGCACCTGCTTCAACCATATTAATCGCATCTTTAGTACCAGCAACTGTTAGATCAATATCACTTTCCTTAGCCTGTTCAACCGTTGGATTAATGACGAACTCGCCATTGACTCTTCCAACATTCACACCTGCAATTGGACCATCAAATGGAATGTCTGAAATACTTAGAGCTAGTGATGAACCAATCATAGCAGCAATTTCAGAAGAACAATCTTGATCTACACTCATAACTGTACTGATCACTTGTACTTCATTACGAAATCCGTCTGGAAATAATGGACGAATTGGTCGGTCAATTAATCTTGAAGATAGAACTGCTTTATCGCTCGGCTTGCCTTCTCTTTTAATGAACCCTCCCGGGATTTTTCCGACGGCATATAATTTCTCTTCATAATTGATGGTAAGTGGAAAGAAAGGTAGATCTTTTGGCTCTTTTGAAGCGGTTGCAGCAACGAGTACAGTAGTGTCACCATAACGAACCATTGCCGCACCATTAGCTTGTTTAGCTACTTCTCCTATTTCAAACGTCAATGTTCTACCTGCTACATCAATGGTAAATGATTTCATTTCATTGGACATATAGTTTAATACCCCTCTCAAAACTGTAAAACTATGTAAAAGTAAAGAAAAAGCGGGTATCCCCCGCTTTTTCGTTTATCTACGTAGTCCTAATTTGTTAACTAAGTCACGATAGCGTTGGACGTCTTTGTTACGTAAGTAGTTTAATAAATGACGACGTCTACCTACCATTTTCATCAATCCACGACGTGAGTGGTGGTCTTTCTTGTGCTCACGTAGATGATCGTTTAACGTGTTGATTTGCTCAGTTAGGATAGCTACTTGTACCTCTGGTGAACCAGTGTCGTTGTCATGAGTTTTGAACTCATTAATTAGCTCCTGTTTGCGATCTTGTGTAATTGCCATCCTTTAACACCTCCTATTTTATAATCCCCTTACTCCTCGCATTCGTCGGTGATTCGAAATGCCAAGAACAAGGTTGTTTAATTACATTACTACGATACATTTTTTTTACTAAAAATGCAAGTCATATTAGTTTAGAATTTGAAAGAAATTTTTAGTATCTCGTTCATCTTGCTTCATATAGTATATCAATTCATCAACTCCGCTAAATTTTTCTTCAGATCTAATGTATTGATGGAATTCAACTTCTATATGTTCATCGTAAATAGATTGATTAAAATCAAAAATATGCACTTCTACTAAAGGCTGTGAAAGATCATCAACAAATGTAGGGTTAAATCCAATATTAGCCATACCGTAATATGTTTGATCATGATAGCTAACTTTTACCGCGTAAACACCTATTTTAGGTAATTTGTGTGAAGGATCAATGCCTAAATTAGCGGTCGGATAACCGATCTCTCTCCCTCTTTTTTCACCGTGAACCACTCTGGCTTTTAAAGTAAATGGCCTACCTAATAACTTAGAAACAAGAGACATGTTTCCTTCATTTAATAAATCCCGGATCCTTGTAGAACTTACTTTATCTCCTTCATAAGTCACTTTATCTACTACTGAATAACTTAACTTACCTTTAGAGTATTGATCCATGTTTTGAATTTTCCCTGCTCCTTTATGACCAAAAGAAAAATCAAAACCACCTACGACATGTCTAACATTTAAATCAATAAAGAATTTTTGAACAAAATTTTCTGGTAACAATTGAGCAAGCTCTTTATTAAATGTCACAACGAAAAGATAATCAATATTAAGATTTTCTAATATTTTCTCTTTCTCATTTAGACTAGTAATTAAAAAGTCTTTTAATGGCTCTTTCTTAATTACTTCTAATGGATGCGGATTAAATGTCATCACGGCGCTTTTAATGTTCTGTTTTTCAGATTCTTTAATAGCCTTATTGATTACTTCTTGATGACCTTTATGTACTCCATCAAAATACCCGACGGCAACGCTTGTTGGTTCAATATCTAGCTGATAATGGTCTGGGTAACTTAAATTTATTATTTGCATACTTTCACCAACTTTAATCATTGAAATACTTTAAATGGTTTAGCTTCCCCATGTTTAGAAGGGTGCGGCTTATAAATCGCAATTAAATCTCCTTCAGAACTCATCACTTTAAACATAGACTGACCTTCTACTCGTTTAGGATAGTTTAATACTTGTCCATGTCTGTACCGAGTAGCTTCCTCATCTGATACCGTTATAGAAGGTAAGTCTAAGGCATTAGCCATACTGATCATCGGAACTTTCTCACCATCATTAACAATTGATTCTAGGCGGTCTAGCGTGATCGATTCAGATAACGAAAAATCCCCTACTTTAGTGCGCTTTAACTCACTCATGTGGGCAGGATAACCTAGAGAATTACCTATGTCCACACATAGCGTTCTAACATATGTTCCACTTGAACAATTTACTAGAAACTTAAAACGTGCGTCATCATTATTATACCAATTAATCTTCTTTGATAACATATCTATCGATTGAATATAGACTTCACGTGCAGGTCTCTCAACCTCAATGCCTTCTCTAGCATACTCATATAATTTCTTCCCGTTTACTTTTATTGCTGAATACATAGGCGGGATTTGTGTAATCGAACCAATATATGTTTTTAAGGTATGTTCACAATCTTGAATCGAAAGGTTAGGGTTTACTTGTAACGTTCGAATGACTTCGCCAGACTGATCTTCAGTTGTGGTGGATTTACCTAAAGAAATTTCTGTTTCATACTCTTTAGATTGTCCTGATAATAAAGATGAGATTTTAGTCGCTTTACCTATACAAATGGGTAACACACCTGTTGCATCTGGATCTAATGTACCAGTGTGGCCCACCTTTTTAGTTTTCAGTAAACGTCTAATTTTGTAAACACAATCATGTGACGTCACACCCTTAGGTTTATTGAGTAAAATGACTCCATCCATTGTGTAACCTCCTAGATTCTTCGATAACAATCTAAAAGGATAGACGCAATGTCTATCCTTGATTTTACTTTAAGAATTTTTAGTTTTATAAAAGATTTAAAATAAGAAAGACTTAGACTACCGTCAAATTTAGATTACGGTAAGTCCAGTTTTCCTCATTGCTCATCATTCAAATCATGAATGATTCGTTCAATTTTATTACCGTATTCAATCGTTTCATCAATTTCAAACGATAGTTCAGGCACTTTTCTTAATCTAATACGATTTCCAATTTCTGAACGAATAAACCCTTTTGATTTAGCTAGACCAACAAGAGTATCCTCTTTTTGTTGTTTGTCTCCGAAGATTGAAATGAACACTTTAGCTTGCTGTAAATCACCAGTAACTTGAACATCAGTAACGGTCACAAAACCTACACGAGGATCTTTAATCTTACGTGATAAAATGTCACCTAACTCTTTTTTCATCTGTTCAGCTACTCGATTTGATCGAATATTACTCATGTTAACCACCTCAAAAAACTTAGAGGTTAAAGCCACTCATATTCAACAATGGTGACTTCTAAATCTGTTCGCCTTTCAATCGAGCGAATAACCTCTTGTAATGATTTCTCTGCCATCACTTTTTCCTTCGCAACAACAGCTATACCAAATGCTGTTCGCTGCCAAAGATCATGGAAATCTAATTCTGTAATGCTGACATTATATTTGTTCTGGGTTTGATGGATGATTTGTTTAATTATAGAACGTTTCCCTTTAAGTGAATGAGCATCATAAAGCATACATTCTACATAAACATATCCAATCATTTACGTTCAATTTCCTTCATCACATACGCTTCAATGATGTCTCCAACTTTAAGGTCATTATAGTTTACCACAGTTATACCACATTCATAACCTTGTTGAACTTCTTTTGCATCATCTTTATAACGTTTTAATGAATCAATCTCACCTTCAAAGATGACAACCCCGTCTCTAATAACTCTTATACCCGAATTTCGAGTGATTTTACCTTCCGTAATATAAGAACCAGCAATCGTACCTACTTTAGAAACTTTAAATGTTTCTCTAACTTCAGCCTGACCGATTACTTTTTCTTCAAATTCTGGGTCAAGCATACCTTTCATTGCTGCTTCAATTTCTTCAATAACTTTATAAATGACGCGGTGTAGGCGAATGTCAATTTTCTCTTGCTCAGCTGTTCGTTTCGCATTCGCATCCGGACGTACATTAAAGCCAATTACAACGGCGTTTGAAGCTGAAGCTAAAATAATATCTGACTCTGTAATAGCCCCTACTCCTGTATGAATTATTTTAATATTAACGCCTTCTACTTCAATTTTTTGAAGTGATGAAGCCAGTGCTTCAACAGTACCTTGAACATCAGCTTTAACGATGACATTGATTTCTTTAACGTCACCCTCTTTGATTTGCTTAAATAAATCGTCTAGGCTTACTTTGCTAGTATCTTCACGCTGAGATTCAATTTCTTTTTGTTTTCTTAACTCAGCAATGTTCTTAGCTTTTTTCTCATCACCGAATACAACAAAGCGATCTCCAGCTTGTGGTACATCTTGTAAACCGATCACTTCAACAGGAGTTGATGGTCCAGCTTCCTTAACTCGTTTACCTAAATCATTAGACATAGCACGAATTTTACCATATGTTGTACCTACTACAAGCGGATCTCCGACTTTAAGTGTTCCGTTTTGAACTAAAAATGTAGCTACAGGTCCACGACCTTTATCTAATTCTGCTTCAATAACCGTACCATCAGCTAGACGATCAGAATTTGCTTTTAGTTCTTCTACTTCAGCCACCAACTTAATCATTTCTAGAAGGTCTTCAATGCCTTCCCCCTGAATCGCTGACAATGGAACAAAGATTGTCTCTCCACCCCAGTCCTCTGGCACTAATTCATATTCCATTAACTCTTGCATGACACGATTAGGGTCTGCACCTTCTTTATCCATTTTATTAACCGCAACGATAATTGGTACCTCTGCCGCTTTTGCGTGGTTAATAGCTTCAACTGTTTGTGGCATAACGCCATCATCAGCAGCTACAACTAAAATTGCAATATCTGTAACCTGTGCACCACGGGAACGCATACTTGTAAAGGCTGCGTGACCAGGTGTATCTAGAAACGTTACTTTTTTGCCATCTGTTTCAATCTGATACGCACCAATATGCTGTGTGATTCCACCCGCTTCACCTTCAGTAACCTTAGTGTGGCGAATTGAATCCAATAAGGTTGTTTTACCATGGTCAACGTGGCCCAAGATCGTGACAACAGCAGGTCGCTCTTCTAATTGTTCTGGAGTATCTTCTTCGATGTAATTTAATAAATCTGTTTCTTCAACAACTACCTCTTCTTCCACTTCCACACCAAAGTCATCACAAATTAATTCAATTGATTCTGGTTCTAAGCTTTGGTTTTTGGTAGCCATTACACCTAACATCATTAATTTTTTAATGATCTCAGAGCTATCTTTATTCAGCTTCTCTGCTAGTTCACCAACTGTAAGAGAACCTTGATAGGTTATTTTAGAAGGTGTTTTCTTTGGTTCTTCTTGTTTAGGCTGTTGATTTTGTGGTTTCTGGTTGTTTCTATTTTTGTGCTTTCCTTTTTGTTGTTTCTTATTTTGGTTTGATTGCTTTTTATGGTTCTTCTTATGATCATTGTTTTTCTGGTTGTTTGGTTTGTGATTAGTATTTTTTTGATGGTTCTGCTTTTGATTTGCTTGTTGACCAGATTTTTGAGTTTGTTTCTGTTGTTCAGGCTTTTTAGGTTCTTCTTTAGATGATGGATTTAAACGTTCATCAAGTTGACGAATCGCATTTTCAGTGATCGTCGACATGTGATTTGATACTTCAATATTTAATTCCTTCAAATGGTTAATAACTTCTTTACTTGATAAGTTATTTTGTTTTGCGTATTCATATACTCGCATTTTTTTCATACATTCACCCCCGTGATTAATCGTCAATCAATTGCAAGAATTTTTTAGTAAATCCTTCGTCTTTAATAGCTGCAGCGACTCGGTCATATTTACCTAATGCATGCGAAATTTCTTCTCTATTCCCAACAATACGGTAAGGTATTTGATAACTGTGACATTTATCTGTAAGCTTTTTTCTAGTGTTACTAGAAGCATCACTTGCAATTAAGACTAACGTTGCTTGATTTGAACGAATATCATTTAATATATTGTCCTCACCAAGACTTATCTTTCCTGCGCGCTGAGCTAATCCTAATAAGTTCAAATATTGAGACATTAAGAATCTCCTACTTTTTCTATTAGCTCATCATAGATGTGTTCATCAACCTGAGCATTTAACTGTCTATTTAAGACTTGTGTTTTTTGGGCGCGCTCAATGACCTCAGCACGTTTACTCAAGTAAGCTCCTCTGCCGTTCATCTTACCAGTTTCATCTACAAAAACTTCGCCTTCTTTATTTCGAACAACTCGTATTAAATCTTTTTTAGGTAACATTTCTTGAGTTACTACACATTTTCTTAAAGGTTGTTTCTTCTTAGCCACAGTCATTCCTCCTATTCTTCTAAGTCGTCATGATCTGCGTCTAATAATCCGGCTTCTCTAGCTTCTGATTCGCTTTTTATATCAATTTTCCAGCCTGTTAACTTAGCTGCTAAACGTGCATTTTGGCCACGTTTGCCAATTGCTAAGGATAATTGATGATCTGGAACAATTACTGTTGTTGCATGATCTTCTTCATCAACTAAAACTTCAACAACTTGTGAAGGACTCAAAGCATTTGAGATATAAACAACAGGGTCTTCTGACCATTGAACGATATCAATTTTTTCACCTTTTAATTCATCAACAATTGTCTGAACTCTCTGACCACGCTGGCCAACACAAGCGCCAACAGGATCAATCTCTGGGTCCTCTGCATAAACACTAATCTTAGAACGGTCTCCTGCTTCTCTTGCAACTGAACGAATCTCTACAATTCCTTCATAGATTTCAGGAACTTCCATCTCAAACAATCTTTTTAATAGGCCTGGATGCGTTCTAGAAACGAACACCTGTGGACCTTTTCCAGTGTTTTCAACTCGTGTAACATAAACTTTCACACGATCATGAATATCGTATGTTTCGTTTGGCATGATTTCATTAAAAGGAAGTTTACCTTCTAACTTGCCTAAATGGATGTATAAAAATCTCTGATCCTTACGCTGAACTTTACCAGTCATAATATCATCAACACGATCGATAAAATCATTATAGATAACTCCACGTTCAGCTTCTCTCACACGCTGGGTAACTACTTGCTTTGCTGCCTGTGCTGCAATACGACCAAAATCTCTAGGCGTTACTTCCTTTTCCACAACATCTCCAACTTCATAAGATGGATCCATAGCCTTTGCTTCATCTATGCTTATTTCCAATTGGTCATCCATGACTTCATCGACTACTTCTAGTCTAGCAAACACTTTCATCTCTGCACCTTCGCTTAGCTCCACACGAACATTTGTCCTTGAATTAAAATTCTTTTTGTATGCGGAAACTAATGCTGCATCTAAGGCTTCTAACAATATTTCTCGGTCAATCCCTTTTTCCTCTGACAAGTATTCTATTGCACTATATAATTCCGAACTCAACAGACTTACCTCCTCAATTAAAATGTTACAGCTATGTTGGCTTTTGCAACTTTTTTATATGGAATTTCTATTTCTTTTTTTCTAGTCTTTTCTTTTACTTCAAGTGTAATAGTATCCTCTTTAAAACTAATTAAATCTCCATAAAACTCCTTATCACCATTAATTGGTTCATAAGTTTTCACATAAATATGTGAGCCAACAAAGCGTTCAAAATCAGAACGTTTCTTTAACCGACGTTCAACCCCAGGTGATGAAACTTCTAAGAAGTAAGCTTGCTCAATTGGGTCCGCTTCATCTAATTTTTCACTTAACTGTTCACTTACTTTTCCGCATTCTTCAATGTCGATTCCACCTTCTTTATCAACATATACGCGCAAAAAGTAATTATTTCCTTCTTTTACGAACTCAACTTCAACTAATTCTAAGTTCATTTCATCTACTATAGGTTGAACTAACTCCTCAGTTAAATCTACAATCTTTTTGCTCAAAAGTATGCCTCCTTTTTCACATCTTTCTTCGACACTATATCATTTATTAGTTAAATCATCTCTTCATTAAATTTCCCTGCTGTATATACCAGCAGGGAAAGATAAAACGAAAGAGTGGGAAAGGGCCCACTCTTTCTTACTTTACCGTATCTTTTACTTAACCAATTGAAAATATACCATAAGAACCAATAAAATGCAAATGGTTTAGAATAGTGACAATTGGTTTTGATCTGGTAATCCTTCTAAACAACCGTGTTGATCTAAGTATTCTAACACAGTTTTAGAAATACGGCTTCGTTCACGTAAATCTTCTTTTGATAAGAACTCACCATCTTCTTTAGCTTTTTCTATATTGATGGCGGCATTAGTCCCCAGACCGTCTACTGCATTAAATGGTGGAATCAAAGTGTCACCGTCTACAATAAACTCACTGGCCTTAGAACGATAAAGGTCAACTCTTTGGAACGAATAACCTCTTTCACACATCTCCAATGCTAACTCTAATACGGTTAACAAACTCTTTTCTTTTGGTGAGGCATCGTTACCCTTATCAAGGATTTCCTCAATCCTGCTTCTTAACGCATCTGACCCTTTTACCATTGTATCTAATTCAAAATCACTCGCTCTAACAGTAAAATAAGCAGCATAGAATTCTATTGGGTAATGAACCTTAAAGTAAGCAATTCGAACTGCCATTAAGACATAAGCAGCAGCGTGTGCTTTAGGGAACATGTATTTAATCTTTTTACACGATTCAATGTACCAGTCAGGCACTCCGTGTTTTTTCATTTCTTCAATCCATTCATCAGATAGACCTTTACCTTTACGAACATGCTCCATAATGGTAAAGGCAAGTGACGCCTCTAATCCTTGGTGCATCAAGTAAACCATAATATCGTCTCGGCAACCAATGACATCACCAATTTCACAGATCCCATCATTAATTAATTCTTGGGCATTGCCTAACCAAACGTCAGTCCCGTGAGAAAGACCTGAAATGATAACAAGCTCCGCAAAAGTAGATGGCTTGGTATCTTCAAGCATTTGACGAACGAATCGTGTTCCAAACTCCGGAACACCTAATGTTCCTGTTTTACACATAATTTGATCAGTGGTTACACCTAATGGATCTGGACCCTCAAAGATTTTCATTACTTCAGGATCATTGGTAGGCACATCTTTAGGGTCAATACCAGTTAAATCTTGAAGCATACGAATAACCGTCGGATCATCGTGTCCAAGTATATCTAGTTTTAATAAATTATCGTGAATAGAATGGAAATCAAAGTGTGTTGTTTTCCATTCTGAATTCCGGTCATCTGCTGGGAACTGAATAGGTGTAAAATCATAAATTTCCTGATCATCAGGTACTACAATGATTCCACCTGGATGCTGTCCAGTCGTCCGCTTCACTCCAGTGCATCCTTTAACTAAACGTGATATCTCAGCTTGACGGTACATTAATGAATGATCTTGCGCGTAGCCCTTCACATATCCGAAGGCGGTTTTTTCTGCAACTGTACCAATTGTTCCGGCGCGATAGACATTGTCTTCACCGAATAATACTTTCGTATACTGGTGAGCTTTAGGTTGATACTCACCTGAGAAGTTTAAGTCAATATCGGGAACTTTATCACCTTTAAACCCTAAAAAGGTCTCAAACGGAATATCCTGGCCGTCTCTTGTTAAGGCGTGGCCGCACTCTGGGCAGTCTTTTTCTGGTAAGTCAAAACCTGAACCCACAGACCCGTCATTGTAGAAGTGATAGTAACTACATTCATCACAGACATAATGTGGTGGTAACGGGTTAACCTCAGTAATATCAAGCATCGTGGCGACAAATGATGATCCAACAGAACCACGGGACCCTACTAAATATCCATCGTTCAGTGACTTTTTAACAAGTTTTTCCGAAATTAAATAAATAACAGAGAAGCCATTTTCAATAATACTTTTTAACTCTTTTTCTAAACGGTTAACCACGATATCTGGTAAATTCTCACCGTAAATAGATTTCGCTCTGTTATAGCATGTATCTCTAATTTCTTCATCTGCTCCGTCAATATTAGGAGTGTATAGGTCATCCTTAACTGGTTTGATCTCATCAATTTGTTCAGATACCCAGTTCGTATTTTCAATAACAATTTCTTTAGCTTTTTCCTCACCTAGGAATGCAAAATCCTCTAGCATTTCGTTAGTTGTTTTGAAATAGACATCAGGCATAGTCTGGCGGTTAAGCGGATTACCACTTTGTGATGCAACTAATACTTTACGGTAAATTTTTTCATGCTTATCTAAATAATGAGTATTTCCTGTTGCGACTACTTTTTTGTTTAACTTTTCACCAATTTTAACTAGCTTTTTAATGAGCTGTTTAATATGTTCAATGGATTGAGCTTGTTCTTTTTCGATTAAATGATAATAATTCATTGGTGGTTGTACTTCAATGTAGTCATAAAATTCCGCAACCTTTTCCGCTTCATCTTCAGATTTCAAAGCGATGGTATCAAACAATTCACCTTGATCACATCCTGAACCTACCATTATACCCTCACGATGCTCAACGAGTTTAGATCTCGGAATTCTTGGAACTCGGTAAAAATAATCAACATGTGATAATGAAACAAGTTTAAATAAATTTTTTAAGCCTTCTTGAGTCTTGGCAAGTAAAATTGCATGATTAGGACGCGATCGTTTATAAGCATCCCCTTCACCTACGTGCCGATTTAATTCATCATGTTTAAACATGTCTTTTTCCATTGCTGATTTCACTAAACTCCATAATAAATAACCAGTCGCTTCGGCATCATAAATAGCTCTATGGTGTTGAGTTAATTCTATGTTTAAATGTTTACACAATGTGTTAAGTCGATGATTTTTGAGCTCAGGATATAATAACCGGGCTAACTCCAATGTATCAATCACAGGGTTTGTTACTTTATCAATAGCCATTCTCTCGAAAGCCGCGTTAATAAAGCCGATATCAAAACTAGCATTGTGAGCAACTAGAATGTCGTCTCCCATCCATTCATGGAAATCTCTCATGACTTCTTCAATTTCAGGTGCTCCGATTAGCATATCGTCCGTTATACCTGTTAAATCAATGGTTGTTTGGCTCAATTTTTGGTGAGGGTTCGCAAACCGTTCGAACCGATCAATAATCTCCCCTTGATACACTTTTACAGCAGCGAGTTCAATTATCTTATCATAGGCAGCAGACAGTCCTGTCGTCTCAACGTCAAAAACAATATAGTTTGCTTCATTCAAATCTACAGGATCAGGGTTGTATGCAATAGGAACCCCATCATCCACTAAATTAGCCTCAAGTCCATACAACACCTTTACACCGTGCTTTGAACCAGCAGAATGAGCTTCAGGAAAAGCTTGTACAACGGCATGGTCCGTAATGGCTATTGCAGAATGGCCCCATTTTGCTGCCCGTTCAATTAAATTAGAGGCCGAAACAGTAGCATCCATGGTACTCATTGTGGTATGAGCATGCAACTCCACTCTCTTATCTTGTGAGAGATCCTTTCTTTCTTTAGGAGCAACTTCATAAAGATCATTTCCCATCATCATGAGCTCATTAGTAAATGTGTCCGTTTGAATGCTTCCTCGGGCTTTAACCCAATTGCCTTCTTTAACCTTTTTAAACAGTTCTTTTTGTTCATCACCTTTTGAAAACATCTTTATTTGAATCGAATCTGTGTAATCTGTAAGACTCACAATTAACAAGTCACGACCAGATCTAAGATTTCTTATATCAACATCAAAGATATAACCCTGAATCACCATACTCTTTTCTTCTTCTAAAATATCTCTAATAGGTGCTGCCTCATCTTGAAAATCACGTCCTATTTTAAGTGGAAGATTTACATGTGGATCTTCTTTACTTTGCTTAGCACGTTCTTCTTTCTCTTTTATAGCACGTTCGATATAATTTTGTTCTTCTACTTTCTTCTGTTTTTGAAACTCCTGAAACGCTTCTTCATTTTTTGAGATTTCAAAATGTAGTTGGTAACTTTTTAAACCACTTTTTGAACAAAATTCCTGAAATAAAGGTTCGATCTTCCGTTTCATCATTTGAGCTTCGGTTTCATTTCTTGCATAAATAGTGAGCTGCGCACCATTAATAGTTGGTGATTGGTTACATATGTACTCTTTATATGCAGGAAATAAATCATGAACGGAGTTAATGAAAAATGACCAGTATGAACTTAATGAGTGTTCATCTAATTCTTTTTCATCTGTATTGATGACAACATCTACTTTAGCAATATGATGAAAAGCATCAGATAAACGTGCATTAAAAACTTCAATTGCTTCGCAGGTAAAAGGCCTGCTCTTATGAATATGGAATTGCCATACCTTCTCCTCTTTTAGTAGAGCTAGCTTTTCTAAGTAAGCATCTTGAAATTCCGAATCGATTAGTTCTTGTGGAATTCCAATTTGATTTAATAAGAGGTTTAATTTCTCTTTTTTACTAAGGTCCATCATGATTCCCCGCCTTAATTCTATTATTATCAAAACAAAAAACTCGCCTTTGGCAGCATGAGTATTCCAAAGGCGGTTTATAATTTGAGAGATTGTTAAGCTAAAAGATTTTTAAGATGTTTTTGCAATTCATCTATATGAATATCTTCTTGTTCACCAGATTCACGGTATTTCAATTCCACATAACCTTCTGAAGCTCGCTTGCCTACAACGACACGATATGGAATGCCTATTAAATCACTGTCGTTAAATTTAACTCCAGCTCGATCTGGTCGATCATCGTATAATACATCTACTCCTGAATTAAGTAGTTGATTATATAATTGATCTGAAAGCTCAACTTGTTCTTCCTTCTTAACATTTAGGTTAATTAAATGAACTTGGAAAGGTGCTAAATCTTTCGGCCAAACAATTCCTTGTTCATCATGGTACTGCTCGACAATTGAAGCTAACGTTCTAGAAACTCCAATGCCGTAACAACCCATTATATAGGTTTGTGCTCGTCCTTCTTTATTTAAAAAGGTAGCATTTAAAGCGTCGGCATATTTAGTTCCAAGTTTAAATACATGCCCAACCTCAATACCTCTTGCAAATTCAATGGTTCCTTTTCCATCAGGTGACAAATCACCCTCCTGGATAAAGCGTAAATCAGCATACTGAGTCACAGTAAAATCTCTCTCTGGGTTTACATTTTTGAAATGGTGCCCGTCTTCATTTGCTCCACATGTTGCATTAACTAAGTATTGAACTGCATGGTCAGCGACAACTTCTACATCTTCTGAAACATTAATAGGACCAAGTGAACCAAAGCCTGCACCAACAACTTCTTTTGTTTCTTGTTCAGTAGCAAGTTCAACGATATCCGCTTCATACAAATTCTTTAATTTAACATCGTTAACTTCATGATCTCCACGTGTTACAACTAAAACAAATTTCTCATCAACTTTGAACATGATTGCTTTCATACCTTGATTCAAATCATGTTTAAGAAAATCTGCCACCTCTTGCATAGATTTAGCGTTAGGGGTTTCAACTATTTCTAATGACTTTGGAGCTTCAGTTGATTTTTCATAATTTGAAACAACTGGAGCCATTTCAATATTAGCAGCAAAATCTGATTCATTAGAATAAGCGATAATATCTTCACCAACGTCAGATAACACCATAAACTCGTGAGTGTCTTTACCACCCATCGCTCCAGAATCAGCAATAACGGCTCTAAAGTTAAGTCCGCAACGCTCAAAAATTCGTTTGTAGGCATTAAAAATAACGTCATACGTCTCATCTAATGATTCATATGTTTCGTGAAATGAATAAGCATCTTTCATTAAGAATTCTCTACCACGTAACAAACCAAACCTCGGGCGTTTTTCATCTCTATATTTAGCTTGAATTTGATATAACGAAAAAGGTAATTTTTTATATGAATTAACTTCATCTCTTACTAATGCTGTGACCACTTCTTCATGTGTAGCCCCTAGTGCAAAATTACGCTCATGACGATCTTTTAGTCTCATAAGTTCTTGTCCCATTGTATCCCAACGTCCTGTTGCTTGCCACAATTCAGCTGGTTGTAGGGCTGGCATTTGGACCTCTTGTGCACCTGCACGGTCCATCTCTTCTCTTACAATATTCTCAACCTTACGCAACACTCTTTTTCCTAAAGGTAAGAAATTATAAACTCCTGATGCCAATTGGCGAATAAATCCGGCTTTGAGCAATAATTGATGGCTTTTCAAGTCTGCTTCTGCTGGAACTTCTCTTAGCGTAGGAATGAGTAAATTGCTTTGTCTCATAGTATTTCCACCTCTTTATTCGTATTTTACCACTTACATAAACAACCGCTCAATATCGTTCCATGTTACTACAATCATAAGTAGCATTAATAAGGCAAATCCAATAAAATGAACAAACCCTTCTTTTTCAGGGTCTAATGGTTTTCCTCTAACTGCTTCAATGCCTATAAACATTAAGCGACCTCCATCTAATGCCGGTAGAGGCAGCAGATTAATAATACCTAGGTTAATACTAAGCATTGCTGTCCAGGTTAAAAAGTTAGTAAATCCAGTCTGAACGACTTGATCCGTTGCATCATAAATTCCAACTGGACCAGCGAGAGCATCTAATGATAATTGTCCAGTAACTAATTGTCCTAATGCAGTTAAGATCAACTTACCTACTTCATATGTTTGTGTAAATCCAAATTTGAACGCTTCAACAGGACCCTCTTCTAAATTCCGTCTAATACCTACTTGCCCTATTGTTTCACCATTTTGTGTTTCTTGTGACATAGTAGTTAAACTTTTCTCAATAATTTCACCATCACGTTCAACAGTTAAACTAATTTCTTCATTTGGACGATCTTGTACAAACCGAACAAAACTTACCCAGTCCTCAATTGATTCACCGTTAATACTTAGGATTTCATCACCTGCCATGAGCTCAGCCTCACTAGCAGGGGTTCCTTCTTGAACATTGCCAACCACTGCATCCTTATCCGGTACACCTTGAAATAAGCCTAAACCGATAAATAACGCAATCGCTAATAAAAAGTTCATCATTGGTCCTGCGAAAACTTGCATTCCCTTTTTAGGAACAGACTTTGAGGCGAATTGACGATCATAAGGAGCAATTAATGTTTCTTTCTCATCCATCACAAAGAGAGCTTTGCGGTCCACCTCATATTGATAACGTTCATCTGTATTAATATCAAAACAATTGATGATAAGATCATGATCTAAATCAATTCTTTCTACTTCAACAATTTTAGCATTCGGGTGCTTGGATTTATTATTAACGATAATTTTATTAACTTTACCTGATTCATTAAATTCAAGTCCGATATGGTAACCTGGCTTTAAATCGATAATTTCTGGGTCTTCACCTGCAACCCTTACATATCCCCCGATTGGAAGTAAGCGTACAGTATATAATGTTTCATCCTTACGATAAGAGAAAATCTTTGGTCCAAAGCCAATAGCAAATTCTCTGGCTAACATTCCTGCTCTTTTAGCAAAAATTAAATGGCCAAACTCGTGAATGAACACTAAAAGCCCAAACATAAATATAAAAGCAATTATCGTATCGAAATTCATTTACAAGCACCTACCTTTTTAGGACAGCATTACTGACTCTGTTACGTATTTCTTGATCTAACTCTAAAATGGAGTCTAAATCAGGGTTATGAATAACTGAGTGACTTTCTAATTCACGTTCAATAAGTTTTTCAATTTCTAAAAACGTTATTTGGTCATCTAAAAACAATTTAACGGCTTCTTCATTTGCAGCATTAAGAACAGTTGGTAAAGAACCGCCTACTCTGCCTGCTTCATAAGCCATACGTAAGCATGGGAAACGTTCAAAACTCATTTCTCTAAAATTTAACCGACCTATCTTAACTAAATCAAGTGGTTCGCTTAAATTATACTTAGCTCGTTCTGGATAGGTTAAAGCATATTGTATAGGAATTCTCATATCTGGAGTCCCTAATTGTGCCATCACGCTTTGATCAACAAACTCCACCATTGAATGAATAACACTTTCATTATGTAAGATAACATCAAGATTGTCATAAGGAGTATCAAACAACCAATGTGCTTCTATAACTTCTAGTCCCTTATTCATCATAGTTGCAGAGTCAATGGTAATTTTAGCTCCCATACTCCAGTTAGGGTGTTTTAATGCATCGTTTTTCGTCACCCCGACTAATTCTTCACGTGTTTGATTTCTAAAACTTCCACCTGAAGCAGTTAAAATGATTCGTTTAACTTCACTTCGATTTTCAGCTTTCAAACATTGATGAATAGCGGCGTGTTCACTATCTACTGGTAGCAACTCAACATTGTGTTGTTTAGCTTCCTTCATCACAATGTGACCAGCTGTTACTAATGTCTCTTTATTGGCAAAAGCGATCTGTTTTTTAGCTCTTATAGCTTCTAGAGTAGGCTCTAAACCAACACTACCTAGAACTGCATTAACGACTAGATCAACTTCAGGTAAAGAGACAACTTCATTTAATGCTTCCATTCCATATTTAATAACTGGGCTATAACTTATTTTATTACTTAGTTTTGTAAAAGTTTCGCGATTTTGTACAACAATGTATTTAGGCTTTAATTGTTCAATAACAGGAAGTGCCTTTTCAACATTTGTTCCAAATGCAAAAGCCACTAACTGAAATTGTTCTGGATGAGTTTGAATAAGGTCTATAGTTTGAAGTCCAATTGAACCTGTTCCACCTAATAGCGTTACTTTCTTCATCAAAATCCCTCATTTATATCATTATAAATTGGATAAAATGTAAAAATGGCACCATAAATATTAAGCTGTCAAAGCGATCAAGAATCCCACCATGTCCAGGCAAAATATGTCCAGAATCCTTAATATCATATATACGTTTAAAAGCTGATTGAATGAGATCACCAATTTGAGCTAACAATGATGCAAAAATTGAAACTAAAATAACAACCCACATATGATCATGAATATCTAGCATCAATTGAAGGATGATTCCAATTAAGACAGCTCCAATAATTCCCCCTACAAAACCTTCTATTGTTTTTTTGGGGCTAATAATTGGCCAAAGTTTATGCTTTCCAATAGCTCGTCCAGCAAAATAAGCTCCGGAATCTGTAAACCAAACAATTAACAATGCATATAACAAATATTCGATTCCTGCCAGTCTCGTTTCAATGACATAACCGAAACCTATCCCAACGTATAAAGAAGATAATAAAACAAAGGCAACGTCATCAAAAGAGAACCTATTTTTTACTAGTACTGTATAAGCTAATAATATAAATACTAAAATATAAAGCATTTCAGACTGGGTTAAAGAGGTCCATTTCATAATGTGAGTAAATTCATCATTTAGTAAAAACACCCATAATAAAAGGGTACCCACCACTGTTGGAAACGATAATACAGGAATACGTTTCATATTCAATAATTCAAATAGTCCAATTGTTCCAATTAAATAAATAAAAATAACAAAAGGCCAGTCACCGTATATTACAAATGGTAAAAACACAGCCAAGCCAACAGCTGCAGTAATAATTCGTGTTTTCATGTTATCACACCTTATAGACCACCAAATCTTCTTTTGCGGTTTTGAAATTCGATTATTGCTTCATCAAATGCGTCATGATTAAATTCAGGCCATAACTTATCAGTAAAATAGAATTCCGCATAAGCAACTTGCCACAATAAATAATTACTCAATCTTTGTTCTCCGCTTGTTCTAATAACAAGGTCGGGGTCTGGAAGTTGATTAGTATATAAATAATTTGAAATAAGTTCTTCGTTTATTTCATCTGAATTTAAATGATCTTGTTTGACATTTTCACAGATCTGTTTGACAGCATCTACAATTTCTGACCGGCTCCCATAATTTAAAGCAAAATTTAATACTAGACCTGTGTTATTTTTAGTTCGTTCAACAGAATATTGAACGGCCTTTTTAGTAAATTCAGGTAATCCATCGTAGTGACCAATTGTAGTTACTCTAACATTATTTTCAATTAATTCCGGTAAGTATGTATCTAAAAATTGAGAAGGTAGCTTCATAATGAATTCAACTTCTTTAGGCGGTCTTTTCCAATTCTCAGTAGAAAAAGCATAGAGCGTAATCGCTTCAAGATTTAATTCGACTGCTCTTTCCACGACTTTCTTGATGGTTTTCATACCTTCTTTATGCCCTGCAAACCTTGGCAGACCTCTCTTTTTAGCCCACCTTCCATTACCATCCATAATGATTGCGACATGTTTAGGGACATTGGTAGGGTCTAAACGATCCATGTCTAGTTTCTTATTTGTCTTAAAATTCATGCCCATCCCTCGCCAATAACATAAGAAAAATTTAGCTTTCGCATGATGCGAAAGCTATTATTAATTATTATATCATGAATTAGTGAAGTATATATCTACTTTTATACTTCTGTAATTTCTTTTTCTTTAGACTCTAATAATTGATCAATTTCATTAATATGCTGATCTGTTTGTTTCTGGACATCATCTTGATAAGAACGTAATTCATCTTCCGTAATGTCACCATCTTTTTCAAGTTTTTTCAATTGATCATTAGCATCACGGCGGATATTACGTACTTGAACTCTAGCTTCTTCTGCATATTTTTTAGTTACTTTAACTAAGTCTTTACGGCGTTCTTCTGTTAAAGCAGGAATACTGATACGAATAACATTCCCATCGTTATTTGGTGTAAGACCAAGATCTGCTTTTTGAATACCTTTTTCAATATTTTCAATTGCTGATTTATCAAATGGAGTAATAACTAATAATCGCGGTTCAGGTGCTGATACAGTCGATAATTGATTTAATGGAGTATTTGCTCCATAGTACTCAACATAGACACTGTCTAAAATAGCTGGGTTAGCACGTCCTGCTCTTACTGTCGATAATTGTTTAGAAAAAGCTTGAACAGCTTTCTTCATTTTGTCTCTGCACTCTTGAATAACCGAATCACTCATGATTATCTTTCCTCCTAATTATTGTTCCAATATTTTCGCCTGTTAAAACTCGTTTAATATTTCCTTTATCTAATATAGAGAATACTATTAAAGCAATATCATTGTCCATACATAATGATGAAGCAGTTGAGTCCATGACTCCTAAGCCCTCATTTAATAGATCTAAATATGATAGTTGATCATATTTGTATGCATTAGAATCGACTTGAGGGTCAGCGTTATAAACACCATCAACATTGTTTTTAGCCATTAAGATGACATCTGCTTCCATTTCAGCAGCTCTTAATGCAGCTGTTGTATCAGTAGAGAAATAAGGATTACCTGTACCACCTGCAAAAATGACGACGCGTTTTTTCTCTAAATGACGCATCGCTTTTCGGCGGATATAAGGCTCTGCAACTTGTCGCATTTCAATTGATGTTTGAACTCGAGTTGGAATATCTAAATTCTCTAAACCGTCCTGTAATGCTAAAGAATTCATAACTGTCGCAAGCATTCCCATATAATCTGCATTCGCGCGGTCCATACCTACTTCACTACCAATTTTACCACGCCATAGGTTTCCTCCGCCAACAACAATTGCAATTTCGACTCCTAGTTCATGAATTTCTTTAATCTGCTGAGCAATTGACTTAATGAATTTAGGATCAATTCCATATCCTTTATCGCCACTTAAGGCCTCACCACTTAACTTTAGTACGATACGATTATATCTTGCTTTCGACATATTTACCTCCGTTATGTTTGCCTTTATTGACTATTCTCTCTTGAAAAATAGGAGACACAATGTGTCCCCTATTCATCAGCAATTATTATTTATTGACTTGGTTCATAACTTCATCAACGAAGTTATCTTCACGTTTTTCCATTCCTTCGCCAACTTCATAACGAACGAATGATTTAACCGTGGCACCATTAGATTCAACAAATTGTTTAACTTTCTGATCAGGGTCTTTAACAAATTCCTGTTCTAATAGGCAAATTTCTTCAAAGAATTTTCTTAAACGACCTTCGACCATTTTTTCAACTATGTTTTCAGGCTTTCCTTCATTTAAAGCTTGTTGTTTTAAAACTTCACGCTCTTTGTTAACTTCTTCCTCAGGAACTTCATCACGTGAAACATAACGAGGGTTTACTGCAGCAACATGCATTGCTACATCTTTAGCTACTGAATCTTCTGTTGTACCTTCTAGTAATGTTAGAACGCCAATACGTCCTCCCATGTGTAGGTATTCACCAAAAGCAGCATTATCACTTTTTTCTACGATTTCAAAGCGACGTAGAGAAATTTTCTCACCGATTTTTGCAATTGCAGATTTAATGTAATGTTCAACAGTTTCGTCAGTATCATTGATGTTTTGTTCCATTGCTTCTTCAACTGTAGCAGGTTTGAACTTAAGGATATGTGTAGCCAAGTCATTAAGTATGGTTTTAAACTGATCATTTTTAGCTACAAAGTCAGTCTCACTGTTCACTTCAATAATGACAGCTGTGTTGCCTTCACTTACGATATGAGTTGAACCTTCAGCGGCAATACGGTCAGCTTTTTTAGCTGCTTTAGCCATGCCTTTTTCACGAAGATATTCAACAGCTTTATCAATATCGCCGTCTGTCTCAGTAAGTGCTTTTTTACAATCCATCATGCCAGCACCAGTTTTTTCACGTAATTCTTTAACCATTTTTGCAGTTACAGCCATAAGAATCCTCCTTAAACTCATTCTATATAGATTTAGGCTTTGATTAATTAATCATCGCCATGCATAGTATGTTTATTTGCTTTAAAAAAGGTGATAAAAGGCTCAACCTCTTATCACCTCACCTTTTATTCTTGCACAGTTTCAGTTTCTTCTACTACTTCTTCAGTAGCTTCTTCAGAAACATCTTGAGTTGTTTCGCCTTGCTTAACTTCTAAAATAGCATCTGCCATTTTAGCAGTCATTAGCTTAACAGCACGAATCGCATCATCGTTTGCAGGAATGACATAATCAACTTCATCCGGGTCACAGTTAGTATCAACCATTGCCACAATAGGAATGTTTAATTTGTGAGCTTCCGCAACAGCAATGCGTTCTTTACGAGGGTCAACAATGAATAGAGCATCTGGTAGACCATCCATGTCTTTAACCCCGCCTAAGAATTTTTCAAGACGTTCTTTTTCTTTAAGGATCATAACTACTTCTTTTTTCGGTAATACATCAAATGTACCGTCTTCTTCCATGCGTTCAATGTCTTTTAGACGATTAACACGCTTTTGGATTGTTTTGAAGTTAGTTAATGTACCACCTAACCAACGTTGGTTAACGTAGTACATTCCAGAACGAAGAGCTTCCTCTTTAACAGTGTCTTGAGCTTGCTTCTTCGTACCAACGAATAATACAGTTCCTCCATCTTCAGCAATTTGCTTAATGAAGTTATACGCTTCATCAACCTTTTTAACTGTTTTTTGAAGGTCAATGATGTAAATGCCGTTACGCTCTGTGAAAATGTATTTTTTCATTTTCGGATTCCAACGGCGAGTTTGGTGTCCAAAATGAACACCTGCTTCAAGTAATTGTTTCATTGAAATTACAGACATTCTAAAATTCCTCCTATGGTTTTATTCCTCCGCTTAATTCATAAATAAACCTCACTCAAAAGTATGAGCACCAAGGCTTATCTCCATAAGCGTGTGTATTAACACCAAAAGTTAATATATCATAACAAACCTAAACAAGCAAGGATTATTGGTGTATTTTTTCATTAAATTTAATGATTAATTCTACTTCGGTATGACCAAGATCTAATTCTTTAGCAATATGATCAATTGTATGGCCTTGTTTATACATATACAGTACCTGAGATTCTGTTGAAGGTGTATCTAATTGATCAGATGTCATGTCTGGATTAATCATATCTATATTCGAATTATATATATCGTCATTAGGGGAAATATGTTCATCTTGTTTTTCAGGCTTAATTGAATTCAGATTGGACAATGATTCCACAAATTTTTTGTTTTCATCTTTAATCTCTAATAAATAGGAATTAAATAGATCCTCAATATCTTTAACTCTTTGCTCATCGTCTGAGTATTTAAACTGTTGAATTCTCTGAAACAAATAAAAAATAATGACGAAGGTCACACCATGCAGCAATAAACTTAAAGTGAATAAAAAAGAACTCATATCTTTACCTCATTTAGCCTTTTAAATCATAGAGTTTCCCTAGAAAAGGATGTGTGCCTAATTGTATATTTTCCTGTTGCTTGTTATGACGATTTAAATCATTAGATGCGGAATTATCAGAATTAGTTTTTTGAACTTGTTTTCGTCTTAAAAGTTCTTCAGATTGGTTCGTTTGTGCAAGGTGAGTTTGTAAAGTCTGTCCACGTTGATTATATTGTTCCTGTAAGTGCGCAGCATCGACCACTCTTGGAAGCGCAACTTGCATTTCAACAGATTTCCAGCTCAATTCATACACCTCCACTCATATTATTCAATCGATTCTAAACTGAATTCTTTTCCATCAAAAAGAATAGATGCTTGTTTAAAGGGACTATTAAATCGTCTAGAATATTTACCAGAAGTTACTTCTACATTTGGGTATAGCATACCATGAATTAATATTTGGTTAAACTTTTTATTCTCATTATGGTCAGTTATTTGTTCTTGTTTTTGAAAAAGTTCCTTTAATTTTAACTGTTTTTCTTCTAATGTATATCTTTGTTTCTTTAGCGTTAATTGTTCCTTAGGTGATCGTTCGCTTTTCTTAGATAATGCTTGTCCAAGTAATTGTAATTTTTCAATTTCAGAATCTAGTTGTTTAATTTGTTGGTTTATGTTCATTCTATGGTCTCGGTCCTCTTTATTTTCACCAAGATATACTCGAGTTAATGTGTGCATTCGATTACCTAAATCTTGACATACGATGATGGAACCTGCTGAAATTGTGCCCCCAATCACATGCCCTTTTTGACATGTTATAGCTTCTAAGGCAGTTATTTTGCTATGTATGATGGATTGCTCAACTTTTATATGTCTTCCTGCTTTAACATGCCCTTGATTAATATGAGGAGTCGCAAGATCAACACCCGCTTCAATAAAACCTTTTCCAGTGGCTGAAATTCCTTCCTTTATATAGATTGAGCCTCCAGCCTTAATAATAGCTCCTTCAACTAATCCTTCAATTGTTATGTCACCTTTAGCTTCAACACGATACCCCTCAGGCACATCACCTTTTATAAGCACCGAACCATTAAATTCAATATTACCAGTTGATAAATTTAATGATTCATTAACTTCGTATAAAGGCAACACTTTTATCTGATTATTAATCAATGAAACTTGACCAAAATTGGAAGCGTAAATAGCTTGTTTATGTTCATCAAAAGTCGTATTTTCACCTGCCATAATATGAACAGTTTTACCACGTCTTGAATGAACTACCTCATCATAAACATCTTTACCAGCTGTCCCCTCAGAAGGTTGCTGAATAATAGCAATTAATTGACCTGGTTCTACAACTGGTATTTTGATTACATTTTTAAAATCGATTCGCTCCTGTTCATGAAGCTCCATTCTAATTGAATGTTCAACTTTGAAATCAATATAACCATCTCGTCCTGGACTGGGATGATTTCCTTCAGCAATCAGGATAGGGAAGCTAACCTTATTTAGATTATTTATAATAAAATCAATATTGTCATAGCGCAACCCATAGCTAACTCCCTGTTCTTGAATAAAATGGAGCAAATCTTGATTCGTTACATTTAGCTCATAATTTAACAGTTTATTTAGTTCAATAGGGTCTAGTGTATGTAAATATGCAGACATCTTATCTTCAGTAACAGTTACTTGAAAAACCTTATTCAAATCCACCTGTCACCCTCCTCTCGAGGTGATAGAATATCACAAATAGTCTAGAATGATCATGATATTCCAGAAAGCTGATCTTTCAATTTCGTAATAGCTTTGCTATGAATTTGTGAAATTCTTGATGTCGAAAGGCCAAGGATCTGCCCTACTTCTGTTAATGTGAGTTCTTCTTTATAAAATAAACTTATAACGAGTTGTTCTTTTTCATTTAAATGTAGAATGGAATGAGATAGCTCTTCTATTTGTTCTTGTTTAATCAATGCTTCATCAGGTGATAACCTGTCTTGGTCAGGAACAGTATTTCTCAAACTTTCTCGCTGTTCGTCTGATTCATCATTTGTTTTTTCTTCTATTGATAATAAGTTAGCATATAGTGTATCTTTAACAATTTCCGCAACCTCTTCCTCAGGCATCTCTACATATTCCGATACCTCAGACAGTAAGGGAGTCCTTTTGAAACTCTGTTCCAATTGTTCGTAGGCACTTTCAATAATTTTCGATTTATCACGAACTGTCCGTGGCAACCAGTCTTCTTTTCTTAAACCGTCAATAATGGCACCTTTAATTCTAATTGAAGCATATGTATCAAATTTTAAATCTCTATTGTGATCAAACTTCTCAAGAGCATCGACAAGCCCCATGAAAGCTAAACTTTTAACATCTTGACGGTCTACATTTTGGGGAAGATGGGCAAAAACACGATTAACTTGATAAGTAATCAGTGGCATATAGTATTCTACTAACTGGTTCCCGACTTCTTGATCGTGCTCTTGTTGCCACTTTTTCCAAAGCTCTGATAAAGAGGCTGTCTTATGTTGCATCACAATTCCCCCACTTGTAAATAATAAGATTGCGTTAAATCAATTATATATACTGAACGCCTTGATAAACGGTTCTAATCTTCAATTGACTCGTTTCAATATCAAACTCAATCGATCGTCCGTTATGTCCACCTACATCTTTTGCAACAATCGGAATGTTTAATTGGGATAACTTCTTTTCAATCGCTGATACATTTTTCTGACCGATGTTTAACTTATCTGATGATGTCGTTTTAAACATCTGTGCACCACCAGCCATTTTTGCTTTCATGTTAAACACTTGACTGCCTTCTTCTGATAATAAATTCAAACACGTGTCGATTCCGGTATCTGCAAATTTCCCCTTTTTAAAATGAGACTGTCTAGTCATGTTAGAGTCAGGCAGCATCACATGAGCCATGCTAGCTATTTTTAAACTCTCATCATATAATATAATTCCGACACATGAACCTAAGCCTGAGGTTATAAGGGCTTGACTACTTTTCGCAATTGCTACATCAGCTATTCCTACTTTAACTTGTTCTTGTAATTGATTCATCACTTAAACTCCTAGTTGACTAAAAATCTTATCAAACGCATTCGGGTCAGGCAATAAGAAGAAATGACCATTAATGTCCTCATTAAAGAAATCTGACTGAAAAACTGTTTCAATGATAATAGCATAGTCGGAAGTCACTGATGTCTCAATTAACCCCTCAGTCATTATGGCTCCTGCCATGTCAACTGTTGCCTCAGGCACAAGAGAATACAAATTAATTTGCAAAAAATCTGATAAAGCTCTTAAATAAGATCCCGTTAATATGTTCCCTAATTCTAAGAAAGCTGAAAAAGCTAATTCATTTTGCTCATTTAAAATTGATTGTTTAGCATCCTGAGTTAATGTCTGAATGAACTGATCAGCTTGTTCTGGAGATATAAAGAAAAACATATTCCCAGTAAACTCGCCTTCAAATTCGACAAACGTTGTGGCTTTCACTTCATCTGGACCGCCTGTAAGCTCTATAATTTCTTCAAAGCTAATAACATTAACTGTCGGTACACTCATTTGGATTGGAATCGATAATAAATTAGATAACGATGTTGTGGCATTTCCAGCTCCAATGTTCCCAATTTCTTTTAACAAATCTAAATGAAGATCATCTAATTTTAATAAATCTCGCATCTTATACGTCTCCTTAAGCTAGACATGATGTTGTTTCACAAAATCTGCTTCAAATACATGCTCTAAGCTTAATAATACAATTAAACGTTGCTCGTGCTTAATGACGCCCTCAATATAGTCACGGTAGTTTTCAGATATCGTTTCCGGAGGTGGCTCAATATCATCATTGTTAATCTCGATTACATCATCCGCTCCATCTACGATTAATCCAATAGATTCCTGGCTTCTATTCGTGATGATAATACGGCTCACTTCATCTAGTGGTTTTGCTTCAAAGCCCATTCTTTCCCTAAGATCAATGACGGGAGTAATGATTCCTCTAAGATTAATGACACCTTTAACAAAACCTTCGGTATTAGGAATTCGAGTAACAGGCTGAGTACGTTCAATTGAATGAATATAGTCAATCGGGATAGCATAACATTCTTCATTTAATGTTAAGATAATAAACTTTTGTCTTTCCATATTAACCCCCCTTATTTCACTAAAGCGTTAGAATCGATAATTAAGGCTACTTCACCATCTCCTAAAATAGTTGCTCCAGAAATAGCATATGCATCCTTCAATCTAGCACCTAAATTCTTAAGCACAATTTCTTTTTGTCCGATAAATGAATCGACAATTAAGCCGGTTAATCTATTGCCTTTACGAATTACAACAATCGAGTAATCTTCACGATCTCTATTAATTTGATTAACACCATAGACGTCACGAATATCAACTAAAGGAATAATTTGCCCTCTAAAATCAATGACTTCTTGGCCATGCGCACTATAAACTTCATTTTTGTGAATAACAGCTGTTTCCATAATTGAAGATAGCGGGATTGCGAATATTTCGTCATCCAATTTAACAAGGAGCGCTGTAATAATAGATAGAGTTAATGGTAGTTTAATCGAAAAAGTTGTACCATAATTTAATTCAGAATCAATCTCTATGGTTCCCCCAAGTGATTCGATTGTATTTTTGACAACGTCGAGGCCGACTCCTCTACCAGATATGTCAGAGATTTGGTCTGCAGTTGAAAAACCACTAGACATAATTAATTCATATATCTGAGAATCTGCTAATTTATTAGAGTCTTCAGCTGTAATCACTTGATTTTGAATGGCTTTTTGAAGAACCTTTTCTTTATTGATGCCGCCACCATCATCTTGTATCTCTACAAAAACATGATTTCCACTGTGATACGCTTTTAAAAATAGCTTACCAGTTTCAGGTTTTCCTTTGGCAACTCGTTCCTCAGGCATTTCAACACCGTGATCTATAGCATTACGTATTAAATGAACTAGTGGATCACCAATCTCATCAATGACAGTCCGATCAAGCTCAGTGTCTGCACCTGTTACTTCAAGCTCAATTTTTTTCCCTAACTCCTTTGATAATGAACGGACCATTCTAGGAAATCTATTAAAGACTTGATCTATGGCAACCATTCGCATCTTTAAAATAACATTTTGTAACTCACTAGACGTTCTTGTCATACGTTCGACAGTTTCTTTAAAATCTTGATGGTCTATGGAATGGGTTAGTTGTTCTAAATGACCTCGGTCAATAATCATTTCTTCAAATAAGTTCATTAGAGCATCTAAGCGTTCTATATTAACTCGAATGGATTTACTTGTTACAGGCTTTTTAGTTTCAGTGATGTCTGCTTCTTTAACATCTTCAACTGTTGTAGATACTTCTTGCTCAGTTTCTTCTTGATGAGTTGAATCATTAAATGCAACATACTCAATCGTGACTTCTTTAATTTCTGATACATTTAACAACTGTTTTTTTAGTTCATCATGGTCAGTATCGGTGATAAATAAGACATTAAATGTTTGCTCGAATTCTTCATTCTCAAGTTCTTCCACAGTTGGAGTTGATTTTATAACACTCCCATTATTTTCGAACACATTAAAAACCATATAGACACGTGCTGCCTTTAATAAACAGTCTTCATCAATCGAAATGGTAATATCAAAGATATTCTGCCCTTGAGCACTGGCCTGTTCAACGACTGTTAATTCGAACTCATCGAGGTTAAGGTTAGTTTGAACATTAGATGTATTTGAACTGCTTATAGGCTCAGATAATTCTTCTCCAGATTCTATTTTATTTAACTGATCTAGAATTACCTGTATCTCTTTTTGACCGTTTCCACCATTTACAATGTCCTCAACCATTGTTTCTAATGCTTCTAAAGATTCAAACATAACGTCTAGTACATTAGATGTAACATCTAGTTCTTGGTTTCTAATTAGATCTAATACGTTTTCTAATTGGTGAGTTAATTTTGATAAATCATTAAACCCCATAGTAGCAGCCATTCCTTTAAGTGTATGAGCTGCTCTAAAAATTTCATTAACTTTATTAATTTCTTTAGGGTTTGATTCAAGTTCTAACAAACTATTATTCATTAATTGTAGATTTTCAAAGCTCTCGTCAATAAATACATCTAAATATTCATTTGTATCCATCTTAACTCTCTCCCTTTTGGACAACTAATTCCGTAAGTGCTTCTCCAATTTTATTTATTGGAAGTACTGCATCCGCACCTACATTTTCAATAGCACTTTTCGGCATACCGTAAATAACAGATGTTTCCTCTGATTCTGCAATAATGTAATGAGAAGGCTGACTTTGTTTTATTTGTTTTAGACCATTAGTGCCATCTGACCCCATTCCGGTTAAAATGACGTTAATCAAATTAAAATCACTTAATTTGGATAAAGAATGATATGTATAATCCACGGAAGGTGTATGTTTAATCCCTGTAGGTGACAAGTCAATATTAATTACCAATGTTTGTCCAACCTTCTTAACAGTAAGTTGTTTACCACCAGGTGCAATATAAACGGTACCTTGTTTTAGTATTTCACCATGGTCAGCTTCTTTTACAGTCAGACTAGAAAGTTGATTTAACCTTCTAGCTAATGATTTGGTGAAACTTGCTGGCATATGTTGTATTACGATGACAGGGGATGCTAATTCTTGAGGTAATTGATTTAATAATATTTGTAATGCTTTAGGTCCACCTGTAGAGACTCCAATTGCTATAAGATTTCTATGGTATAAAAATTGCTTTGTATTTTTCACTTGATAATGAGCAGGTTTTTTTTGCAAATTAGCTTGATATGCCATATGAATTTTATTAATTAATTCTTCTTTTACGTTATCTATATCAAGCGAAATTGAGCCAGATGGTTTTGACACAAAGTCAACAGCACCTAATTCCATCGATTTAATTGTCGCATCAGCTCCATGCTGAGTTAAACTTGAAAGCATGATAACTGGAATGGGTTCCGTATTCATGATTTCCCTTAATACTGACAAACCATCCAGAACTGGCATTTCAACATCAAGTGTGACAACATCAGGTTTTAGTGATCTAATTTTATCTAAAGCTTGCTGTCCATTTCTCGCTGTATCCACGACTGACATACCTTTAGAAGTTTGAATCATATCAGTGATCATTTTTCTCATGAAGGCTGAATCGTCAACCACAAGCACTCGTATGTCATTCATTTTAATCTACCTTTCTAATAAAAAGAGACTTTAACTTTTGAATGAATTGCCCTTTTTCATCTTCAGATAAATCGTGATTAGCCTTTAAGTAATCTAGCGTCATCTTTGCCATTGTTTTACTCACTCTCGCTCTTCGTTCTAAAATATAAAATGGCGTTTGTTCTTTAACTGCTTTAATGACAATTGGATCTTCTGGTAAGCTGCCTAACAATCTAATTTCTTGAGAAAGAAAGTTTTGTACGGCCAAATTTAATCTTTCATATACATTTAACGATTCTTGTATTCCAGAAACACGGTTGACCATAAGAGAAATCTTAACATCTGATGTTTCTAATACTAAGTGTTTGATGGCAGCATACGCATCTGTAATGGATGTCGGTTCAGTCGTTGTGACAACAAAACATTCATCAGCTGCAGAAATAAAAGCCATATGTTCTTCTGACATCCCTGCTCCCAAGTCAAATAAAATATAGTCATACTGCCTTGTAATATTTTCAAGCTGATTTAAAAAATATTCATAACGGTTGCCATCCAAATGAAAAAAACTAGACAATCCTGTACCAGCTGCTATGTATGATAGATTGTTTGGTCCCTTTTCGATAATGTCTTCAATACTTAATTGATCATCTAACATTGAAATTAGTGTGTGTTTTGGATACATCCCTAGCAAAATGTCAATATTACCCATCCCTATGTCTAAATCCAAAATTAAAACTTTTTTACCTTGACTACTAAGACAAATGGCAAAATTAAGTGCAAAACTTGATTTTCCTACTCCACCCTTACCACTAAACACTGCGATTGTACGGGCATTTTTTTTCTCGAAATTATCTAAAGCACGCTTTCTTAACTCAAAAGCTTGGTCTTCTATCATTCCTTGTCACCAACTAACATATCAACAATTAGTTCAGGTGAAGCATCTTGGATGTCATCGGGAACATTTTGTCCGTTCGTTAAGTATGACATTTTAAATTTATACTTATTCCATAAATTATAAATAGGTCCAAATTGGGTTGTTTCATCTATTTTTGTGAAAATAACCCGGTTAATGTTTAATTTTGAAAACCTTGAATAGATATCTTCTAAATCTTTTTGTTTAGATGTTAATGATAAAACGCAATACACTTCATCATTAGCTTTAAAATCTACATAATCTTGTATTTGTTCTATATACTCGTCTTTTCTATAATTTCTGCCTGCTGAATCGATAAAGATAACATCGTATTGATAAAATTTCTCCTTTGCTTTTTTTAAGTCTTCCTTAGAATAGGCTACTTCAATAGGTACATTTAAAATTTTTGCATAGGTCTTTAATTGGTCTATAGCAGCAATACGATAGGTGTCCAACGTGATAAAAGCTACTTTTTTTCCTTCAGATATAGATTGAGATGCCGCTAGTTTGGCAATCGTTGTTGTTTTTCCCACTCCTGTTGGCCCAAATAAATATACATATTTTGATTCACACATTTTTGGTTGATCCGTTTCAATGTGTTCTAACCGCTGCAAGAAGAACTGTTTAGTAACGCCCTTTAACTGTTCTTCACTTTTTAATTGTTCACCATAGTATTTTTCTAAGAGATAAGGACTTAGCTGGTTTAAGACGTTTTGATCAACATCCTGATCTCTTAAACCTGTAATGATTGCTTGAATTGGCCCTGGTAATAAAGTCTGATGATCTTGTGTAGTAGATAATTGTTGTTTTAATAATTCTAGTTCTTTAAGCACATGATCACTGGGTTGTTTAACTTCAGTTCTTTGTGGTTTATTCGTTTCAAACCGAATTGATCGTTTATCTTTGTGATGATCTCTAGGGTTCGGGTCAATAGCAGCAAATACTTCGATATATTTTTTTCTAAACAAACCTAAGAAGCCTCTTGTTTTTTGCTCCCTAGAATTTAAAATGACAGCCGATTGCCCTAATTCTGACCTGACGACCTTCATGGCTTCAGGCATAGTTGATGCCGTATACTTTTTTACCTTCATGACAAGTTCACCACCCCTGAACTTTCAACATCTACATCTGGTTCTAACTCGTTATAAGAGAGCACCACCACATCAGGTAAATGTCTTGATATTAATTGTTTGATATACATTCTAACTGCTGGAGAACAAAGAACTATAGCTGTTCCGTCTTGGATGAATGCTTTGTTTCGTTCCTGATTAATAGCTTCAATGATTTTTTGCTGATTTTCAGGATCTAAATTGAGAAAATTACCATGATCTGTTTTATGAATATGTTCAGCTATGAGCTTTTCAATATTTGGAGAGATTGTAATTACATTGATAATTCCTTGTTCATCCATGTACTGTTTTGTAATTTGTAGTGATAAGGATTGTCTGCAATATTCTGCTAACAAATCCGTATCAGTCGTCATTTTACCGAAATCAGCAAGTGTCTCAAAAATTATTGGTAGATTTTTGATTGAAACTTGTTCACTTAATAATTTAGCAAGAACCTTTTGAACATCTCCAGTTGATAATGGTTCTGGAGTAACTTCTTCCACTAATGTCGGATGTGTTCCTTTGAGATGCTCGATTAACTGTTTCGTTTCTTCTCTGCCTAATAACTGACTTGCATACTTCTTGATTATTTCAGTTATGTGAGTGGACACAACTGATGGCGGGTCGACTACTGTATAACCAGCTAATTCAGCTTCATCTTTTTGTTCTTCATTAATCCACTTAGCAGGAAGTCCAAAAGCTGGTTCGACTGTATCAATACCATCAACTAGCTCATCATCAACTCCAGGACTCATAGCTAAGTAATGGTTAAGGTATAACTCTCCTTTTGCCACTTCGTTTCCTTTAACCTTTAACTGATACTCATTTGGATTAAGCTGAATATTATCCCTAATTCGAACGACTGGTATTACCAACCCTAGTTCTAAAGCTAACTGCCTTCTAATCATGACAATTCGATCAAGTAAATCCCCGCCTTGATTTGCATCTGCAATCGGAATCAGAGCATATCCGAATTCAAATTCAATCGGATCGGTATTTAGGAGCTGTACCACACTTTCAGGTGATGACATATCTTGCTTTGTTTGCTCGTCTTCATCAACAAAATCTTCAACTTCCTCTTGTTTTTGTTTAGCAGAATCAAGATAAAAACCACCCACACCTAATAAGGCAGCAATAGAAGTTGTTAACCCAAAGTTTATTGGAGTGAGCCCTAATAAGAAAATCGCCCCTGCAGCAACATATAGCAGTTTTGGATATCTAAATAATTGTTCTGTTACGTCGTAAGATAGATTTCCTTCTGCTGCTACTCTTGTTACGATAATTCCAGTGGCGGTAGCAATTAACAAAGCTGGAATTTGTGATACGAGACCATCCCCTACTGTCAATCTTGTAAACACATTGACTGTTTCTGTAAAAGAAAGGCCCATTTGAGTCATGCCAATTATAAAACCAAAGATAATATTAATAAGAACAATAACAATACCTGCTATTGCATCACCTTTAACAAATTTACTGGCACCGTCCATAGCACCATAAAAATCTGCTTCATTTTCAATTTTTTCTCTTCTCTCTTTAGCCTGCTGTTCAGTTATTAAGCCAGCATTTAAGTCAGCATCAATGCTCATCTGTTTACCAGGCATTGCATCTAAGGTGAACCTAGCGGCAACTTCCGATACACGTTCTGCACCTTTTGTAATAACAATGAACTGGATGATCACTAAAATAACAAATATGACTAACCCTACAAATGGATTTCCACCTGTAACAAAATTACCGAATGTATCAACGACTCCTCCAGCGTCAGCTTCTGATAGAATAGAACGAGTTGTTGACACGTTTAACCCTAATCTAAATAGCGTTAATAAAAGTAATAACGAAGGAAATATTGCAAACTGTAAAGGCTCTTGAGTATTCATAGCCACCAATATAACGATTAATGCCAACGTTATATTAAATAATATTAAAACACTTAATAAGCCTCCCGGAAGAGGAATAACAAGCATAATGACTATTAAAATAACTCCTAATAAAACAGATAAATCTCTCGCTGACATAATTTATAACCTCACTTCGTTACACTTTACGCTGTATGCTATAAACATAAGCTAACACTTCGGCAACAGCCTGGAAAAAATCTTCTGGTATTTCTTCATTTATATCAACAGCTTGATACAAATTCCGAGCCAACCATTTGTTTTCAACTAAAACCACATCATTCGCTTTGGCTACTTCTCGTATTTTAAAAGCTATATAATCCGCACCTTTAGCAACAACAAAAGGTGCTTCAGCTCGGTCTTCATCATATTTAACAGCAATGGCATAATGCGTTGGGTTTGTAATAACTACATCTGCCTGCGGAACTTCACTCATCATTCTTTGCTGGGCCATTTGCCTTTGCCGCTCTTTCATACGCGATTTAATTAGAGGGTCACCCTCAGTATTTTTGTGTTCGTCTTTAACATCTTGCTTTGACATTTTTATGTTTTTTTCATGGTCATATCTTTGGTATAAATAATCAGGTATAGCAAGGAACATAAGAATTAATGATGAAGCTACCCCCATTAAAATTGTGAGCTCTCCGAAGAATTTAATAGATTCACTAACGCTCTTCATCGATAGAAGCATAATGTCATCTTTATTAAGCCAAATGACACCAAAACAAACAGCTCCTATAGCAATGATTTTAAACATGGATTTCAAAAATTCTACTATTGCTCTGACCGAGAAAATTCTCTTAAAACCCTTTATAGGATCAACTTTTTTCAGGTCAAACTTTATACTTTCAGTAGAAAAGAGAAAACCAATCTGTACATAGTTCGCAATAAATGCGGCAATCATCGCAACAGCCATAATAGGAGCAACAACCTTAACACCTTCTATCGTCATTTGAAATAAAATAGATTCTAGTGTTTTTTCAGTTAAATCCCAATGGATAAATTCAGTGAAGCTATATGTATACATTCCTGTTAAGGCTTCTCCCATAAAAGAACCAAACACGATAAAAAACATAAAAATGCTAAATAGCATAATAGACGTATTAACATCTTGACTTTTAGCCACTTGGCCTTTTTTCCTAGAGTCCTGTCTTTTCTTGGGTGTTGCTTTTTCAGTTTTCTCTTGGTTAAAAAATTGTAGATCTAAGCGTAATTGCTGCAAAATTACGCGCCTCCTAATACTTGCATTAAGTCCCTCATAGCGGTAAGCATAAATTCGAATAAATTAGTAATTAAAACAAAAAAGAAGCTAAAAAAGATTAACATTACCGCAAAGCTTATTAAGATTTTTAATGGTAACCCAACAACAAACACATTGACTTGAGGTACAGTTCGAGCAATCATTCCTAAAGAAACGTCGACTAAAAACAACATTCCAACAATCGGAATTGACATTTGAAATGCTATAACAAACATTTGACCAAATGTATTTATGATTAACTGCGGAAAAGATGAGCTTGAGATAGAAATTAGATCTGTCATCCCTATAAACTCATAACTGTAATAAATCCCATCTAATAATAAATGATGTGCATTGGTTGATACGAGTAATAGCAAAGTAAAAATATAAAAGTATTGACCAACTATTGGACTTTGAATACCAGTCTGTGGATCAACCACATTTGCAATCGCAAATCCCATTTGGAAATCAATAAATCCTCCAGCAATTTGCACAGCTACAAGAATCATATAAGCGATTAACCCAATCATTAATCCGACCGTAATCTCTTTAAGTAATAAAATGATAAAAAATCCATCAAATATCAGGACGGGTATCTCGATAGCAAAGAACATTACCCATGTTAATAACACAACAAAGGCAATCCGATGAGTCATTGGTATGGATCGGTAAGAGAAAAATGGAACCATCATGAAAAATCCAGCTAATCTAGCAAATAATAATAAGGCTCCTGGTAGTCTGGCTAAATCAATTGCATCTATCATATCAACCAACCACTCTAGTTAAGTTATTAAAAATTTCAATTGTAAATTCAATCATCTTTTGTAACATCCAAGGACCAAAAAAAACGATCCCAACAAACACTGCCACGATTTTAGGGATAAAGGCTAATGTTTGCTCTTGAATTTGAGTAGTTGCTTGAAAAATACTAACTAATAAACCGACTGCTAATGCTAAAATTAATAATGGCCCGACTACAACTAATATCGTATATACGCCGCTTTCAGCTAACGAGATCACATTGTCTGCACTCATAATTGTTCCAACTCTCTACATATAACTTTCTAATATGGATTGTGTGATTAAGAACCACCCATCAACCATTACAAACAATAATATTTTAAATGGCAATGAAATCATAACCGGCGGTAACATCATCATGCCCATAGACATAAGGACACTTGCAACTGCCATATCAATCACAAGAAAAGGAACAAATATCATAAAGCCCATTTGAAAGGCCGTCTTAAGTTCACTTATCGCAAAAGCCGGTATCAATGATGTCATTGGAATTTCTTCAAGAGATGAAGGGCGTTCTGCCCCAGAGTAGTTGAGAAATAACATTAAGTCTTTTTCCCTGGTATGGTCTGCCATAAATTCTTTAAACGGCATACTAGCTCGATCATATGCTTCATCTAATGTAATTTCTTCATTAAACAAAGGTTCTAAAGCTTCATCGTAAACCTCCGTAAAAGTAGGAGCCATAATAAAAAACGTTAAAAACAATGCTAGTGCAATTAATACTTGATTGGGCGGCATTTGTTGAGTCGCTAGAGATGTTCTAACAAACCCAAGTACAATAATAATTCTAGTAAAGCTTGTTAATAATATTAATAGACTCGGAGCAAGCGTTAATATGGTGATTAGAATAAGTAACTGAATAGCTGTCGAAATATTGTTAGGGTCATTTTCTGCAAAGATATTTACAAATTCATTCATCTTTTGACCCCTCTTTTCGATCTTGGTAACGCTTCATAAGTCGCTCCCTTGTTTGTCTCATTGATTCAAATTGTTTATTGAATTGATTCTTTTGATTTTCTCGTTGATATGGGTTTGTCGTTTTTTTCTGAAGAGATTTTAAAACATCTTGAAACGATTTAGTCTCATTGTCTTGATGATTCAAAAGCCCTTGAATGGTCTCCTCATCATCTATCTCATTTAATAATTGAACATCTTCACCCACACCAATCAGAAAATATTTATTACCGACTCTGACAATCTGGACTGATTTGTTAGCCCCTAATGACAATCCGCCTAAATTCTCTAGAGACCTGCTTTGTTGATAAATTCTACTTCTTTTCTGTAAAAATTTTAGTAGGAAGTAAATTAAACCCAAAACAACAATTAAAGCCATAATCATTTTCAAAAAGTCTAGAAACAATGACCGATCTGATTGAAATTCGGGTTGAGAATTCTCCGGTGATTCAACATTCTCACTTTGATTAGACTCTTGTTCTTGATTATTAACCAGGTCAGATACGCTTCCATCATCATTTGTTGAAGCTTCAATCGTGATACTGGATTGTCCATGTAGCATAATGCCTATACATAGAAGAAGTGTGATCAATTTTTTCATTAAAATCTACCTTATTCTTTCTAATTTAATACTTTTTTAATAGCTTCTAACACTCGTTCAGCTTGGAAAGGCTTTACAATAAAATCCTTAGCTCCAGCCTGAATTGCATCAATGACCATTGCTTGTTGTCCCATCGCTGAACACATAATTATTTTCGCATTTGGATCATCAGCTACTATTTCCTTTAACGCTGCAATTCCATCTTTTTCTGGCATTGTAATATCCAATGTCACAAGATCAGGTTTTAATTCATGGTACTTCTCAACTGCTTGTACACCGTCTTCAGCTTCACCAACTACTTCAAAATCATTTTTCTCAAGAATATCTTTAATCATCATTCTCATAAATGCTGCATCATCAACTACTAAAATCTTCTCTCCCATTTTTAAATCCCCCTATTTATCTTAATTTTTTTAGTCGGTCTGATTTATTTAATATGTCTGTAACTCTTACACCAAAGTTTTCATCGATGACTACAACTTCACCTTTTGCAATTAATTGATTATTAATTAAAATATCAACGGGCTCTCCCGCTAATTTATCTAGTTCAATAATAGAGCCTGTATTTAACTCTAATATGTCCTTAATAGATTTCCTAGTTCTACCCAATTCAACAGAAACGTTTAGAGGAATATCCATTAATAAATCAAGGTTACGATGCTGAGCTGAACTAACATTTTCATTTGTTTCTTCAAAAGATGAAAATTCAGCAGATTCAATCTGCGCACCTTGCTGTTTGATATGACTATGCCCTAATGATTGGGGTTCACGTTTAGGTTCGTTTAGTTCTTGTGGTTCCTTAGATTCTAAGGACTCTTGTTGTTGGTTAGCAGCTTCTTGTTCTTCATTTGAATTTATAAGTTGTTCAACGTAATTTTTAGCAAAATCTAAAGGCATCATCTGCATAATACTAGAATGAATTAAATTTCCAACTTTAAGTTCAAAGGAAACCTTCACAAAATAATCTTCATTAGGGACGTAATCCATGCCCTCCCCCGTCTTCACATCCATTACCACTGTTTTGGGAGGTGAAATATCAATTTTCTTATTAAATACTGATGATAAACTCGTAGCAGCTGTACCCATCATTTGATTCATAGACTCTTGTACAGCACTTAACTGAAGTTCACCTAATTCCTCATTCGGATTTGTCCCATCCCCACCTAACATTAAATCAGCAATCACGGCTGCATCATGATTTCTAATAATAAGCAAATTAAGGCCTTCAACACCTGTTGTATAATCTACAATCACTGCTACATGTGGTGTTGGAAACTCATCTACCAATTCCTGATTACTTACCAAGTTAACCGTAGGTGTTGTAATTTCAACCTTTTGATTTAATATTGTAGATAAAGTTGTAGCAGAACTACCAAAAGAAATATTACCCAGTTCACCTATAGCATCCACTTCCATAGTTGATAGGGCATCTTCTAATGGGGGACGGTTGTTCGAATTGGCTTGACTATCATTTTGTTCACTTGAGTTCTGCCCATTTAATAGAGCATCTATTTCTTCTTGGGATAACATATCATCATGACTCATTATCTTCCCCCCTATATTCTTCAATAACTTGTACAGCTAATTGTTTATTCTTCTTACCAGGCTGCACATAAAATTTCGGTTCATCATTTGCTGTTAAGGTGAGTGGATCCTGAATCTTATTGTCAAGGACGATGACATCATCTTGACTAAGATTAAGGAACTCCTCTATCGAAATAGTAGATTGACCTAACAAAACTTTTGCATCCACTTCTACTTTTTTAATGTTTTGACTTAATAGGTTATATTGTTCAGTATCTATTTCCTTAACATTTTCCTCCATCCAATAATGCATGGATAATTTAGAAATGATCGGCTCAAGAACAATGTGTGGTAAACAAATATTAATCATCCCGGTTGAATCACCAACCGTCGTGTTTAATGTAATCACGACAACTGTTTCATTTGGAGAAACTAATTGAACGAATTGTGGGTTCACTTCTAACTCTTCTAATTCAACTTCTATATCTATCATAGAAGCCCATGCTTCTTCGAGTTGCCCCATCGATTGTTCGAATGTCCTTTTCATAATCAAGGTCTCAATTTCAGTTAAGTTCTCAACTTTATTCACTCCAGACCCTTTACCACCGAGCATTCGGTCTAGAACAGCGTAGGCAATATTAGGGTTCATTTCAAAAACAATTCGCCCTTCTAAAGGGGAGACTGAAAAAATGTTCAAAATTGTCTTTTGAGGTACAGAGCGAATAAATTCTTCATATGGAATTTGCTCAACAGAAGCTAATTCAACATCCACATAAGTTCTTAACTGTGCAGATAAGTACGTCGTTAGAAGTCTAGCAAAATTCTCATGAATTCTTGACAGACCTCTCACTTGATCTTTAGAAAACCGTAAAGCCCGTTTAAAATCATAGACTTTAACTTTTTTCTGTTCTTGTTGATCTTCTTTTAATTCGTTTGCATCCATCTCCCCACTCGAAATAGCGGAAAGTAAGGAATCAATTTCATTTTGGGATAAAACTTCTTCTGACATGAATTCACCTCCATTACTTGGAGTGAGTTAACATAACTCTACTGCAGTACTTTCTCAATAACATATACATCGGTCACTAATCCATCATCTAGTAACTCATTCAACTTTAATTTAATTGATTCTTCAATTTGGTCTAAACCAGTGCGAAAATCAACAGACTCTCGTACAGTAAGAGTTTTAATAATGGCATTATTTAACTGGAATCCTTCGCCTTTTTTTAAATAATTTAATGCTTCTTCTTGATCCGTTATAATACGAAACTTAATTTTAACAAAGGATCCATCCATTAAATCTGTTGTGATTTCTTCGGTGACTAATGAGTTTTCAAGTTGATCATCGATTGTTGGTTCACTTGCTTCACTAGTCGTATTGTCAATATAAAGTAAAACCACTATTGTAATCACACCAATTAGTGTTAAAGATACTAGACTAGTTAACATAATTTTGACAGGCTTACTCATCCTCAATCACTTCTTTCTGAGTCAATTTTATAAGTCCTATTTGTTGATAGTAATTCGTGATTGATTGTATTAAATCAGAAACTGGTTCTTTTACAAAATGTTTCTTACCATTTGATAACGTAATTGTTGTATCTGGTAATGACTCAATTTTTTCTATAAACAATGCATTTAAAATAAATGATTGGCCATTTAATCTTGTAACTTCAATCATATTTAGGTTAGGGGACTAAATTAGCCCCCTTCCTCCTTACTATCGTTTTAGGTTAACTAACTCTTGTAAAATTTCATCAGATGTTGTGATGACTCGTGTATTTGCTTGGAAACCACGCTGAGCGGTAATCATTTCTGTAAATTCTTCGGATAAATCAACGTTAGACATTTCTAATGACCCTGCAAAGATTCCGCCAACACCATTAGTTTGTGGTGTGTACAAGTCAGCTACATCATTAAAATCTGCACCGTCAGTAACAACTCCTGCGTTACCAGTAAGTTTATAAAGATTTCCTCCGGCCTTTTGTAAACCTTCAGGGTTAGAGAATTTAGCTAACCGGATTTCGCCTGCTGTCACACGATTACCATTCTCATCAATAAAGTCAACATTTCCATTACCACCAATACTAAAGCTTTGAGCCGTTTCTGGAATTTGAATACGACTTGCTACTTCATTTCCAGCATCACCAGTTGAACCTACTAAATATTGACCACTAGCGTTAACAATATATCCATCATTATCTAAGTAGAAATTCCCAGCTCTTGTAAAACTAATATTGTCTTGATCTAATTGAATAGTGTCCGCGTCTCCGTTAGCCAATTTTTCAGCAACAACAAACATCCCATCACCTTCAATTGATAAATCTAGAGGTCTGTTTGTCATTTGACGGTTCCCCTGCGTGTGAATGTTATCAATTGTTCCAGTTGATGAACCTAACCCCACTTGCATTGGATTTTGTCCACCTCTTACAGGACCTCCATCCGCATTCACTGGAGCTGTTGCTCCTTGCATGGTTTGACTCATTAAATCTGAAAACGTTAAACGCCCTTTTTTAAAACCGAACGTATTAACATTCGCTATATTATTTGAAACAACATCTAATTTTGTTTGAAAACTTTTCATACCTGAGATTCCTGTGTACATTGAACGTAACATAAAACCTCTCCTCCCATAATTTTTAAAATGTTTAGTGTCACTTCAGTCGGTCCGTAACACTTAGGCTTCCTTACGGTCCAGCCTAATCTGGTATAACAATGGTGCCGTTAATATTTGTTACAACATCTGCTTGTTGTCGGTCCATTGCTGTTATAATCGTGTGGTTTTTATTACTAGCAATTAAAATTGCATCTTTAAGTATGACAGCTGAATCTGTCACGCCTTTCTTTTCAGCTTCTTTCATCTTTTCACTGATCATGTCCCATTTTTGTTCAGTAATCTGTATATTTCGTTCATCTAATCTCTTTTGAGCATGTTTACTAACCGTAACTTTTTCTTTAGTAGCATGATGTAGAGCATCTTTAAACGATACCTGTCCAGATTTATCAGGTCTTTTACTTGTCGGTGGTTGTAATGGTAATGTCTGATGATGTATTGGGTTTATTTTATATGACATTTAAACCACCTCTTCCTCATTCATAGATGATTCAATTTGATAAACTTGTGCCGCACTGATTGTCTGCCCATTATTTAAGGATAATAGGATTTCATTTCCTTCCCTTTTCACGGATTCAACAGTTGCCGTTAATTCCTTTATTTCTTCCCCTTCTCTTGTCTGATAACTAACTTCTTTATCAATTAAGTTTGAGAACTGCAAGAAATTTTGACTGATTTGTTGATTAACAAAGCTTTCAAAACCGCTTGACATGTTTGTCATCTGTTCTAGCTGTGAAAATGAAGCCATTTGCGCGACAAAGTCTTGATCTTTCATTGGATCTAATGGGTCTTGATTTGTTAACTGGGTCATTAAAATTTTTAAGAAGGCATCTTTATCTAAATTAGCATTACCTTCTCTTGTTTGATTTTGACTATTTAAATAAAGTGACGAATCGACTTTCATCCTTACACCTCCTCTTCGAATAATAAATCTTTAAATGACTTTCCAGATTGTTCATCATTGGCATGACTATGTTCTTGTTCATCATGATCAGAACCTTGCTGTTTAGATGACTGTTCTTCTTGACCAAACAACTGTTGCTCGTCTGATGATAATGACTCCGCTTGTCGCTCAACAACGACTTGGTTAGGTGAAAACAGATGCCTCAATTGCTGCATATTTCCTTCTATCATCTCTTTTGCAACCTGTGTAGATACAGTAATTTTCACAGCCATTTGTCCATCAATTTGAGTAAATTTGAGTGACATATCCCCTAAATTAGCTGGCTTTAGCTGGATGGATAATTGTTTTTGACCACCTAACTGACTAAAACGTGTTTGTTGAATCATTTTCTGAAGTTGTTCAATCAATTGTTGTTGCGGCTGACTAGTTGTTGATTGTGATTGCCTCGATAAATGAATCACTAGTTGTTCTTGTTTAGACACAGCTGGTTGGTCGGCTAATGTAACTTTTCCACTATCTACTTGTTGAATTGATTGGCGCGGTAACTGTAATTTGTATTCTTGAAAACTATTTGACTGTTCTAGTAGATTTTTTACTGCTTTAACCAACTGACTCGAAACTTGATGTTGCGTCTGTTGCTTACTTTCTTTTCCAGAAACCTGATTGACAAAGTTAGCCCATTTTGTCATCCAATCTTTAGGTAAATTAATTTTAGAATTTTGCTGCATTGTCTGACCTTGGGTCACAGCTTCACTTAACTGAATTATTTTAGCCAATAGATTTGTTTCTTTATCGTTAGCAGGTTGATGTAACAAACTTAACTGGCCATTTAAAGAAGCTTGATTCTGCTGTTTAAATATAACCATTCCGATTAACTCTAAGGCTTGATTCTTATTCATCATGGTTTGATCTTGAATCAAAGTTAAAAGTTGTTCTTCAAAACCTTCCCCTAATAATTGATTTAGCTGTTTTAGTGAGTCTATAAGTTCATTAGAGTTGCCTTCAATTGTAGAAAGGTCACCCGACATTAACTTTTGATATAAGCCCCTCAATGCTTTGTTAAAAGATTCCATAGCTTCAGTTAATAGCTTATTAGAACTCTCACTAGTTAAATGTTGAGACATTAAATCTTTAAACCCTTGCCCTTGAAGTTTGCCTGTGATTTCTGATGTCAATACTTGAGGTGCACGATTAACTTGAGTGACCATGTTCATCATCATTTCCATTTTTCCACCCCCTTTCAAAGGGAAGTAAATTATTTACTGATTCATCAACAAATTAGTAAATGATGCCGCATTTTCTGGGTTCATTTCACTCATAATTGTACCTCTTGCTTCATCAGGTAACTGAGATAAAATACGAACAGCATTCCCTTCGTTCATCTGAACAATAATGTCAGCTGCGTTACTTGCTTCCATCTCAACGAATGAATTCGTTAACTTCTTGATTTCTTCACCTTGATCAACCTGTTTTGTTTCTAGATTTTTCATCTCTTGTTTAAACTCTTCAATTCGCTTTTCTAGTTGCTGAATTTCTTGATCACGCGTTTTTATTTGACTCTCTAAGTCAGCTATTTTTTGATCTCTATCTTTTAAAGTAGATTCATAGTGTTCTAATTCACGCTCTTCTTGTTTCTCTGTATCGGCAGAAATAAATGGAAGTTGATTTCCAAGCTCTTTAGCTTTATCCATTACATCAACCCCAGCTACACTAGAAATGATAAACCCAATAATGATAGCAAAGATAATCGGCACCATAATAACCATAAAAATCCATTGAAATTTATTCGATTGTTTTGTTTCCTGCTTTACTGACATATCATCACCCATTTAACCTAACGTACTGCTGAACGGAGATTTCATCAAGCTGTTGATTTTCTTCACTCTTAAGACGCTGTTTAATATCCATGACTCGTCTTTCTTTTACTTTCTCTAGCTTTTTAAATTCAAAGTGAGCTTTTGTACGCTTTTCTTCCTTATCATTTAGATTCACCCTAGCTTGATGAACTTTAGCTTGTAGTTCATTTTCTTGTTGTTTTAATCGTTCTAATTGTTCATGAGTGTTAACAAGTTCAAAAGCTTTCACACGTGTTTTCATACTGCTATTAAGCTTAGTTTCTATTTGCTCCTTAGCTTTTAGAATGCTGAACAAACGTTGACCAACATCTTCAAAATAATCCATAGCTAACTGGTATTGAACTTGTGATTCGTTAAAATGCCTTTCTTTTAACTCCATAATCTTTTCGATCGATTTTAATTGATTATTCACCTTTAACACCCACTAAATCTAGTAATTGTTGAATGGAATCATTAAAAGTTGATGATTGGTTCATAGATTGATAAAGATACTCCATAATCATAGGCTGATAATAAACAGCTTCATCAATATGGCTAGATGCCCCCTTTTGATAGGCTCCAATCTGAATTAATTCTTTATTCTCTTCATAAATGGCCAACCAATTTCTAAGCTTTTGACTGGCTTCAAGATGTTCAGGAGCTACAATCTTCTGCATTAAACGGCTAACAGATTTTAGAACGTTAATTGCTGGGAATTGTCCTTTTTCAGCTAAGGTTCGATCTAAAACAAAATGTCCGTCTAATAATCCACGAACTGCATCAGCAATTGGCTCATCCATATCATCACCATCAACTAATACGGTATAAAACGCTGTTATACTTCCTATTTGATCAGTACCTGTTCGTTCAACTAATTGAGGTAACATAGCAAAAACACTTGGCGTATAACCTTTGGTTGTCGGTGGCTCGCCGCTAGCAAGTCCAACTTCCCGCTGAGCCATGGCAACTCTCGTTAGTGAATCCATCATCAAATTAACGTGATATCCTTGTTCTCGGAAATACTCACTAACTGCAGTTGCAGTATAAGCACCTTTAATGCGTTGTAATGCCGGCTGATCAGAAGTTGCTACAACCACAATTGATTTCTTCAAGCCTTCTTCACCTAGTTCATGTTCAATAAACTCCCTTACCTCACGACCACGCTCACCTAGAAGAGCAAAAACATTAATGTCTGCATCACTATTACGAGCTAACATACCAAGTAGAGTACTTTTCCCGACACCGCTTCCTGCAAAAATCCCAACACGTTGCCCCCTGCCAACCGTCAAGCAACTATCAATTGCTTTAATTCCTGTTGTTAATGTTTCCGAAATAGGTGGACGCTTCATTGGATTAGGTGGTTCTCGGTCGGTTGAATACTCATCCAGCGGATAATCGATAGATTGATCTTCATCTATGATTGGTTCACCTAATCCATTTAGTACCTGACCGATAAGTTTTTCACTCATATTTACCGTTAATGGTTTATAAGTTGATTCGACTAAGCTACCCGGACCTATTTGGTTCGTTTTTTCATAAGGCATAAGAAGTACATGCTCATCTTGAAATCCTACGACCTCAGCTTTTAATGTCTTTTTGCTCTTCTTCTGATGAATGAAACAAACGTCTCCGATGTTAACTTCTGGCCCTTTAGATTCGATTAATAAACCTACATTCCGGTACACTTTACCATAGCGTTTTTTAAAATCTTGATTTTCAATGGATTGAATAACTTCGTTAGTGTTAAGCAAGTTATTCAACCCCTTTATAAAGATTTGAAATTTTCTCAGTCATTTGTTGTAACTGTGTATCAACACTTGCATCAATAATTCCAATTGGCGTCTCTACTATACAAGATTGTTCTTGTAAAGAGGAATCAGGGAAAATTGTAAGTAAGACTTCTCTTGGAAACATTTGCTTTAATTGTTCTTTATGTTCTAGAACTAAACCATAATCATTTGGACTAACCTTAATCGTTACTTCTGAATGTTCAATTGTTTCTTTTATAGTTGACCTAACTATTTCAAAAAACTGACTTGTGTCTTCTTCAAGGTGTTTATGGATGATTTTCTCCGTACAAGATAAAGCAATGCGTAAAATGTCACGATCTGAACTCTTTATCAAAGAATGATATTCATCCTTTGTGAGTTCAACCATTTTTTGAGCATTTTGGATATGCTCTTCATACTCCGTTTTTGCTTCTTCTAGGCCTTTTTGATAACCTTCATTAAAACCGTTTCGCTTTGACTCCTCAAATAGTTGATTGCTTTGTTCAGTGATCTTCTTATGTATAGAATCAGCTTCATTCTTAGCTTCATCAATTATTTTCTGAGCTTCTTTTTTGGCTGATCCAATCTGTTCTTGAGCTTGTCTGTTCATTTCATCCAAATCAGGTTCATTAACTTCTTGTTTGTTATAAGTTTGATTGACCGATTTCAACTGAATAACTTTCTTAACATGTGTTGGTTCATTCCATTTGAATACGTTAGACAATAATATCGTCACCTCCACCTCGAGCAATTACAATTTCGCCCATTTCTTCTAATCTTCTAATGGTGGATACAATTCTCGTCTGTGATTCCTCAACATCTTTTAACCTTACAGGACCCATGTATTCTATTTCGTCTTTAACGGTCTCTGCCATACGATTAGACATGTTTTGATAAAGAACATCCTGCACTTCTTCACTAGCCACTTTAAGTGCAAGTATAAGATCTTCGTTTTCAACATCACGTATAATTCTTTGAATAGCTCGATTATCAAGAGTAACAATATCTTCAAATACAAACATTCTCTTTTTGATTTCTTCAGCTAACTCTGGATCCTTCATCTCTAGATCATCTAGGATCGTTCTTTCTGTTGAACGATCAACACCATTTAATATTTGTACAATCGACTCTACACCACCAGTTTCCGTGTAATCTTGAGTGACTGTTGTAGATAACTTCTTCTCTAAAATAGTTTCTACTTCGCTTATGACTTCAGGTGAAGCAGAATCCATAACTGCAATTCTTCTAGCGATATCTGATTGCTGTTCCTCTGGTAATAAGGAGAGCACTTGTGATGCTTGATCTGAATCCAAATAAGATAGTACTAATGCAATGGTTTGTGGATGTTCATTTTGTATAAAATTATAGATTTGACTTGGATCAGATTGTCTCGCAAAATCAAACGGTCTTACTTGTAGCGATGACGTTAACCTGCCAATAATTTGATTAGCTTGGTCTTCACCTAAGGCTTTTTCCAATACTGTTTTGGCGTAATTAATCCCACCTTGGGAAATATAATCTTGAGCCAAAGCCATTTGGTGAAACTGTTCTAATACTGCTTCTTTTTGCGAACCATCTACTTTCTTAACCGAAGAAATTTCAAGAGTTAACTGTTCAATTTCTTCTTCAGATAAATGTTTATACACTTGTGCTGAAACATCTGGACCAAGAGAGATTAAAAGGACCGCTGCTTTTTGTTTACCTGTTAATTCTCTTCTTTTAGTAGCCATTTCCTTGCCTCCTAATCCTCAGATATCCAAGTTTGAATTAATTTAGCAAACTCTTCTGGCTTATCTTTGGCCAGCTTCTCTAACTGCTTACGTCGCATATCTGATTCAGTTTCCACTTCTGGAATAGAAATTTCTTTTTCAATTTCTTGATCCATCACATCTTCAGAGTGAACCCACTCATTCTTCGTTTTTCTTCTTTTTGCCATTAAAAAGATTAATAGAATAATAACGATCACTATTACAGCTAAAGCTACATAAACCCCAGTCGGAATTGTTGGCACTTGGTTGGGTTCTTGTTCTTCATTCGAAAATGGTTGAAATGCGATATGTACTTTATCTGCAGGATTAAACGTTTCGTTATTAGCTGTGACTTCTGATGAGATTGATGTTTCAATCATTGATGAAAGAATAGATTGTATATCTTCCTCGACTGAGAGCATTTCTGCTTCAGATAATGTGACAGTCTCACCGTTTTCTTCAACAGTATTATCTACTGCTACCTGAATCCCTATATCTCTTACGTCATAAGGGCTTTCGACGATTTCTCGACGAACACGATTAAATTCATTATTGATCGTTTCACGAACATTTTCATACTCAGATAATTGGTCTGGATCTTCTTCACCCAAGTATTCAGGAATATCGGTTTCACCTTCTGGTATCTGACCTCCATCTATACCTGCGTACGTTTCAGTCACTCGCTCAACGCTAACAGGTAAACCTTCCATAGATTCTACATCTACTGGCTCAACTAACTCTTCTACTCGGTTTTCAACTGTAAAATCAATATCTGTAGTTACCGACACAACTACCTGATCTTGACCAATCATAGTGCCTAGCATTCTCTGTACACGACGCTGAAGATCTCTTTCAATATCTTCTTTTATGTTTTGTTGTTCTGCATATGTACTTCCACCACCAACCGAATTACTTTGGTTAAGATCGTAATACTCCGAGTACTGGTTCATAATAACAATATTTTCAGGTGGCAAGTTTTCTACTGCTTTAGAAACTAAATGATATAGACTTTGAATTTCACCCTGTTCAAACTGGTGATTATAGCTTGTATTTAAAACTATTGAGGCAGATGACTTACCCTGCTCATCACCTATAAAAACGGAATCCTTTGGCCTATTAATTAAGACTTTGGCTCCTTCAATACCATCAATTGTTGTAATTAATTCAGATAATTCCGTTTGCAGAGCATCTAATTCAATAATTTGTCTTTCCTCGCTAGTCATCCCCCAAGAAACATTTTCACTAAAAAATGAATAGTCTATTTGTCCACTGTTGGGAATCCCTTGTGCAGCTAAGTTAACTAATAATTGATCTGCTTGTGATTCAGGGACTAAAATCGTAGTACCGCCATTTGAAAGGTCATACTTCACACCACGGCTATCGAGTTCTTCTGTTAATTGCCCGGCCTCTTGCAATGAAAGATCACTATATAAAGGCACCATATTGTTTGAGGTTAAAAGTGTTATCGACACAATAATTAGAAGTAGAGCTCCAATAATTCCGCCGATAATCCCGATCTTATGAGATTTGGACCTACCACTCCAAAATTCTACGATTTTACTTTTATATTTTTGTATTGTTTCATTCATCGTAGTCCTCCGATTCTTTCCTTACCTAAAACTAAATTTGCATTCGCATAATTTCTTTGTAAGCATCAATAGCTTTACTTTGAATCTGTGTTGCCGTTTGCATTGCAACACTTGCTTTTTGTGATGCAATCATCACTTCATGTAAATCGTTTATGTCTCCTGAAACTAACGCATTGGTTTTTTGGTCTGAGACTGTTTGAAGATTATTCACTTCATTAATGGCATCTTTCAATGCCGTAGCAAAGCGTGATTGCGTTTCACTAGGTGTTACTTGTTTACTAATATCATTTTGAACAGCTTTAAGATCTGTCTGTAAAAAGTTTTGATTGATTGGTTTCAAGAAGATTCAGCTCCTATCTTCCTATTTCTAAAGCTTTCATTAACATACCTTTAGATGCATTTAACGCTGTTACATTTGCTTCATAAGCTCTTGTTGTGCTCATTAAATCTATCATCTCTTTTAGCGGATCAACGTTTGGCATCGATACATATCCATTTTCATCTGCATCTGGATGACTTGGGTTAAAAACTTGTTTAAATGGCTCAGGGTCCTCAGTTACTCTACTAATTTTAACCCCGCCTGCCTCTCCTTCACGGACATCCATAGCATTTTTGAGCATCGAACTAAATCGTTCACCTTTAGCTTCCTGTATAGCCACTTTACGACGATAAGGTTCCCACTCTCCATCTTCGTTGATTCTTGCACGTGTTGTGTCAGCATTCGCTAAATTGGAGGAGACAACATCCATCTTAAAGCGGTTAGCTGTCAATGCACTTCCGCTAATGTTCATGCCATTAAATATGCTCATTGTTAATTACCTCCATTTAAAACACTTTTAATTGAATTAAATTTACCATTAATTCGTTCAACAAGTGCTTGATAATAGATCTGATTTTCCGCCAACTCTGTCATTTCCTTATCAATGTCCACACTATTACCATTGTGATTATAAGTCACTCCATTTTTCTCTCTAATTTGTATAACTTGATCTGAGTGACCAAATGGAATATGATTTTCATTCGTCCGTTTGGCTTGAAAACTATTTTGAGCATGTTCAAGTTGCTTTTTAAACGATACATCTTTAGCTTTATAATTTGGCGTATCGACATTAGAAAGGTTTTGAGCAATTACTTTATTTTTAGTTGATGAATAATTTAAACCTTGTTCCAAATTATGTATAGTATCACTAAACAACTTCATCCAAACACCTCACTCTCCCAAATTCTCGTCGAAATTCTACATGAATTTACAAATTGATTACATTTTTATGTATACATTATTACATAAATCGAGACTGAATGATACAGTTTAACAGGAATTTTTATGAAATTTGTCGATTGCTTAAACCCTTGCGGCACAAGACATAAAAAAGGACCAGGTCTTTTGACCCAGCCCTTTTAATGTCGTATTTGAGCAATTTTATTTAATACTGTGTTTTTCTAATTCAAATAGAAATTTATCATTTAATACTTTAATATACGTACCCTTCATACCTAAGGAACGAGATTCAATCACACCAGCACTTTCTAGTTTACGTAGTGCATTTACAATCACAGAACGTGTAATTCCAACGCGGTCTGCAATTTTACTTGCTACTAATAACCCTTCTTGACCATCAAGCTCTTCAAAGATATGCTCAATTGCTTCGAGTTCACTGTAAGATAACGAGTTAATAGCCATTTGGACCACGGCTTTACTGCGTGCTTCCTCTTCAATCTCTTCAGACTTTTGGTGGAGAATTTCCATTCCTACCACTGTTGCCGCATATTCAGCCAAGAGTAAATCGTCCTCTTCAAATGAGTCTTCTAAACGACTTAAAATTAAAGTACCTAAGCGTTCACCACCGCCGATAATTGGAACAAGTGTTGTTAAGCCATTTGCAAATAATTCTTTGTTCTCAACAGGGAATGCTGTATAGCTGCTGTTAATATCTAAGTTAGCTGTCGTTTCGTTTATGTTAAACAATTGCTGTGTGTATTCATCTGGAAAACGACGGTCTTCTAACATTTGTTTCATGCGCTCATTTTCAATTTCTTGATTGATCGCAAAACCTAATAACTTCCCTTTACGACTAAGTACAAATACATTTGCTGAGATCACATCACGCATTGTTGCTGACATGTCGTTAAAATTAACTGCATTTCCTTTCGTTTTTTGTAGCATAGCATTGATAACTCTAGTTTTCTCTAATAAATTCATAATTCTTTCCTCCTAATATAATTTTTATAAAATAAACTGAGACAAGTCTCTATTTTTTACAATTTTAGATAGTTTGTCATCCACGTACTGTGACGTGATTTCAATTGTTTCCATATTGATATCTGGTGCTTCAAACGATAAATCTTCTAGTAATTTTTCCATAATCGTATGCAGCCTTCTTGCGCCAATATTGTCTGTTTCTTGGTTCACTTCAAATGCAACTTCTGCAATCCGTTTAATAGCCTCTTCTTTAAATTGAAGCTTTATTCCTTCAGTTTCTAAAAGTGCCGTATACTGTTTAATAATGGCGTTAGAAGGTTCGGTTAAAATATTTATAAAGTCTTCAATCATTAGCTTGTTTAATTCAACTCTGATTGGAAACCTTCCCTGCAGTTCTGGAATCAAATCTGAAGGTTTAGCCATATGAAAAGCACCTGCTGAAATAAATAACATATGGTCTGTCTTAACCGCTCCATGCTTAGTCATAACCGTTGAACCTTCAACAATCGGTAAAATATCTCGCTGCACACCTTCACGTGATACATTGGCATGTCCTTCATCTTTGCCACAGACTTTATCAATTTCATCAATAAAGATGATTCCTGATTGTTCAGCTTGTTCTATGGCGACTTGATGAATATCATCCATGTCAATCATCTTTTCAGCTTCGATCTGTGTTAAAACTTCACGAGCTTCACTTACTGGTAAACGGCGTTTCTTTTTCTTCTTGGGCATGAACTGATTAAACGCGTCCTGCATATTCATTCCCATTTGTTCAATACCCGAGCCTTGAAGCATATCAAACATGGAAGATTGCTGTTCCTCCACTTCAATGGTAACCATTCGATCTTCCAGCTCCCCAAGCTCTAGTTGACGTTCTATTTGCTGTCTTTGCTGTTTCACATCTGTTTCTTCTTGATCTGTTTGCTGTGTTGGCTCTTCATTGGTATTGTTAAATAACATTTCAAAAGGATTTTTCATTTGTTGGTTTTTTTTCTTAGATGGTACTAATAATTCGATTAAACGTTTATTCGCCATTTTGCGGGCTTCATCTTGAATTTCTAGCATCTTTTCTTCTTTAACCATTCGCACGCTAGTATCGACTAAATCACGTACCATGGACTCAACATCTCGCCCTACATACCCAACTTCAGTAAACTTGGTTGCTTCTACTTTTATAAAAGGGGCACCGACGAGTTTAGCTAAACGTCTTGCTAATTCGGTTTTACCGACACCTGTTGGCCCGATCATGAGAATATTCTTTGGAACAATCTCCTCACGAATATCTGGTGTCATTTGCATTCGACGATATCTATTTCTTAACGCAACAGCTAAAGCCTTTTTTGCATCTTGCTGACCAATGATATACTGGTCAAGCTTTTCAACTAACTGGCGTGGTGTTGCTTTTGTGCTCATCCTTTACTCTCCTTTACCATCTAGTGTTTCAACTATTATCTGATCGTTTGTAAAGACGCAAATCTCACTCGCTATTTCTAGTGCTGCTTTAGCAATTCCCTCAGCAGATTGATCTTGGCTATATCGCTTCAATGCTCGCCCAGCACTTAATGCATAGTGACCACCTGAACCGATCGCTAGAATTTGATCATCTGGTTCGATGACCTCACCTGTACCAGATACTAATAGTAATGTATCTTGGTTCATAACAATGAGCATGGCTTCTAGCTTTCTTAACACTTTATCACTACGCCACTCTTTAGCTAGCTCTACTGCAGCTCGTGTCAAATTACCACTATATTGTTCCAGGTAAGATTCAAATTTTTCAAATAAGGTAAAGGCATCAGCAACTGAGCCTGCGAAACCAGCCAAAACCTTTCCATTAAAAAGTTTTCTAACTTTACGTGCTTTATGCTTCATAACAACTTGATTTCCAAATGTCACTTGCCCATCGCCACTCATAGCGGCTTTTCCATTATGTAAACACGCAAAAATTGTTGTAGCATGAAATTGTTGTTCCAATATACCTCTCTCCTATTTTTAAGATCTCGGATGAGCATTCTTGTAGACATTCTGCAAATAATCCTTTGTTACATGAGTATAAACTTGTGTTGAAGATAAACTTTCATGACCTAACATTTCTTGAACAGTTCTTAAGTCAGCACCTTCATTAAGCAAGTGTGTTGCAAACGTATGTCTCAATTTATGAGGATGAATGGTTGATGTTAATGAAGCTCGTTCAATCATTTTATTCAAAATATATCGAACGCCTCTTCCAGATAATGGTTGACCACGATTATTTAAGAATACCGAATTATAATCTTCGTTGCTGTTACTTAATAGTTGTTCTCGCCCTTCTCTTAAATAAGTCTTCAACGCATGTTCAGCAAATGAACCAAAAGGGACATATCTTTCTTTATTCCCTTTTCCATGTATTAATATCGTGCTAATATGAAAATCTATGTCATTTTTATGAATTTTCACTATTTCACCAACGCGCACTCCTGTTGCATAAAACAATTCTAGCAAGGCCTGGTTGCGCTGGCCTAATGGTGTTCTTAAGTCTTCAACTTCAAACAATTTCACAAGTTCTTCTTCATAAAAAAATTCTGGCAAATGTTTTTGTGCCTTTGGCATTGTCACTTGTTTAAAGGGATTATGCGAGACAACACCTTCTTGCTCTAAATAATGATAATACGATCTTAAACTAGATAATTTACGCGATACGGAACGTCTTGACAATTGCCTATTGTATAAATCTGTTAAATAAATCCTAATAATAGTGTGTGTTACATCTTCCAGATGTTGGATGGCTTCTTTGGATAAAAAAGTATAAAACTGATTGATATCATCAGTATAACTTTTAATCGTTAATGGAGAAGCGTTTTTCTCGACTTTTAAAAAATCTTCAAAGGCATTAATTAAACTGTCATCCAATTTAACGTCATTCCCCTTTCCAAAACGATTAAATTTTATCAAACTTTTCAAAGTATTTCAACAATTTTCTACTAATATTTTAATTATACTATTTTTACTGCCTACCAATGGGTAATTCTATATGAATGAGAATTGTGAGTCAATTTAAATATCTTAACTACAAACATCTTTCACAATTCGGATACATAATATTCAATTTATTGAAAATTTCTTGGAATGAAAAGACAAAAGCGCAAGTTACTCAATAATTGAGTACTTTGCGCTTTAATACATTTAATCTAATTTATTGTTGTTCAGTTTCTTTATAATCGCATTCCGTACAAACGATTTGAGTGCCTTTTTTCTTTTTCTTCTCAACTAGTAATGATTGACACTTTGGACATGGTCTTTCAATTGGTTTATCCCATGACACGAAGTCACACTCTGGAAATCTGTCACAACCATAGAATGTTCTTCGCTTTTTACTTTTACGCTCGACAACGTTTCCTTCTTTACATTTAGGACATTTCACACCGATTTCTTTTAAAATTGGTTTGGTGTTTCGGCAATCAGGGAAATTAGAACAAGCTAGGAACTTTCCGTAACGTCCCATTTTATAGACCATTTCGTGTCCACACTTCTCACACGATACTCCCGCTGGTTCATCCCTAACTTCCACTTTTTCAATTTCTTCCTCTGCTTTTTCAAGTCTTTTCTCAAAGTCTTCGTAGAAAACCGAGATAATTTCTCGCCATTCTTTAGAACCTTCCTCAATACGGTCTAAATCTTTTTCCATCTTAACTGTGAACTCTACATCAATGATTTCAGGGAAATATTCTTTTATTAATTCAATAACAATTTCCCCTAATTCAGTTGGGATAAAACGTTTATTATCTAATGCAACATACCCTCTTCGCTGAATGGTATCTAGTGTCGGTGCATAAGTTGAAGGCCTGCCAATTCCTTTTTCTTCAAGTGTTTTAACTAACCTTGCTTCTGTATATCTTGGTGGCGGCTGAGTAAAATGCTGTTCTGGATTAATTTCATCTGCTTCAACAACATCGCCTTCTTTTAATGGCGGTAGATTCTTCTGATCATCTTTCTTCTGATCATCTGTTCCCTCAACGTAAAGCTTCATAAAACCTTTAAACTTAACTTGAGAACCAGATGCACGGAATTCGATATCATTATTCCACAAGTGGGCTGTTACTGTGTCTAAAATCGCTGGAGCCATCTGACTCGCCATAAAACGTTCCCAAATTAATTTGTATAGCCTATATTGGTCACGTGATAACTTATCTTTAATTTGAGATGGTGCGCGTTTAGGTGAGGTTGGTCTAATTGCTTCGTGAGCATCCTGAGCACCCTCTGAGTTCTTAGCTTTTCGATTAGCGCCTAAAAACTCTTTTCCATACTGATCACTAATCCAAGTTCTTGCATCACCTTTAGCTGTGTCTGAAATACGAGTTGAATCTGTTCTCATGTAAGTGATTAAACCCGTTGTTCCTTCACGGCCACCTAAGTTAATCCCTTCATATAGTTGCTGCGCAACCATCATCGTCTTCTTGGCTCTAAAATTTAATTTACGGTAAGCTTCTTGTTGTAATGAAGAAGTTGTAAAAGGTAATGCCGGATTACGTTTACGCTCCCGTTTATTAACTTTTTTAACTTCAAATTTTTGGCCATCCAATTTGTTTAAAATTTGGTCAACATCATCTTTAGATTTAAGGTCTTGTTTTTCGCCTTTTTCTCCATAGAATTTGGCCTCGAAATTTTTCTTACCTTTTTGAAAACGACCCGTAATGGACCAGTATTCTTCTGGTTCAAAGTTTTTGATTTCATTTTCGCGGTCTATAATCATTTTAACTGCAACGGATTGAACCCGACCAGCGCTTAGCCCTTTTTTAACTTTCTTCCATAATAATGGGCTAATGTTATAACCAACCAAACGGTCTAACACTCGTCTAGCCTGCTGTGCATTCACTAAGTCCATATCAATACTTCTTGGATGTTTAAAAGATGCTTTGACGGCATCTTTGGTGATCTCATTAAACACGACTCTGCACTGACCTTCATCCACATTTAGCGCATGTGCCAAATGCCATGCAATGGCTTCACCTTCACGGTCAGGGTCGGCTGCGAGATATACTTTTTTTGCCTTTTTAGCTGCTTTCTTTAAATCATTTAAAACAGGACCTTTACCACGTATCGTTATGTAACGTGGTTCAAAATTATTATTAACATCTACTCCTGTTTGACTTTTAGGTAAATCTATAACATGTCCCATTGAAGCTTTCACACTATATTTTTTCCCTAAATATCTCTCAATTGTTTTGGCTTTTGCTGGAGATTCTACAATTACTAAATAATCTGTCATGTACCGAATCCTCCTACGAGGTATTTTGCAATAATTAATGATTCATTCATATGATAAATAAATCTGTTTCATTATTAAATAAATCTATATCATTTGTCAAACATCAATTTTCGACAAATATACTTTTTTTAAGCATTTTCGTCAAGTAAAATCGAAGCGTTTTCATGAACCCAGTGTACAATTTCTTCAGGTTTTACAAGAGGAGTCGCCCCTTCCTGAATTAATTTCAAACAACCTTGTGCTTGATTTAAAAAGATGGAATCAGGTACGACAAAAACTTCTTTACCTTGCTCTAAAGCTTGATCAGCAGTAATCATGGTTCCACTTCTCTCAGCCGCTTCAATGATCAATGTTGCTGAAGATAATCCGCTTATAATTCGATTCCTTTCAGGGAAATGCCATTTCTGTGGTCTAGTTTCTGGTGGGTATTCTGAGATGACTAAACCTTCCTTCGAAATTTGTTGAAAAAATTTCTTATGTTGAACGGGATAAATATGATTAAAACCAAACCCTAAAATGGCAATTGTTGAACCATGATACTCTAACGCATATCGATGTGCCATGATATCAATACCATAAGCAAGACCACTGACAATAGTTGTGTTTAATTGAATAAGCGGATCTAGAAGTACATTTATCTTTTGTTGTGCACTAGGAGAAGGCTGCCGTGTTCCAATGACTGAAATTTTAAGTGAGTTTAATAATTGTTTATTTCCTTGCCAGTAAAGAACTAAAGGGGGATCTGGGATTTTCCTTAATGAATTAGGGTATTCCGAACTTAGTATAGTAATAGGAGATAATCGTTTATACGTTTCAAATTCTCTTATTACAAGATCTGGATAATTTAAGTATTTAAAAAGTAATGAAGCTTGTTTAGGGGAAAGTTTAAAGAGATGCACGAGGTCTTGTGAAGAATAATCAAATAATTGCTCAAAATTGCGATCTCGTGTCATGTAGGTAAGAATTTTCCTTCTACTCAAACCTTTAAAACGGGTTAATAAAAATAACTTAAATGACGAAGAGTATTTCAATCATTATTCACCTCATTTATAATATTGTATTTAAAAATCCCCCGAATCTATAAAATAAATTCGGGGAATTGTCAATTAATTAATGAGTTTTTGTTTTATCGATTAGGTCGTTTTCTTTTAGTACTTCAATCATTGTTTGACCCATAACTGCTGGTGTTTCTGCAACCTTAATGCCGCACTCTCTCATGATGCGCTGCTTTTCTTCAGCAGTACCTTTACCACCAGAAATAATCGCACCAGCGTGGCCCATACGTTTTCCTGGAGGAGCTGTAGCACCACCGATGAAGCCAACTACTGGTTTTGTCATGTTCGCTTTAATCCACTCAGCAGCTTCTTCCTCAGCTGTACCACCGATCTCACCAATCATCATAACTGCGTGAGTTTCAGGGTCTTCGTTAAATGCTTTTAATACATCGATGAAGTTTGTACCGTTTACAGGGTCCCCACCTATACCAACTGCTGTTGATTGACCAAAGCCTTCTTCAGATAACTGATGAACAGCTTCATAAGTAAGGGTACCAGAACGAGAAACAACTCCAATGTGACCTTTTTTATGAATGTAACCAGGCATAATTCCAATTTTACATTCATCTGGAGTAATAACACCTGGGCAGTTAGGTCCAACTAAGCGAGTTTTCTTACCTTCCATATAACGCTTAACTTTAACCATATCTAAAACTGGAATATGTTCAGTAATACAGATGACTAAATCCATTTCCGCATCTACTGCTTCCATAATCGCATCTGCTGCAAATGGAGCAGGTACATAAATAACTGATGCATTAGCGCCAGTAGCATCTACTGCATCTTGAACTGTGTTATAAACAGGTACACCTTCTACTTCTGTACCGCCTTTTTTAGGAGTAACACCAGCAACGATATTTGTTCCATAATCAAGCATTTGTTTCGTATGGAATTTAGCTGTTCCGCCAGTGATACCTTGAACTAATACTTTAGTATCTTTATTAATATAAACGCTCATTTTCGCCCGTCCTTTCTTATTTTACTAATGATACAATCTTCTCAGCTGCATCTTGCATAGATTCTGCAGATGTAATATTTAGTCCAGATTCATCTAAAATTTTCTTACCTAATTCAACGTTCGTACCTTCTAAACGTACCACTAATGGAATCTCTAGGCCGATTTGTTTTGTAGCTTCCACAACACCTTCAGCAATAACATCACACTTCATAATACCACCAAAGATGTTGACTAGAATTCCTTCAACATTATCATCAGATAAGATAATCTTAAATGCTTCTGTAACTTTCTCAGCTGTCGCACCACCACCAACATCTAAGAAGTTAGCTGGCTCACCGCCAGAATGCTTAATGATGTCCATAGTAGCCATTGCAAGACCTGCACCGTTAACCATACAACCAATGTTACCGTCTAATGCAACATAGCTAAGGTCATATTTAGATGCTTCGATTTCCTTCTCATCTTCTTCATCTAAATCACGATACTCTTGTACATCTTTTTGACGGAATAAAGCGTTATCGTCGAAGTTTAATTTAGCATCAAGTGCTAATACTTCCCCATCACCAGTTGTTACTAGTGGGTTAATTTCTGCAATTGAGCAGTCTTTTTCAACGAATACTTGGTAAAGGCTCATCATGAATTTAACTGCTTTACCTAATAATTCATCAGGAATATTCATATTAAATGCTAATCTTCTAGCTTGGAAAGGTGTTAAACCCGTGACAGGATCAACAACTTCTTTGAAGATCTTTTCTGGAGTTTCAGCTGCTACTTCTTCAATTTCGGTTCCACCTTCTTCAGAACCCATCATAACGACACGTGAAGTCGCACGATCTAGTACGACACCAATGTAGTATTCTTTTTGAATGTCGCAACCTTCTTCAATAAGTAAACGTTTAACTTCTTTACCTTCTGGACCTGTTTGGTGTGTAACTAAAGTTTTTCCTAAAATCTCATCCGCATAGTTGCGAACGTCATCTAAGTTTTTAGCAATTTTGACACCGCCAGCTTTACCACGGCCACCTGCGTGGATTTGCGCCTTTACAACAGTAACGTCTGAACCTAATTCTTCTGCTGCTTTAACTGCTTCATCAACAGAGAAAGCAACTTTACTGTTAGGAACAGCTACATTGTACTTGCGGAAAATTTCTTTCGCTTGGTACTCATGAATGTTCATGATCCATCCTCCCATCAATCTGTAACTACAAAAATATAGAATTTGGTTATGTTAAAACCACACCGCTTTTATTATACATAAAATTCGGCATATACAAAAGAAACTAGACATATAAAGTCGAATTTAATCATATTTTTTATCCGTTTGATAGATAAACGCGAAAACTTCAGCTACAATCTCGTATAAATCCTCCGGGATAGTTTCATTTATATTTAACTCATCTAATAGATTAATTAATGTTTCATCCTCATAAACTGGTACCTCATGTTCAGAAGCTCTTTCAAGGATTTCTTCTGCTACAAGACCATGGCCTTTAGCTACAACTTTTGGGGCTACGTCTTCGTGATCATCATACTTTAAAGCCAATGCTTTTTGTCTTTTATTCATACCCTGTAATCAACTCCTGATTCAATCGGTAGATCTATTGATTTATGTGACTTTATCTCTTGCTCAAAAAGATCTTTAAATGAAACATTAACAGTTTTAAATCCCTGATTCTCTAACCTCTTAACAACTTCAGGTACTAAAGGTTGAGTGATGTTATTTAACAGTTTAGGTTGTTCATGAAAAATCATTAAATCTAAATGATCTTGTTGAACTCTTAAATCCATAACCGTTTGATTTAGTTTTGGTAAATCTAAGTAAAAGATAACCCGGCAATGGCTAGGTGATAGCTTTCCGTTTTCTTGTTTTTGCCCTTCGAAATCCATAAATAAATCTTGATTTAAACCTAAAGTTTCTTTAGGCAACTGAGCTGTAAATGACATAAACTCCCTTGTTAAGTCTTGATTGGATAAGTGCATCGCATTCATAACTTGATTGAATTGTTGTGTCGAGTCGGTAAAAGTAGATTGACCGACCTGAGACTGAACAGTTTTCAGTAATGATTGAATACTAGGGTAGTCTTGATGAGGCATTCGTTCACTTTGCGTCAATTGGAAAAAGGCTTTTATTTGTTGTCCTATTTGTTCATGTTTGTCCCCTAAAACCATAGCAGATAGAGCTCTCCAGAATACCAATGCTTTATTTTCTTGAATTGACAGCTCGCTTTGGCTTATATTTGTCAATTGTTTACTTAATTGAGCAATATCAATATTACTTAAATTAAATGGCATAGGTGTTTGATTAGTTGGATTTTGAAAGTTTAGCGTTGCTCGACCTTGTTGACTCCAGTTTTTCCACTGGCTTGACCATTGATCAAATGTTAGTTGATTCGATATAACGCCAGCCTGTTTAAATAATTGAAATAATGTTTGGGAACCATTTCTTATTTCTTTTAAAGCTTGATAGGCGATTGATTCTTGAAATTGCTGAGAACTAATGGGTTTAGATTGCAAGATAGACAACCTTTGACTTAATTGAAACGTCTCTTCAGTAATTGGTAGATTAGTCAACTGATTTTGTATGGTATTAAAGGTTTGTGATATTGAAATTGGCTGATTAATTCTCTGGTGAACCCCCTGAAACACCTCTTGATTTAATGGTAAATTTTGTTTAATCATAGATGACAGTACATTATTCTGATTCGGTACTTGATTTTGCTTCATAAGATGTATTAAATCTGATATTTGATTTGGTTTGATTGGCAGTTGCTGTTTTAAAAGTTGAGCCAACTGCAATTGTACACTTCTGGGTGCCTTTTGGTGGTTGGCCTGTACGAGTTGTTTTGCTGCATCTTTATATGAATGCACCTCTTGTTGGTTAACCACTTTTAATTGAATGGCCGGCTTGGTCCCTTTAACTTGCATGAGATAATGCTTATTTGCTTCTAAAGAGGCGTCCATTTGTGCGATTACCTGATGACCAGATAAAGAAACAGCAGCCTTGTTACCAGGAAAAAACTTAGTAATTTTCCCAGTAATGAGCTGCCCTTCTCTCAATGTCAGTATGTTTGATATACGTTGATTTTGTTTGATGGAAGAAATCGTTTGACTAACTGATTTCATGATCAACACCTACTTATGTATATTGACGAACAGGTTGGAATGAACGCCGGTGATAAGGCGTGACACCATACTCTTCAAGTGCATTCAAGTGAGCCGTAGTTCCATACCCTGCATTGCGATCAAATTGATACATAGGATAATCTTCGCCCAATTTTTTCATAATTTGATCTCGCTCAACTTTGGCAATAATGCTTGCTGCTGCGATCGAAATGCTCTTAGAATCTCCCTTTACGATCGATTCTTGTGGAACTTTTATAACTTCGAGTCTCATGGCATCTAAAAGCAAGTAATCGGGCTCCATATGAAGTCCTTCTACTGCACGCTGCATAGCTATTTTTGTCGCTTGATATATATTATAATAGTCGATCTCTTTAGCATTAGCCTGGCCCACACTCACTGCTAAAGCCTGTTCTTTAATGATATGATAATATTCTTCACGCTTTTGTTCGGAAAGAGCTTTTGAATCATTAATTCCTGGTAAATAGAAGTCATTAGGTAGAATGACCGCGGCTGTTAAAACAGGACCAGCTAAAGGGCCTCTGCCAACTTCATCAACTCCAGCGATTAATTGATAACCTTCTTGATATAGACGATTTTCGTTTTCCGACATCTTGATAAAGTGTTCGTTTAGATTAGCTTCTTTCTCTTTTTCTTTGTAGAAGCGATCCAACAGTTTTTTAACACCTTTTCGTTCATCTTGTTTTACTTTTTCAAGCCATTCTTGTGAGAATGAGTGACTCGATAATTTTTCTTTAATCACCGCAATGGTTTCGTTCTCTTTCACTATAAAGTTCCCCCACTATTCTAAATATCGGTTACAGATGAAAAAATTAAAGCGAATCTATATGGTCAAATGTGACATTTCCAAGTTTCCCATTTCTCAAATCTTGAAGAATGACATCAGAAGTTTTATCGTAATCCACTACACCACCAGAAGCAAGACAGCCTCTTTTCTTACCAATAGTATCAAACCAAACAACAATATCTTCTTCCTCTATATCTAATTGGTAACGATCTTCTAAAAACGCTGGATAATGTTCTTTCATGAATTTTAAAACATAAACCGCAATATCATCTAAATGTAAGATTTGATCTTTGATTGACCCAATGGCAGCTAGTTTATAACCTACTTCTTGATCTTCAAATTTTGGCCAAAGGATTCCTGGAGTATCTAAAAGCTCGAATTCACCTTGAATTTTTATCCATTGTTGTTTTTTTGTCACACCAGGTTTGTCACCTGTTTGAGCTCTCTTTTTATTAGCTAAGCGATTGATTAATGTGGATTTTCCGACATTTGGTATCCCTAGAATCATTGCGCGAATGGATCGAGGATTAATACCTTTTTCTTTGCGTTTATCATTGATAGATTGACCCATTTGTTTAGATGCTTTAATTAACGATTGAATATCATTTTTTTGGCTAACATCAACAGCTAAGGCTTCATGACCTTGAGTTTTAAAATGATCGATCCATTCGTTTGTTCGTTTGGGATCAGCTAAGTCCTTTTTCATCAGAACGATTAGTTTTTGTTTATCACCTAAAACTTCGTGTAGCATGGGGTTTTGGGAAGATTGTGGTGCACGTGCATCGACTAGTTCAATGACGTAGTCAACTAATTTTAGTTTTTCTTGAACTTCACGTTTGGCTTTTGCCATGTGACCGGGAAACCATTGGATTGTCATCCATGTCACCTCTCTTGTTATAGTTTAAATAGTTTATAGCTCACGGTGAACGCTTGCCGCGGGCACGGCTTCAACTTCCTAAAACTTACTCCGTTCGTTTTAGGGGATTTTCAACTCGTGCTGTTCCCGCAGGCGTCGTCACCGTTCGCTTTACTCTTAACTTCAAACTAGAATTGTTTTAATAATTAATACAAAATGTTTGTTTTTCATCCTCACGAAACGCCCTTAAAAAGCGAGAGCATAACCTGTAAAATTAAACCTCAGTAAAGAAAAAGGGACCTGACCAATGGCCAAGCCCCCCTTTTGATATTCATTAGCGAATTTCTTTAATTCTTGCAGCTTTACCACGTAGGTTACGTAAGTAATAAAGTTTCGCACGACGTACTTTACCACGACGAGAAACTTCAATCTTGTCAAGACGTGGAGAATGTACTGGGAACGTACGTTCAACTCCTACACCGTATGATACCTTACGTACAGTGAATGTTTCACTAATGCCGCCACCGCGACGCTTAATAACAACACCTTGGAATACCTGAATACGTTCACGGTTACCCTCAACAACTTTAACGTGAACTTTTACTGTATCACCAGCACGGAATTCAGGAAGATCTGTACGTAACTGATCTTGAGCTACTTTGTTTAGAAGTTCTTGCATTCTCTTTCACTCCTTCTCACTAATGCTCATGCTTAATCCGCAGCGGAACATCGTTTTAAGCTTAAACAACACTTAAGCACTAGATTAATATATCATAATCATGAGTCTCTTGCAACATCTTCTGACTTGATTTTATCAAGCATTTTAAGTTCCTGATCACTTAATTTAGCCCGTTCAAGTAAATCGGGTCTCCTATGATAAGTTCTTTTAAGAGACTCATAAGTTCGCCACTCTTCTATCTTTCCATGATGACCTGAAGTTAATACATCAGGAACCTTCAATCCTCTAAAATCATTCGGTCTAGTATAATGTGGATGCTCTAATAATTGAGTCGAGAAAGAATCCTTTACAGCTGATTCATCGTTTCCGAGAACTTCTGGTTGAAGTCGAATGACACTATCGGTTATTACCATAGCTCCGAGTTCACCGCCGGTTAAAACGTAGTCACCGATAGAGATTTCGTCTGTTACTAAATGTTCTCGAATTCGTTCATCATATCCTTCATAATGTCCACAGATCATGATTAAATGATCCTCTTTAGCTAGTTCCTCTGCTTTTTGCTGAGTATAAGATTCGCCTTGTGGACATAAAAGTACTATTCGAGGTTTCTTTTCTTCTCCGTTAATTATATCTTCAACCGCATCAAAAATGGGCTGTGGCTTTAACACCATTCCAGCACCACCACCGTATGGGTAGTCATCTACTTTATTATGTTTATCATCTGTATATTCCCTAAAATCAATTAAACGATAACTGAAAGCTCCCATATCTTGAGCTCTCTTTAGAATGGAAGCTTCAAAAACACCTCTAAACATGTCTGGAAATAGGGTTAAAATATCAATCTTCATTCTAATAACCCTTCCATCTCCTCGATCATTACACTTCCGTTTTGAACATCTACACTTTTCACAACTGACTCTATATACGGGATCAGTGCATCCTTTTTGCCTTGCCTTTGGACTACCCAAACATCATTTGCACCTGGCTGTAAAATTTCTTTAACCTTACCAATCAGTTCACCATCGACATTATATACTTCACAGCCAATGATTTCATGAAAATAAAACTCATTTTCTTCTAATTCATGCATGCTTGACTCAGGAATTTTTAAGTTTCCACCTTTTAATCGCTCAACATCGTTAATATTTTCCATAGACTCGAACGATAGAAGGTCAAATTGTTTATGTTTTCTATGTGTTTTAATGGTTAACTCTTCAGGTTGGTCATCATTCTCTTTAAAGAAATATAATTGATTGCCTGGAGTGAAACGTTCATCAAAATCCGTAATGGCTATGACTCTGACTTCACCTTTAACTCCGTGTGTATTCACAATCTTACCTACATTAAAATAACGTTCCATATATGTTCACCCTAATTAATATCTATAATTTGCCCATCTTTAATGGTAATCGTTCTATTTCCAGCAACGGCCTCCCATTGGTCTCCAACCTCAACCTCAATCAACTCATCAACTTCTCCCTCGATTAACTCACTTCCATTTGGTATATGATCGAGTTGTCCAATCTGTTGTTCTAACCATTCAATTGATTGTTTTCGTTTGTTTTCTTCGACTGAAAATCGTTCCTCAACTTTTGAGGAATTGAATCGTTTTTGATAGGTTAATTTTTTCTTCTCAAATTGAAGTTGTTCTAACTCTTTTTTAGCCTGTCCTATTTTTTGATTAAATTTCTCTTTTATTAATTCTCGACTTTGATCAGTGATGACTTGTTTAACAGTTGTTTTTCTTAAAATCTTCACAATAAATCACCTTCTAATCTATAAATACACTGCTGGAGGACAGAGCTGTTCAACATCATTATGCAGTTGAAATACATTTTGTCTTTAAATCAGTCAACGTGTATTTCAACTGCAAAATAATTGATTGTAAAAATGGGAAAGGTTAGACCTCTCCCATTACATAATATCAACAAATATTTTTTTATTAATATCTGAGCTTGCGGCATGAACGACTGTACGAATTGCTTTGGCAATTCGACCGTTCTTACCGATTACTTTGCCCACATCATTCTCATTAACCGTTAAATGATAACGAATCTTTTCATCCGTTTCTTCAACGGTTACCTGAACTTCCTCAGGATAATCAACAAGTGGTTGGACAATCGTTTCAATTAAGGCTTTCATGATATCACTAACCTTTACTATTTAGCTTTTGATTCGTGAAACTTCGTCATGATGCCTTCTTTAGAGAATAGGTTACGAACTGTATCACTAGGCTTAGCACCTTTAGATAACCAATCTAACGCTTTATCTTCATCAATTGAAACTGCTAGAGTTTCACTTAAAGGATTATATGTGCCAATCTGTTCAATAATGCGACCGTCACGTGGAGAACGTGAATCAGCAACTACTAAACGATAGTATGGTTTTCTTTTAGAACCCATTCTTTTCATACGGATTTTTACTGCCATTATTTACACCTCCATCAAATTTCCTTCTCACAAGAATAAATTGTATCAGATGTCCAAAAGTGTGTAAAGTATTTTTCCATTACATAAAAGGAAAATTCATTCCACCTTTTTTCTTACCCTTCTTACCGCCCATCATTTGCTTCATCATTTTCTTCATTTCATCAAATTGTTTTAATAGACGGTTCACTTGAGAAACCGACGTACCAGACCCTTTTGCTATACGTTTTTTACGGCTAGCATTAATGACGTTAGGATCGACTCTTTCTTCTTTCGTCATAGACTGGATGATTGCTTCGACGTGGTCGATTTGTTTTTCATCCAGTTGCATGTTTTTCATGCCTTTCATTTTATTAGCTCCAGGCATCATATTGATGAGTTCATCTAATGGTCCCATGTTACGCACTTGCGCCATTTGTTCAAGGAAATCTTCAAACGTGAAGGACATATCCTTCATTTTCTTTTCCATCTCTTTGGCTTTCTTTTCATCAACTTCTGTTTCGGCTTTTTCAATTAAACTTAGAACGTCCCCCATTCCAAGAATTCTTGATGCCATTCGGTCAGGGTGGAAGGCTTCTAATTGATCTAATTTTTCACCCATACCAGCAAACTTAATTGGTTTACCTGTCACAGCTCTAATAGAAAGTGCTGCACCACCACGAGTATCACCATCAAGCTTTGTTAAAACAACTCCAGAAATGTCTAGTTGTTCATCAAAACTTTCAGCAACATTAACAGCATCTTGACCTGTCATCGAATCAACTACTAGGAAAATTTCATCTGGCTTGACGGCATCTTTAATATTATGGAGTTCATCCATTAGTCCTTCATCCACATGCAAACGACCAGCCGTATCGATTAATACATAATCTTTATGTTGTTCTTTAGCTTCTTCAATAGCTTCTTTTGCAATATCAACAGGATCTGCCTCTGTACCTTTTGAGAATACTGGCATATCAAGCTGCTTACCTAACGTTTCTAACTGGTTGATGGCTGCTGGTCTATAAATATCAGCAGCTACTAACATTGGATTACGGTTATATTTTTTTCTTAAATGATTGGCTAGCTTACCGGTTGTTGTCGTCTTACCTGCACCTTGAAGACCAACCATCATAATAACAGTTGGCGGCTTGTTAGCTACGGCAATTTTACTTTGTTCTCCGCCCATCAAGTCAGTTAATTCTTCTTTAACAACTTTAATAACTTGTTGTCCAGGGTTTAATCCTTCTAATACGTCTTGACCTATTGCACGTTCTTTAATTCGTTTAATTAGATCTTTAACGACCTTAAAGTTAACATCGGCTTCTAGTAAAGCTAGTCGAACTTCACGTGTCATTTCTTTGACATCTTGTTCGGTTACTTTACCTTTACCGGTAATTTTCTTAATCGTACCTTGTAATCGGTCGGCTAATCCTTCAAATGCCATTTGACCGTCCTCCTAATCTAGGTTTTCCAATTCCTCTATCAACGATTTAACTTGATCTAGATTTTGTTGAGATAAAGACTCTTTCATCTCAATTAACAATCGATTTCGCTGTTCAAATCGTTTATACAGGCCTAGCTTTTCTTCATATTCTTCAAGCATTGCCTCTGTACGTTTAATATTATCATAAACTGCTTGTCTACTAACATCATAAGTCTCCGAAATTTCTCCAAGGGAATAATCTTCCAGATAGTATAATTCCATATAACTCTTCTGTTTGGGAGTTAATAATTCTTGGTAGAAATCAAACAAATAGTTTACGCGAGTTGTCTTTTCTAACACAAGCAGCCTCCTCATCTATTTTTCGGATTCATCAGTGATTAAATCGCCAAATAACCCATATACAAATTGGTGCGCATCAAATGGTTGTAAATCTTCCATTCTTTCTCCTAAACCAACGTATTTAACCGGAATATCCAGTTCCTTCCGAATGGCCAAAACAATCCCACCTCGAGCAGTACCATCTAGCTTTGTTAATACAATGCCTGATACATCGGTTGCTTCTTTAAATGTTTTAGCCTGACTTAATGCGTTTTGCCCTGTAGTAGCATCTAATACTAAAAGTGTTTCATGTGGTGCTCCATCAATTTCTCTAGATATAACTTTTTTAACTTTAGCAAGCTCGTTCATAAGGTTAACTTTATTTTGAAGGCGCCCAGCTGTATCACAGATTAGGACGTCAGCACCGCGAGACTTAGCTGCCTGAATACCGTCATAAATAACAGCAGCAGGATCACTACCTTCACTGTGTTTAATAACGTCAACACCTGTTCGTTCGCCCCACACATCAAGCTGATCAATCGCGCCTGCTCTAAATGTATCACCAGCTGCTAATAAAACCGATTTGCCTTCTTCTTTCAATTGATGAGCTAATTTGCCAATGGTAGTCGTTTTACCAACACCATTTACACCAACGGTTAGAATCACCGAAAGACCATCTTCGTTTAAATTCAGCTCTTCAATGGATGAATCCTCACCATCATAATATATTTCAACTAGCTTTTCAGAGATGACCTCTTTTACTTCTTCTGTATCTTGGATGTTACGGCGCTTAACTTCCATCTCAAGTTCTTCAATCAATTCCATTACTGTAGTTACACCAACGTCAGCTGATATTAAAATCTCTTCTAGCTCTTCGAAAAATTCTTCATCAACTTTACGATAGCGTGCAACTAAGTCATTCACTTTAGATGTGAACGAATCTCTTGTTTTAGACATTCCATCTTTAAATTTATCTGTGACTTGTTCTGTTTGGTTGTTGATTTTGTCCTTGAGTTTCTTAAAAAATCCCATACTCGTCTTCCTTTCGTTTCCTTAGTTTAACACCATTTCCTCTGTTTCTTCTAATTTAACAGATACAAGCTTCGATACGCCTGATTCTTGCATCGTGATTCCATATAGAACATCAGCGTTTTCCATCGTACCTTTTCTATGAGTAATGACAATAAATTGTGTTTGCTTAGAAAACTCTTTTAAATATTTTCCAAAACGCATGACATTTGCTTCGTCAAGGGCTGCTTCAACTTCATCAAGCACACAAAATGGTACAGGTCTAACTCTTAAGATCGCAAACAATAAAGCGATTGCTGTTAAGGCTCTCTCTCCACCTGAAAGAAGGCTTAAATTCTGAAGCTTTTTACCAGGTGGTTGTGCAATTATATCGACACCTGTTTCAAGTAAATCATCTGGATTGGTAAGCTTTAATTCAGCATGACCTCCGCCAAATAGCTCTTTAAATACAATTGAGAATTGATCTTGAATTTGACCAAAGGTAGTACTGAACTTGCGAATCATCTCTTCATCCATCTCTTGAATGATTGAGTGTAGCGTATCTTTTGCTTCTAAAAGATCTTGTTGCTGTTCAGTTAAAAATTCATAACGTTCTTGAATACGTTCATATTCGTCAATAGAACCTAGATTGACAGTCCCAAGTTCATCAATTGAGCGTTTAATGAGTTTAACTTTTTCTCTTGTTTCATCAATCTCTTCTGTAAGTCCAAAGTCTTTTTTGGCTTTCTCAAACGTCAACATATATTCTTCTCTTAAATGATTCAAACGATTTTCTAAATCCACATCTAGTCTGTTTGCTTTTACTTCAAGCTGCTGCATATGACTATTTCGTTGCTGATATTGTCTGTTCCGCTCTTTTAGTTCTCTTTCTAAATCATCCCTAGAATGAGTTAAATTTTGACGTTCACCTCGTGACTGTTCTAGTTGGTCGTTGATTTGAACTAATTGAGTTCTAGCTTCTTTTACTTGATCAGTCAACCCATCAACTGTCTGAGCATTTTGATGTGACTCTTCTAAGCCTTTTAGTTCCTCTTGATATTGTTTGTTTACCTTACGAGCTTCATTTAATTGCTCTTGAATTTGGTTAAGACGTTCTTTTTGATTTCTAACTTCACTTTCTTGTTCCGCTAAACGGATTTGCATATGATTTAATCTTTCTTTATGTTTCTCAACATTTGCTTTAAAATCGGATTGATTGGATGATAAATGGTCAATGTCACCACGTAATGACTCAGATTGCTCTTCTTGAGATTGTAGCTTATCTTTAATATTAGATAACTCTTTTCCTAAAGTATTCATCTCTTCTTCATGCTGACTATTTTCCTGATCATAAACAGACAGTTGATCATTGATATTGGAAAGCCTTGCTTGGAGTGCTTGATAGCCTTCTTTCACCATCTGATATTGATTATATAACTCATCTTTATCTAATTGATGTTGTTGTAAATCTTCTTGAACTTGTTTCAAACGCTTCTTCTTATCACTTAATTGACGTTCAAAATCTAAACTTTTATTTTCAAAGTCTTTAAGCTTTGTCTGAACTTCTTCTAACTCTCGGTCACGTGTGAATAAAGAAGTTTGATTTGACCGCTTCTTAGCCCCACCACTCATGGAACCACCTGGATTAACAACGTCACCCTCTAACGTCACAATCCTGTAACGATGGTTGGTTGCGCTAGCCAGTTCATTTGCGTCTTTAAGAGTATTAGAAATGAGAACATTTCCTATTAAATTTTTAATGATTGGTTCATAGGTTGAATCGTATTCAACAAGCTCACTACCAACTCCAACAAAACCACTATGATTTTGAATTTGATCAACTAGTCTTGGATCAATATGACGTGGTCTAATCGTTGAAATTGGTAATAATGTCGCACGCCCACTATTTGTTTTCTTAAGCCACTTAATGGCTTCCCTTGCTTCATGGTCTTTTCCAACCACAATATGCTGTGCCTGTCCACCTAAAGCCGTTTCCATTGCAGTGACATACTCATTGGGTATATCTATTAGCTGAGCAACTGCGCCATGAATGCCATTTAGATTCCCTTTTTCCTTAGCTTGTAAAATTGATTTAACTCCATGAAAAAAACCACTATAAGACTCTTTCATATCCTCTAGCATGTCTTTCTTAGAACGTAATTGTTCAATAATGCGGTAACCCTTATAAAGCTTTTCTTCATCTTGTCTTATCTCTTCTGATAAGTTTTGGTTCAGGTCTTGGCATTCATTTAACTTTTGATTTAAGACATTTAATTGTTCTTCAAGGGCTACCTTTTCCTTAGCTTGAGCTGATTGATCATCATCTAAAGAATTACGTTCTTCTATAAGTTTCTCAAAACGTTCATCTAAACGTTGTTTACGAGCTTTAGATTGTTCAATTTGTTTTTCGATTGAGGCTTTTTCATTACGATTTGCAGCTTGTTCGTTAAGCAATTCAATGTATTCAGCTTTCATTGATTCAATTTGATCTTCAATATCGACGCCTGAGTTCGCAATTTCATTATTTATTTCACTAATTGTTTTCTTAGTTTCATCACGCTGAGACTTTAATGATTTTAGTTTCATATCTTGATCTTCGTAGTCGAGTTCAAATTGATCAATTTGATCTTGGCTTTCCTTAATATCTTGTTCAAGTTTTTCTTTACTTTCATCATAATGTTTTAGACGTTCAACAAGTAAGTTTTTCTGACCATCTAGTTGTTCGATTTGCTGAGTCAATGTTAGTTTTTGATCTTGAAGTCCTTCTATTTTTTGATCTAACTCTTGAATCTGTTGTCCAATTTCTTCAACTTTAGACTCATCTGCTTGAATAGAAGTCTTCTCTTCCATCAACTGTTCTTTTAGCGTATCAATTTCTTGAAGTAAATGACCCCATTCAGAGTGAATATTTTCAATCTCTGTTACAATTAGGCTGACTTCGTGCTGTTCTAACTCATCTTTTTTCTCTAAATATTCTTTTGCAACGGCTGCTTGTTCTTTGAGCGGCTCTAATTGCCCTTCAATCTCATGAATAATATCTTCAACACGATCTAAATTATCTTCGGTTTCAGTTAATTTCTTAACTGCTTTATTTTTACGCTGTTTATATTTAAGCACACCTGCAGCTTCTTCAAATATAGAACGTCGCTCTTCAGACTTTGAACTTAAAATCTCTTCAACTTTACCTTGGCTAATAATTGAAAAGGCTTCTTTACCTAGGCCTGAGTCCATAAAGAGCTCTACGATATCTTTAAGCCTGCATGGCTGTTTATTAATTAAATATTCGCTTTCCCCAGAACGATATACTCGTCTTGTAACGGCTACTTCTTCATAATCGATTGGGAGTCTTTGATCTTTATTATCTAAAGTTAACGTTACTTCAGCTACATTTAACGCTCGTCTAGTGTCACTACCGGCAAAAATAATGTCTTCCATTTTTGCCCCGCGTAGTGATTTCGCCGATTGTTCACCTAACACCCAGCGTATAGCATCTGTAACATTTGATTTTCCGCTTCCATTTGGCCCAACCACTGCTGTAACGCCCGGAACAAAGTCAACCGTTATACGTTCAGCAAATGACTTAAAGCCAACTGATTCTAATTTTTTCAAAAACATATGTAAACACCTACTCAATTTTGCGTTCTAACCTTAACAACTGAACTTTTTTATTTTATCATAAAATAAGTGGTTTCAGAAGGTAGCGATAAAATCTAAGGAGTGAATGAAATGAATTTAAACGAAGCAACTGAGGAAAATTTGAAATATATCATTGAAGATCTTTCTAAAAAGCTTCAAGTATTAAATCCAACGATCATGGATTCTGATAACTTTAGCTTGAAGGATTACGATGAGATCAAACAATTGTATGATATGGTTAAAAGCAAAGATCAAGTGAGTGTGCCTGAAATTCATGCGATTATTGATGAATTAAAAAGGCTCAGACAATAATTAAAGCACACAAAAATCCGTACAAGATTAAATTTAATCATTGTACGGATTTTGCATTAGTTACATGCCTTTTAATGCTTTTTGAGCAGCCTCTTGTTCAGCTTCTTTTTTAGTGCGTCCAGTTCCTTTGCCTTTCTTCTCACTACCCACAAATACATCAGCTACAAACTTTCTGTTATGAGCAGGGCCAATTTCATCTACAATTTTATACTGAACCTGCTTACCGTCTTGTTGAACTAATTCCTGCAATTGTGTCTTGTAATCCATCGCATGTGAAAAAGCACCTGGTTCAATTTTTGGATACATAAAGTCACTTAAGAACGTAATGACTTGATCAAATCCTTGGTCTAAATAAATAGCACCAATTAATGCCTCATAAGCGTCAGCGAGTAAAGAAGGCCTTTCACGACCTCCTGATTTTTCCTCCCCTTTACCAAGTAGAAGAAATTCGTTAAGATTAAGATCTTTTGCAAATTTTTCAAGTGAAGGCTCACATACTATATTGGCTCTAAATTTTGTTAATTCTCCTTCACTCATATGTTTATACTCACGATACAGGTATTGAGACACTGCTAATTCAAGCACCGCATCACCCAAAAACTCTAAGCGCTCATTGTCTTCTAACTGCTGTTCACGGTGCTCATTCACATACGATGTATGCATGAAGGCTTGTTTTAGTAAATCTTCATTTTTGAATTGAATGTTAATGTCTTTTTGTAATTGTTTAAAGTTCATATTTTTCCACCCGTTTAAAGAAGATGAGGATGGCGAGTGCCATCCCCTATAAATTTATTTATTGGTTGCTGTTTATGTAATTAACAGCATCACCAACTGTTTGAATTTTTTCAGCATCCTCATCAGAGATTTCCATGTCGAATTCATCCTCTAATTCCATTACTAATTCTACAACATCTAATGAGTCCGCTTCTAAGTCATCTTTAAATGAAGCTTCCATAGTAACTTTAGCCTCATCAACATCTAAACGTTCAACGATAATTTCTTTAACTTTATCAAATACATCTGCCATCGATCTCACCTCCCTTCAAAGTTATTAACAAAACTATAAATGTTACATAACCATTCCACCATCAACATGAATGGTTTGACCTGTAATATAATCTGAATCCTCTGAAGCTAGAAAACGCACGACTCTAGCAACATCTTCAGGTTCACCTAAGCGGTTTAATGGAATCATGTCATGCATGCCTTGTTTCGCTTCATCTGATAATGCGTCCGTCATATCTGTAGTAATAAATCCTGGAGCAACAGCATTTACATTGATGTTTCTTGCTGCTAATTCTTTAGCCACAGACTTAGTCATTCCAATTACCCCAGCTTTGGCTGCAACATAATTGGTCTGACCAGGATTTCCCGTAACACCAACTACTGATGCTACATTTACGATTTTACCACCACGTTGTTTCATCATTGGCCTTGTGACTGCTTTAACGCAGTTAAAAACACCTTTTAAATTTGTGTCAATAACATCGTCAAACTCGTCCTCTTTCATTCTCATTAGAAGATTATCACGAGTAATTCCTGCGTTATTCACTAGGATATCTATTGAACCAAATTCATCCGTTGTTGTCTTAACAAGTTGTTTAACCTCATCAGGGCTTGCGACATTGGCTTGAACAGCTACCGCTTCTTGGCCTAATTGTTTAATCTCTTGAGCAACAGCTTCAGCGCGTTCTTGACTACCCGCATAATTAACAACAACATTAGCTCCTTTACTAGCTAATTCTAACGCAATCGCTTTGCCAATTCCTCGTGAAGCACCTGTTACTAAAGCTACTTTCCCATCTAACATAACATTATTCCTCCTTTAACCAGCTTTTAAAACCTTCTAAAGCCTCGACTTCATTTAATGTGAAGATTTTAGCACGTCTATGGACTTTCTTGACTAAACCAGATAAGACTTTACCATTTCCAATTTCAACGAAAGCATCCACTTCAGCTTCCAACATATTTTCAATTGTTTGAGTGAATTGGACTGGTGAATAAAGTTGTTTAACTAGTAACGTCTCAATATCATTTGAATCCTGCACTGCACTTGCTGTGACATTAGCATAGACAGGAACCTCAGCTTTTTTAATGTTTACTTGTTTTAATTCTTCTTTAAAATCCTCACTTGCAGGTTTCATAAGCTCTGAATGGAATGGACCACTCACATTTAACGGTAAGACTCTTTTTGCGCCTCGTTCTTTCAGTTTTTCAGAAGCTTTTTCGACTCCTGCTACGGTGCCTGAGATCACAATTTGACCAGGACAGTTATAGTTTGCAACATTTACAGTATCACCTTGATTAGTCACTTCTTCTGTTACTTCATCTATTATTTCTGAATCAACCCCAAGTACCGCAGCCATAGTACCTTGGCCAGTTGGAACGGCCTTCTCCATGTATTTCCCTCTTTTATGTACGAGCTGAATGGCATCTTCAAAGGATAATGAACCTGCAGCGTAAAGAGCGCTATACTCACCCAGACTATGGCCTGCTACCATAGAGGGCTTAATCCCTTCGTCTTTTAATAAATTAAAAATGGCTATGCTATTTAACAGTAACGCTGGCTGAGCATTTTCAGTTTTCGTTAATTCATCATTAGGTCCATTTAACATCAGATCTGTTAATGAATAACCTAAAATGTCATCAGCTTGATGGTATAGTTGTTTTACAGAATCAAAAGCCTCGTAAAAATCTTGTCCCATACCAACGCTCTGGGAGCCTTGACCAGGAAATAGAAATGCAACCTTCTTCATTAAGAACCCTCCCGTTGTTGTAATTGACGTACTTCCTCACCAATTAACCCAACTACATTAGCTTCCACTAAATGATAGGTCTGTTTGATGGCATTAAATATGGCTCTATCATTTGACGAACCGTGTGCTTTAATAACTGGAGCTGCTAATCCAAATAATCCTGCACCACCATACTCGGAATAATCTAATTGATCTTTTATTCCTTTTAAATCAGATTTAACTAATGCTGCAGCTAGTTTCGTTTTTGCGTTTTTCATAAACGTATCTTTAATCATGGAAAACATATTAAGTGCTGTTCCTTCGATCGATTTCAGTGCAATATTTCCTGAAAACCCATCAGTTACGACCACATCAGCTACTCCTTCTAATAAATCACGTGCCTCTACGTTTCCAACAAAATTAACAGGTGCACTTTGCATGAGTTGGAATGCTTCCTTAACCAATTCAGAACCTTTTTGGTCTTCTGTTCCAACATTTAGAAGTCCGACCTTAGGGTTTTTAATGCCTCTAACTTTTTCAACATAAATAGAACCCATAATCGCATATTGCATAAGATGATTAGGTTTTGCTTCTACATTTGCACCAACATCTAATAGTAAAAAGCCTTTTCCGTCTATTGTTGGCAGTGTAGGACTGAGCGCTGGTCGGTCTATCCCTTTAATTCGGCCTACTTTAAATAATCCCGTGCTCATAAGGGCTCCCGTGTTTCCTGCTGAAATACATGCGTCAGCCTCATTATTTTTAACAGCCTCTGCCATTAAAACCATTGAAGCATTTTTCTTCTTTCTAACCACACGTGCTGGTTCATCCGTGTTCTCAACTTTTTCCATTGTATGATGTATATGAATTTTAGAATGTTTAGGATCAAGATAAGGTTTGATTTGCTCCTCATCACCATAAAGCGTAATTTCCAAATCACTATAATGTTCAACTGCCAATAAAGCACCTTTTACAGCCGCTTCAGGGGCATGATCGCCCCCCATGGCATCGATTGCTATTCTCATAATTAGTACCCCTTTTATTTTTCAGTACTTCTATACATCTTAAATATACCTTCAAAAACTAATTCATCTTGAACATAACTTCTGACATTTATTTTAGTTCGCTTTTGATTACGGTTTGTCACTGAAGCTTTAGCGACAACTCGTTCTCCCAATTTAACCGGGCGAGTAAAGTTAATTTCTGCATTCGCCGTCAATGCTAAGTCATCATTTATAATCGCAACAGCTAAAGAATTGGCTTGCGCGAACAAGTGATGGCCTCTTGCTATTTGGTTACGTGAGAATACATGTTCCTCTTTAATATCTAGAATTGAAATGGCTAAATTATCTAACTCCAAATTAACAATTTCACCAATAACTTCGTCAATTGGCAAAGCTTTGACTGTTTCATTCCAGTTTTTATTAGCTACATTTTTAATACGCTCTCTTAATTCTGGAATAGAAAGTTCTAGCCGGTCTAGACGAATGGTTTGGATACTGACTCCAAATTTATTAGCTAATTCTTCATCTGTTATAAATGGAGTTTCTTCTATCATTTCAACCAGTTTTTCTTGTCTTTCCTTCTTTTTATACTTCATATTTTACACCGTCCACTATTATGACTAGGTCCTAATAGTAATATATAATACCTTAGGGTTTCTTGCAATCCTTTAATCAAAAATTCGCTCTTGAATTTTTGGATCAGATTCAATCATCGATTTTAATCGCTCATATTCTGGATTGTTCCACAATAATTGATGTTTCATGACATGAACAGCATCTCGTCTCGCTACCTCTAAGGCTCTATAGTCTTCTACCAAATCTGCTACTTTAAACTCTGGTAATCCGCTTTGTTTTTTACCAAAGAAATCACCTGGTCCTCTAATTTGTAAGTCGTGCTCAGATAAGGTGAAGCCATCATTCGTTTCTGTCATCACTCTCATCCGTTCTTTACCTGTATCCCCTTTAGGGTCGGCTAATAAAATACAGTAGCTTTGATGAGAACCTCTACCTACCCTACCTCTAAGTTGATGTAGTTGAGCTAACCCAAAACGTTCAGCATCATAAATCACCATTAGGGTAGCATTAGGAACGTTCACTCCAACTTCAACGACGGTGGTTGAGACTAGAATGTTAATTTCATTATCTGCAAAACGCCTCATCACATCTTCTTTTTCTTGAGCGTTAAGCCTCCCATGCATGAGTCCCACATTAATGTCATTAGGAAGATCATCTTGTAGCTCTTCAAAAATATCAACTGCATTTTGGATATCAAGTTGATCTGATTCTTCTATTAATGGGCAGATTACATACGCCTGCCGGCCATTATAAACTTCACTTACCATGAACTGTCTAACTCGATCCATCATGTTTTCCTTAACCCAATAAGTTTCGATAGGCTGTCTACCCTTAGGGAGCTCATCAATTATGGATACATCCATATCTCCAAAAGTGGTAATCGATAAAGTGCGGGGGATCGGTGTTGCTGTCATAAATAACACATCAGGATGAAGTCCTTTATCCCTCAACGTTTTTCTTTGCTGTACGCCAAAGCGGTGCTGTTCATCGACAATAACAAGCCCTAAGTCATTAAAAATGGTGTCGTCTTGAATTAACGCATGAGTACCTACAACGATATCAACTTCTCCTTTTTGAATTCGTTCAAGACGCTCTTTTCGCTTTTTACCTTTAATTGAACCAGTTAACAACTCTACTGTTAATAGATCGCCAAATAATTCGGTTAGTGATTCTTCGTGCTGTTCAGCTAAAATCTCTGTTGGAACCATTAATGCACCTTGTTGTCCCGATAAATATGTAGCATACAATGCTATCGCAGCAACAACCGTTTTACCAGAACCAACATCCCCTTGAAGCAGACGGTTCATTCGGTATGGTTGTTTTAAGTCAGTTAAAATTTCATCAAGAACCCTGTCCTGACTGTTCGTTAAATCAAACCCGAGTTGTTGGACAAATTTTTGAACTAGACTTTCATCAAACTGTTTAGGCAAACCGTTTGTTTTTTGACGATTATGCTCTTTGATCCATTGCATTTTAAGTTGGAAAATAAATAGCTCTTCAAATATAAAACGTCTTTTAGCATGTTTAAGAGCCGTTTTTGAAGATGGTTGGTGTAGGTCCTTCACTGCATGCTGACGACCAGGCAGTTTATAATCTGTTAAATACTTGTCTGGCAACATCTCGTCCACTTCATGTAAAGATGATTTTAATGCATAGGTGATAAGCTTTTTTAATTGCTTAGTTGATAAGTTCCCCTTCGTATGATAGACCGGCTGAATATCTTGCTCTTCATTAAATGAATTTGAATGAAACTGATTGACTGTAATTTGAAGTCTATGCATGTCCCATTTACCTGTGACAGTAATCATTTCTCCTTTTTTAATGCGTTCTTTTAAGAAGGCTTGATTAAAAAACACAGCTTTAATGGCAACAACGCCAACTTGAAGGGTACATATTAATCGTGATTTCTTCCTTCCAAAATAACTAACATTTGGCTCTGACACCACTTGACCTTGTATGGTTGCCGTTTCATCATGATTAATTTCATTAATGGGTTTCAGCTCAAAATAGTCATAACGAAAAGGAAAGTGGAAGAGTAAATCTCCCACTTTCGTAATGTCTAATAACTCGAGCTGCTCTTTTGTTTTTTCACCGACACTCGGAATGACGTCGACCGGTTCATAAAACAAGATGATCACTCTCTTCTTTATTTCTTTTTACTCTGCAGCTGAACCAAAAATTTTAGCCGCTAACGCTTTACCAGTAGGTGTTGCCGCTAATCCTCCTTCAGCTGTTTCCTTTAAAGTTGATGACATTTTTTGACCGATTTGATACATGGCTCCAATTACCTCATCACAAGGAATTCGGCTTGTTACACCCGCTAAGGCCAAGTCAGCCGATACAATGGCTTGTGATGAACCCATTGCATTACGCTTAACGCATGGCACTTCAACGAGTCCAGCTACAGGATCACACACTAGACCTAGCATATTTTTAAGCGTAATAGCCATTGCTTCAGAAGACTGTTCAGGCGTACCTCCAGCCATTTCAACTGCTGCTGCACTTGCCATACCAGCTGCAGAACCTACCTCTGCCTGACAACCACCAGCTGCACCTGAAATAGATGCATTATTGGCAATAACTTGACCAAAAGCACCAGCTGTAAACAGAAATCTTACCATTTCTTCACGAGTAGGATTTAACCGATCTTTTAATCCAAATAAAACACCTGGGACGCACCCTGCACTTCCGGCTGTCGGTGTTGCACAGATTGTTCCCATCGCAGCGTTGACTTCATTTGTAGAGACTGCTTTACTCACAACATCTAAGATTAAATCCCCTGAAAGCGGTTGCTTTTCTTCGCGATATTGGTTAATTAAAACGGCATCACCACCCGTTAAACCTGAGCGAGATTTAACACCTTTAAGACCATCTTCTACTGCTTTTTCCATAACATCTAAATTACGTTCCATTTCAGCAAAAATATCTTCTCTTGATTTCCCGCTTTCTTCAATTTCTTGCTCAATCATTACTTCAGATATAGGTATGTTACGCTCTTTTGTTATTTGTATTAAATCACTTACGCTTCTAAACATGTTTCTCACGTCCCTTCTTAGTCAGCAATCGTTACGACCTGTAAAATATGATCACATGTTCCAAGTTGCTTCATTACTTCATCTGGAATAGGTTGGTCTGTTTCAATGACCATCATGGCGTCTTTACCTTGCTCTTTACGAACAACTTCCATATGACCGATATTAATCTCTCTTTCTGCTAAAACCTTAGTAACAGAAGCGATCGCACCATAGCGATCATTATGCATGACTAAAATCGCAGGTGAGCCACCTGATAGTCTTAGTTCAAAACCGTTTAATTCAGTAATTTCAGCTTTACCCCCACCAATGGATATACCGACTAATTCAAAATCACCGTTATCATCTCCTATTTTAATTCGTGCTGTATTAGGATGATCTGACGAGCCTTCTTCTTCTATAAATTCAACATCCATACCGGCTTCTTGTGCAAAACGGAAAGCATCCTTAATTCGGTCATCATACGTATCATAATCTAGTAAACCACCTATGATCGCTACATCAGTTCCATGACCTTTATACGTTTTCGCAAAGGAACCATATAGATATATTTTAGCCCATTTAGGTTGACGTCCAAATAGTTGTCTAGCCATTTTTCCAATTCTAGCAGCACCAGCTGTGTGAGAACTAGACGGTCCGATCATGACTGGACCAATAATATCAAACACCGATCTGAATTTCATAGACTACACCACCTTATTTTCTTTCTAATTCTATTTTAAAGGGAAATAGAGTAAAAGCCAACCAGTTATTTGAAAGTAACACCTATTTATCGTTATAATACGTTTTGGGTATTAAACCTGGGCGGGTGAGGGCTAACAACAAAAGAAGGAGTTCACATGAAACAACTGAATAATAAGCAGTGGCCAATAGAGGTCATTGCAGGTATCATTGGATATTTAACGACTGTGTATATTGTTGCTGTTAACAGCTCAATTCTTGCAGAGGCTGGTATAGACCGCGAACAAGCGATGATAGCAACGATTTTAGCAAGTTTTATTGGTAGTGTTTTAGTAGGAATGTGGGCAAAAGTACCAATTATCATTATTCCTGGTATGGGAGTTAATGTCTTATTTACCTTCTCCATAGTTCAGCAGTATGAATTCACTTATGCTGAAGGCTTAGGAATTGTCGTTGTATCCAGTTTAATATTTCTTATAACGGCCATTACACCATTAGGTGAAAGTTTTAAACAAGCTGTACCAGATTCACTCAAACACGGCATTACAATTGGTTTGGGATTGTTTTTGGTGTTGATTGGCTTAGAAAATGGCGGACTAATTGTAAGTGGTGATTACTCGATTATCACACTTGGAGATTTTTCATCACCAACAGTGATTGTTAGTTTATTATCATTAACAGTTGGTATTGTATTATTTGTTAAAAATGTCCCAGCCAACTTTTTAATCACGATGATTGTTGGCACATGGATTGCGTCGATGTTTGGCATTTTGGAAAAAGGAAAAGGGGAACATCTAAGTGTAGATGGTATAACTGACCTTTTCATATTACCGGATTTCGGACATATTGGTGAATTAGCCTTTTGGATTGCAGTTTTACCCCTTTCAATAGTATTAATTTTTGAAAGTATGGGATTAATTCATGGGCAACTTAATATGCTAAATCGTTCAGAAGCCTTCAAGAGTACTAATCGCAGTAGTGCGGTTTCAGCACTATTAAGCGGTTTTTTTGGAACTTCACCAACCATTCCAGCTGCTGAAACAGCTGCAGTCATTGCATCTAAAGGTCGCACTGGAATTGCAAGCATTGTTACAGGGGTTTTATTCTTACTGACGTTTTTCTTTATTCCTTATATATCCATGATTCCATCAAGTGCCATTAGTCCAATTTTAATTATTGTCGGTGTGCTCATGATGCAAAATATCAAATATATTAAGATTGATGATATAACTGAAGCGTTTCCTACTTTTCTAATTATGTTTATGATCCCATTCACATATAGCATTGCAGATGGAATGGCATTTGGATTTATTGCTTATCCAATTATTAAACTTGTTACAAAACAAAAAGATCAGTTATCGCCATTATTAATTGTAGTATCAAGTTTATTTTTAATTGAGTTCATTATAAAAGCATTATTATAGATATGATTAAAGCACCGCAATTTTAAGCGGTGCTTTTTTAGACTTTAGTTTAAGTTAACTAGGCTATGGCTATTAACGACCTTGTGATAATCCAAGTTTCCCTCATAATTCGATACGTTTAAGCTCAATGTTTTTATCTCCCTGAAAACTTATTAAAATGTATCAAAAATGTTCTTTGATAGTGCTCTAAGTACCCAATAGATGACTCGGATTGGAAAAACGATTAACTCAGGCAACCACAAAAGCATATCTAACATGAAATCCCCGAAATTATATGCTTCTTTCGATTTGTTATTTTTTCTCATCTTGCTTTTCTTCTTTTTCCACCAATCTTTCATTCACATTCCCCCTGTTTTCAATTATGATTCACTCACAAAATCTAAAATGATTTCACTAAATTCTCTTTGTTTTTCTACGTATGGATGATGACCACTATCTAAAACTTTTAACGCGGCATTACAAAATTTGAACTGTTCATGATGATTTGGGTCAACAGCATAATCATGTCCACCAGATATTACTAGTACTGGTTGCTCAATTGATCTTGTGTTGGTAGTAAAGTCGTAAAAATATTCACCTGTGTTAAACACGTATTGTTGAAAAGATTTTCCAAAAAATAAATCCTTATCTATTTCATCTAAGATTTGTTTATTACAAGGATCTTTAAACTGTAATTGATTATGCAAATTATGTTCAGCTAGTTTTGAAATAGTTGTATAATAAGTATTCAATAGAGATTCTTTATTACCTGTATGTAATTGTTGCTTTTTTAAGCCTAACAGCTTTCTAGAGTATCTGATTTGATATTCAAAAGAATTAACCATATTTAGTGTCGCATTAGATAATATGATCCCTTTTACTCTGTTTGGGTATTTTTTCGCATAATTTAGTGCCAAAATTCCACCAAAAGAGTGTGCTATTAAATACCAGTCTTGCAACCCCAAATGATCTCTTAATTCTTCAAAATCATCAGTTATTCTATTTAAAGAGAAATCAGTATTAGAACATTCTTCAGACCGTCCACAACCTCGTTGGTCTACATAAATCATTCTAAGTTGATTCTCCAACAGATTATGCATGGAATACTGAAATGACTTACTCCAGTATCCAGGTCCACCATGTATATAAACAGCTGGAACCCCACTGCCACTAACTTCATAGAAGACTTTCTCACCATCGCTTGTTATAAACTCCATTAAAATCACCTACAATGAAAATTCCCTTTAATTTTACCATAATTATCCTAATAGTTTTACAAAATATATAAAAAACCGTTTAAGCGATATTCACTTAAACGGCATAAAGTATATTAAGCATGTATTATTCCACAGAAAAGATAAATGAGTAAATCGGCTGTTTTCCCTCTACCACTTCAACTTCAATGTCTTCAAAATTTTCATCTATAAACTGTTCTATTTGTTCAACTTCATCATTTGTACCATCTTCTCCTTGAAGAATGGTAATAATCTCATCTTCATCATCATCAATCATTTGCTTTAATAATTCAAAGATGGTTTTCATTTTATCTGTATGAACAGATTCTATGCTGCCTTCTAGAATTCCCATGAAGTTTCCTTCTTCAATCGTTTTGCCATCTATTTGCGTATCTCTAACGGCATACGTAATTTGACCGGTTTTAACAAACTCAATGGCTTCACTCATAGCTTCATGGTTTTCATTTAAATCTGCTTCTGGATTATATGAAAGCATAGCTGCCATTCCTTGAGGAACGGTTTTAGTTGGCACAACTTTAACCTCACAATCAACTAAATCGTGAGCTTGCTCAGCAGCCATTATGATATTTTTATTATTTGGTAGCACCAGTACATAATCAGCGTTAGCCTGGTTAATTGCTTCAACAATGTCTTGTGTACTTGGGTTCATCGTTTGGCCACCTTCAATCACGATGCTCGCATTAAGGCTTTCAAACATTGTTTTAATTCCTTCACCCATTGCAACGGTTACAACAGCCATTTTTGAACGTGATTCTTCTTTTTTAAGCTCAGCATTCGTATTAACAGGCTTTTCATCTACGATCGCTGAATGCTGTTCACGCATGTTTTCAATCTTAATATTGATTAAACTTCCATATCTTTGCCCAATGGACATCACTTCACCAGGATACTCTGCGTGTATGTGAACTTTTACAACTTCATCATCGGCAACAACGAGTAGTGAATCGCCATGCTCACTAAGTTCTTCACGGTATTGCTGCTCATCAAACGAATTTTTCGCTAATTTTTCCTCTTCGAATTTAACCATAAATTCAGTACAATAACCAAACTCAATTTCTTCTGTTTCCATGAAATCCTGGTGCATTTTATGGTGTTCAGCATTGACTAATTCATCTAGTGAAGGCTGAGATGCATGTTCAGGTAATTCTTCACCCTTCAATGAAGCCAGAAAACCTTCATAAACGGTTACTAGACCTTGTCCACCACTATCAACAACACCTACTTCCTTTAGTACAGGAAGTAAATCTGGTGTACGATTTAGAGATGCTTTTGCCTCTTTTAATACAATATCAAACCAGTCTATGACTGTTTCAACCGAATTAACTGCTTCAACGCCTGCTTTAGCGGCATCTTTTGATACGGTTAGGACTGTACCTTCTACTGGTTTCATGACAGCTTTATAAGCCGTGTCAACACCAGACTGAAGGGCATCTGCTAAATCCTGCAGTTCTAATGTTTCTTTATCTTGGACACTTTTTGAAAAACCTCTAAAAAGTTGAGATAAAATGACTCCAGAGTTACCTCTAGCTCCCATTAATAATCCTTTAGCAAATGCATTCGAAATTTCTCCAACGTGCTTTGAATTTAATTGTTCAACTTCTTTTGCACCTGAAGTCATGGTTAAATTCATATTCGTACCGGTATCACCATCAGGAACCGGAAATACATTTAAAGAATCAATCATATTTGCCTGATTTGACAAATGGTGCGCACCTAATAAAATCATCTGCGCAAATTGTTCACCATTTAACGTTCGATTAGACACTCTCTTTTTCCTCCTTCAACAAAAAACGATGTTCCCCTAAGAAGTAACTCGCACTCCATGAATGTAAATATTGATTGTATTAACATCTAGTCCAATCATTTTCTTTAATGAATACTTCACTTGGTTTTGCACGTTATGTGCAACTTCTGAAACCTTTGTTCCGTACCCAACTATAATGTACATATCAATATCGATGTCGCCATCTTCACCTCGAACGACAACACCTTTCGAGAAGTTTTCTTTACCTAGTATTTCAGATAATCCATCTTTTAATTGTTTGCGTGATGCCATACCTACAATACCATAACATTCTACAGCAGCACCACCTGCGATGGTCGTAATGACTTCCTTCGAGATCGAAACCGTTCCATATTCATTACGTACTTCAATCGACATATCCATCCTCCTCGGTTCATGACTACGGTTATTTTACTATAAGCGTGCTAAAATGAAAAGGTATACAGCCCTGTCAAGTTAAAAAACTTGATAAGAATAAGAAGAATTATTGAAAACATTTTATCCATATGGTAAATTAGTTAAGTAATGATTATTGAGATTTTGTTTTAGCTAGGAGGGAATTATTGTGGCACGTAAATGTCAAGTAACTGGTCGTAAAACTAGAACTGGTAACCACCGTTCTCACGCTATGAACGCTTCAAAGCGTAAATGGAAATCAAACGTTCAGAAAGTACGCATTATGGTTGACGGAAAACCTAAAAAAGTTTACGTATCAGCTCGCGCACTTAAATCTGGTAAAGTAGAGCGTGTTTAATAAAAGTTATATATACAAAAAAGCTACCTGATGATGTTCAGGTAGCTTTTTTGTTATTTTTTAAAAAGATTCATAATGCCACGGATTAGCCCACCTATAAATCTAGGAAGCTTAACTGTATAAAATCTCATCTTCCCCCTCCTATACTACTGCTTACGGTGTTATAAGATTAATCACGACTCTTTATAACTAATAGTATGCCTGAGGTAAAAAAATAAGTACCTTTTTTTTCTGACCATTCATTTGAAATGGTTAAAGAAGACCCTTGAACAATTGTTGTTTCATTAAGGGGATACTTAAAACCTTTTAATGATAGATTTTCTACTTTTTCAGAGTAAGCTAGAAAGGATACGTAAGGGAATAATGAGTCTTGTATCATATCGTATGTTCCAGGTAATTTTAACGACATTTCATTTTGTTTGTTAATTAACCATGCGTCAATATGATGTTCTGAAAATAGCTTCATCAGTTGAACATTTATCCATGCATGATCTAATCTACCACCTGTAGCTCCAAATACTAATACTTGCTCAGGCTTTTCATTGATAGCTTCTATAAAGGCAAGCTCAAGATCTGTTTCATCTTTAATTGCCGGAAACTCAATTACGTTTCGTGCATTAGATTTAATTTTTTCAATAAGATTAGAATCTAATGAATCAAAATCTCCCATTACCAAGTCTGTTTTTATTCCAAGATCGTATAAATGTTTTGCACCTTCATCGACACCGATCCAATAATCAATATGGGGATAGGCAGTTAAATCTGGTATTTCTGCAACAGGGCCCGCTGCAACGATCCCTACTTTGGTCATCATATCACCTATTTCACTGAATCTCTAATGGCTTTTATCGCATTAGAACGGTCTTCTTGGTTATAAATAGCACTTCCAGCAACCAACACTTCAGCTCCTGCTTCTACGCATTTCTTTGCAGTTTCAGGCTTCACGCCACCATCAACTTCAATTTCGAAATGATAGTTGTGATTTTCTTTTAGTGTTTTTAATTCTTTTATCTTAGATAAGGCAGAATCAATAAAAGATTGTCCTCCAAATCCTGGATTAACCGTCATCACAAGTACTAAGTCAACATCCTGTAACACTGGTTTGATCGATTCAACTGGGGTAGCAGGATTAACAACGACCCCAGCCTTAATTCCTTCGCTTTTAATCTGCTGAATGACACGATGTAAATGTGGACAAGCCTCTTGATGTACTGAAATTAGATTTGCTCCAGCCTTAGCAAATTGACCAATATAATTGTCCGGATTTTCAATCATTAAATGAACATCTAGCGGCAATGTTGTAATAGGTCTAATTGATTCGACAATTAAAGGACCTATTGTAATGTTGGGTACAAAATGGCCATCCATCACATCAACATGTATATAGTCTGAATCTGCTTCTACATCTTTAATCTCATCTGCTAATTTTGAAAAGTCAGCGGATAAAATGGATGGTGCAATTTTAATCATACTCTAATACCTCGGCTTTCTTTGTTTAATTTCTTCATAAAAGTTTTCGTAGTGTTCATATCTAAAACTTGCGATCTCTTCATTTTGAACTGCTTCTTTCACAGCGCATTTAGGCTCATTTATGTGAAGACACCCTCTAAATTTGCACATATCCTGATATTCTAAAAATTCCCTAAAACAAAATCGTAAATCCTCTAATTCGATTTCATTAAAATCAAGTGAACTAAAGCCAGGAGTATCAGCAACATAGCCATTACCAATTTCATATAATTCCACATGTCTTGTTGTATGTTTACCCCTGCCTAAGCTCTTAGAAATATTGGCAGTTTCAATATCTAAATCATCGTCTAATTTATTTAACAATGTTGATTTTCCAACTCCTGATTGTCCAGCAATCACAGACAGCTTATTGGCTAAATGTGGATAGATTTTCTCATCTAAATCATCCATTATTTTTGAAACTATTAAAACTTGATAACCAATACCCCGATAAATATTAGCGTAATCATTCAATTGTTCTAGTTGCTGTTCAGTTGTTAGATCTTCTTTTGTTAGAACGATTAGTGGTTCAATATCTTTATATTCTATTAAAACCAAAAACCTGTCTAACAATAAAGGATTAAAATCTGGTTCAACAACTGAACTTACTATGATAGCCTGGTCAATATTTGCTATAGGTGGACGAATTAAAGCATTCCGCCTATCTTCTATAGATACTATCGTTCCTGTTGAATCAGATTGAGGCTCAACCTCGACATAATCTCCGACAAGAGGGGTCACTTTTTTCTTTCTGAATAGACCTCTCCCTTTACAGGTGTATATTTGGTCATCTGCCAATACATCATAGAATCCACTAAGCGCTTTAATTATTATTCCTTGAATCATTTATTGATTCTCTCCTGCTTCTTCATAAGTAATCACTCTTTCATCATATAATTCTCCATCCCTATATATTTTATAAGATCCTTCCCCATTAGGCTCAATTGTTAACCTAATATTAAAGATTTCATCACTTGTTATATTAGATTCGGCATATAATTCGTCGTCAAAGTTAGCATCACTCACAAAAATTTCAACTTTTTGTTCTTGTTTATTACCGTTTCCATTGCCATTTCCGTTCCCGTTTCCATTACCATTTCCGTTATTCTGAGGCTCATATTTAACCTCAACTTGTTCGTCATATGTCACAGGTTTTGGCTCAGGCCCTTTAGAAATGAAAACTTTAACCTCATCACCTTTTTCAAGTTCAGTATTAGCTCCCGGCTCCTGTCTAGTTACCTGACCTTCTGGAACGGTTTCTGAATGCTCCTCTTCTGTAGTAAGAGTGAGCTCTTGATCTTTTATATATTGCTCTACTTCCTCAAGTGTCCAACCACTTAAGGATGACAGTGCAACTGTTGGAGGGCCGGAACTTACGTTAAAGATGACTTTGGTATCTTCTGGTATTACCTTTTCACCTGGTTCAGGCTGTACTTGTGCAGTGATTTCGCCCTCAGGTAGTTCGGATTCCTCATGATAGGCGATGACCTCCTGATATCCGTGTGATTCTAAGTATCGCTTCGTTTGTTCAAAAGATTTTCCTACATAGTCATCAAATTCTATCTGTTCTTTCCCCATACTCGTATATAAAGTTACACTAGAGCCTTCTTTAACTGTGGAACCACCACTTGGTGTAGAACGTATAACATAATCTTCTTCTATTTCATCAGAATAAATGGACTCACGTTCCACTTCTAAACCTAATTCTGTTAACTGTTTTAATGCTTCATCATATCGTTGTTCGGACACTTCAGGAATAACCACATCCTCAGGTGCCAACCATTTAGGTAAAAAGAACAATGTAATAACAACTGCTGCTAGCAAAACAGCTACAGAGGTTAATATAATGGCAATCCACTTCTTCTTTTTAGGCTTTTTCTCTGGCTCTGTTGTGGACATGACCTTTGTTTCGTCATGACTAGTTGAATTTACTGGAGAAGCTTGATCATCTTTGATGGCTGGTATAGCTTTTGTCTCTTCACCATCTTCAAAAGGAACAACGAAAGGTTCCTCATTTTCTCGTTCAGGGTTTAGCACCGTTTCTAAATCATGCTGCATTTCCTCAATTGTTTGATACCTTTGTAATGGATCTTTTGCTGTTGCCTTTAACACAACATTTTCAACACTTTGAGGCACTAATGTATTAAAAGTTTTTATAGATGGCGTGCTCTCTTGCATATGTTTTAAAGCAATGGAGACAGCTGACTCACCCGAAAAAGGCAGTTGTCCTGTTAATAACTCGTACAAGACAATACCAAGTGAATAAATATCCGACTTTTTCGTTGCCGTTCCACCTCTAGCTTGTTCAGGTGAAAGGTAATGAACTGAACCTAGTACATTATTTGTTTGTGTCAGTGAGGTCGAACTTAAAGCCATTGCTATTCCAAAATCCGTAATCTTAACTTGACCATCTTGGTTAACCAATATGTTTTGTGGTTTAATATCTCTATGAATAATTCCATTTTCATGCGCATGAGCAATTGCTGACGTTAATTGATTCATAATATGTACAGCCTCATCCACCGAAACAGGGCCATTTTGCTGTATTTTCTGCTTTAATGTCATTCCTTCAACATATTCCATGACAATATAATAAACATCTTCTTCTTGCCCAACATCATATAAGTTAACGATATGATTATGTGATAAACTAATAGTCGATTCCGCTTCTCGTCTAAAGCGTTCGATAAACTCACGATCATTAGAATATTCTAGTCTTAAAATCTTCATAGCTACATTTCGCTGAAGTATGAGATCTCGAGCGAGATAGACTCTCGCCATTCCACCCCCGCCTATGGGGCGAATTAATTTATAACGTTCGTTGATGATACGACCTACCATCATTTTGATTCACCTGCTTTACGTTGAACAAGTACGACAGAAATATTGTCCTCTCCCCCGTTCTCATTCGCAATTGACACCAAATTTGACACTTTTTCCTCAACAGAGATATCCATATTTAACACATCTAAAATATCTTGTGTTGAAAGTTTATTAGACAACCCATCAGAGCAAGACAAAACATAATCTGAATTAGACCATTCGAATTTATTGACGTCAATACGTATATTTTGATCTGTTCCTATAGCTTGTAATAAAACATTTTTCTTTGGATGCGCCTCAGCTTCCTCTTCTGTTAATTCACCATTATTAACTAACTGCTGAACAAACGAATGGTCTTCAGTAATTTGGATAACCTCATCTTTTTTCACATGGTATAAACGGCTATCCCCCACATGGGCAACAACGACATTATCATCAAAATACACCGTCGCAACAACGGTGGTACCCATTCCAACACATTCTTGGTTACCCTGAGCATATTCGTAAACATGCTGGTTTGTTTGCTGTATTGAATCTATTAACCATTTTTCAGCTTCATCAGTTGATTCAAATGCATCTGTTTCTTCCCATGAATCTTTTAGGTGATTAGAAGTGAGGTCGCTCGCAATATCTCCGGCTTTATGTCCGCCCATTCCATCGGCAATAATCGTTAACATTTGGTTAGCACGATTATAAAACACTCCACCAGCGTCTTCATTCACTTTCCTTACCTTCCCAACATCAGATACAAAACAAACATTCATTCAAAGTTCACCTCATTTCAGACGAACGATTTCTTAATTAATCTAGTTAAGAAAAATCCGTCTGCATTAAAATCTTGCGGAAATATTTGAATCCCGTAATCAGAAATTCCACCTAATGATTGACATCGTTTAGGTAATTCCTTGAAAAAGTTTGGATCCACTTGTACATCTGGGTGATCATCTAAAAACGCTTTGATCTGATCTTCATTTTCGTTTTGATCAACCGTGCACGTACTGTAAATTAAACTACCATTAGATTTGAGTAGAGGAAAAACTGATTCTAGTAACTCTCTTTGAATTTTAGTTAAATCATAGATGTCTTGTTCTGTTTTATGATATTTAATGTCTGGCTTACTTCTTAAAACTCCAAGGCCAGAGCATGGTGCGTCTAATAAAATTCTGTCAAAAGATTCTTCTTGGTGTATTTCGTTTAGCATTCGACTATCTTGAGCAGACGTATGAATAATATCTAAATCTAACGTTTCTGCTTTGTCCTTTACCAGTTTAACCTTCTTGTCATGTAAATCATATGCAATAACAGTTCCTTCATTATTCATCTTCTCAGCAATATGTGTCGTTTTTCCTCCTGGTGCACTACAAGCATCTAATACCTTCATGCCAGGCTCAACATCTAACATTTCAGAAACAAGCATCGATGTTTCATCTTGTATAGTTATCTCTTTAGGAAATAATTTACTGTTAAGCGGGTTCCCTTTAATAATATTTAAGCCTTGTTGGCTTAATTCGGAATGTTTAGTCTCTATTCCTTCTTTATTTAACAAATTCTGAACATGTTCAACCGTATTTTTAAGAGGCTGAACACGTACAGACAATTTTTTTGTTTCTAAGTTAGATTCACACATTGCTTTTGTTGTGGCCCGGCCATATTGATCAATCCAACGTTTAACTAACCAATATGGATGGCTAGTTTCAACTGAAATTTTCTCAATAGGGTCCTTTATTTGACTCGTATCAGGAACACCTTGACGTTGTACATTCCGAAGCACTCCATTAATAAAACCACTAATTCCTTTATGTCCCCTCTTCTTAGCTATAGTGACGGCTTCATTAATGACGGCATGGTCAGGAACTCTTTCTAGAAATGCCATTTGATAAACTGACATATAAAGTAGCCATTTAACCCATGTATCCGTCTTCTTATTAACAAAATGTTTAACGTAGTATTCTAACGTTAACTTCCTCTGTAAGGTTCCATAAACTATCTCAGTTAAAAGTCCCTTATCTTGATTTGATAAATTATTATTATTGATTGCTTGATTGATTAATATATGGCTAAATCCGCCACTTTCTCCAACTTGATTTAGTAATTTTAATGCTATTTCTCTGACGCTTTTGTTTGACATGAGATCATCCTAACTGTGAGCCCGTTTGAAAATAGTCACTTGAACCGCGCAAGAAATCCTCAGCCTTCACACGTTTCTTACCTGGCACTTGTAATTCTGTAATTTTTAAAACCTTTAAATCCCCAGTAGAAACTAATATACCATCTTGATCTAATCCAATAATCGTCCCGGCAGGCTGGTCAGTAGACTTGTCTACCTTTTTAGCCCACCAAACCTTTATATTTTGATCTTCATAAACAGTGTAAGCAACTGGCCAAGGATGTAATCCTCTAACGTGGTTATAAATCTCTTGTGCGTTTTGATTCCAGTCTATTTTTTCTTGTTCTCGTTTAATATTATATGCATAGGTTGCTTCTTCATCATTTTGTTTTTGAGGTGTAATACGATTGTTAAATAAATCGGGAAGAGTATCCATCAATAGTTCAGAACCTAAAGCAGAGAGTTTATCATGTAATGAACCAACATGATCTTCATCATCGATTTCAAGCTTCGCCGTCGATATAATATCACCTGCATCTAGAGCTTCTGCCATATACATAATAGTAATTCCAGTTTCTTTCTTTCCTTGCATAATAGCGTAATGAATCGGGGCTCCGCCTCTTAACTCTGGTAATAACGAAGCGTGAACATTGATACAGCCATATTTTGGTGTTTCTAATATTTCTTTCGGAAGTATTTGCCCGTATGCAGCAGTAACAATTAAATCTGGTTCATATTCTAAAATGTCATCATAATTTTTTCGTATCTTTTCTGGCTGTAAAACAGGTAGGTGATACATTAATGCCGTTTCCTTCACAGGAGGCGGTGTTAGTTTTCTTTTTCTACCTTTTGGACGGTCTGGTTGAGTGACAACCGCCACAACTTCATATTCTGATTTAATAAGTGCTTCTAGAACAGGAACACTAAAATCAGGCGTCCCCATAAATACAATTCGTTTTGTCATCTTAATCCCTTCTTCTTACATAAAATGATATGGTTCTAAATCAATCGTTAATTGTAATTGACTTTTATTTATTTGTTTTTGAAAATGATTTAATACAGATTCTAAGGCCTGATCAACATCTTCACGCCTTTTATATTTTAACATGCATTGATACCTGTAACGATCTTTAATACGCAGCATAGGCGAAGGCGTTGGACCCATTAACTGACAGTTACCAGTGGTATGGGTTGCGATAATATTAGCCGCTTCATTCGCCACTTTTACAGCTTCTACATGATTATCATGTGAAATATTAATAAGTGCTAAATAATAATATGGTGGATACTGAAATTGTCTGCGAACTTGCATTTCTTTATTAAAAAACGCTTCATAATCATATTGACTTGCAAGCTCAACGCTGTAGTGTTCTGGTGTATAGGTTTGAATGACAACTTCCCCAGGCAGTTGATGCCTTCCTGCTCTTCCACTTACTTGAGTAAGTAGCTGAAAAGATTTTTCAGATGCTCTAAAATCTGGTAAGTGGAGCATAGAATCAGCTGCAATAACACCAACTAAGGTGACATTTTCAAAGTCTAACCCTTTAGCAATCATTTGAGTCCCAAGTAAGATGTCGGCCTCACCATTACCAAACTTCTCGAGTAATTTTTCATGAGCACCTTTTCGGCTTGTCGTATCCACATCCATCCGAATAATGCCGGCATTAGGAAAATGTAAATTTAAAGCTTCTTCAACCTTTTGAGTTCCCGTTCCAAAAAAGCGAATGGCATCACTTTCGCAGTTTGGACAAATCTGTGGCATCGGTCTTTCATCATTACAATAGTGGCACTTAAGCTTATGCTGTTTACTATGATAGGTCATAGAAATATCACAGTGATCACATGATATTGTTTCTCCACACTCACGGCACATAACAAACGTTGAATACCCACGTCTGTTTAACATTAATACTACTTGTTCTTTACGTTCTATTCGTTCATTGATTTTATCAGTTAATGTTTCTGAAAACATTGACCGATTACCTTGCAATAGCTCTTGTCTCATATCTACAATTTCAACTTCTGGCATAGCCTGCTCATTTACTCGTTCAGTTAGCTCAAGCAAGTGATAGACACCCTTTAATGCCCTAGCATACGACTCCAAAGTAGGTGTTGCACTACCTAAAACGACTGGACAATGGTGATCTGAAGCACGTTTTTTAGCTACTTCACGAGCGTGATATTTTGGGTAATCTTCTTGTTTATAGGTTTGTTCATGCTCTTCATCTATAATGATAATACCTAAGTGTTCAAAAGGTGCAAAGATCGCAGACCTTGCACCAACAACTACGCGTACTTCTTTTCGGTGAATCTTTCTCCATTCATCATATTTTTCACCTTGAGATAACCCACTATGTAATACGGCAACATCAGATCCAAATCTAGCTTTAAACCTTGATACCATTTGTGGGGTAAGAGCAATTTCTGGAACTAAAACAATGGCTTCTTTACCTAGATCTAAAACACGCTGAATGGACTGCAGGTAAATCTCTGTTTTACCACTACCTGTTACTCCATGAAGTAAGAAGGTCTGATAATATGTTTCGTTTATCGAATCTAATATAGGTTCAATAGCCTTTTGTTGTAACTCGGTTAATGATAATGGCTTAGTCGATTGATGCTCTTTTGTCTCAAAAGGATCCCGGTATACCTCCTGCTTCACCATTGTCAGTAACCCTTTTTTCACTAGTGAATCTATTGGACCTTTTGTGGTATTAAGCTCCTCTGTTAATTCTTTTAACAAAATAGGTTCATCTTGGTGAAGCATATAGGTTAAGACTTCCCGCTGTTTTTTAGCGTTTAAACTCAAATGTTCAAGTTCCTCTAATATGTTTACATCATCAACTGCTTTTTTGACTGCTGTATACGTTTTAACACGATTTTTCCCTTTAACAACGTACTTAATATCTATAAGTTGACCCTTTATGTATTGTTTTACTTGTGAATCCGTAAGGCCTGCTTCTGATAAATCATTAAAAGGGAATACTTCTCTACCCCCGGCTGCTTTCTGCAAAGAAGCTGGCAGGGAATCCATCTCGTCCAACAGCCATACTTCTTTATCATACGACGCTTTGAAAACAGCAGGAAGCATAGCTTGAAGTGCAGAAATTCTAAAGCATAACGTTTCCTGTCTTAGCCAAGAAGATAAGTTTATTAATTCCTTAGTTAAAATAGGCGTGTAATCCATGACCTCTTGAATGGGTTTTAATTGATCAAATTCACTGTGATTTGTTAAACCTACTACAAATCCCATGACCTTTCTAGGTCCCAGAGGTACGATCACGCGGATACCTGCTTGTACAATATCTTGAAAATGTTCTGGAATTTCGTAATCTAATGCAGAATCGATTGGTGATGCAGCTACATCCACTACAACTTTAGCGATTTTCAATGTGTTTCCCCCGCCATATCTTTTATAAAGATTTCAAATAAATTTCTTGCAACTTCTACTTTAGAATCCAAAGGAATGTCTTTTTCTAAACCATTTTTAGTCATAACATGTACTTCATTTTGATCAGATTTAAATCCTATATTTTTATTGCCAACATCATTAATGACGATGGCATCTAGATTCTTTTTATTTAATTTTTGCTTACCATACTCTTTTAGATTCTCCGTCTCAGCGGCGAATCCAACTAAATACTGTTGTTCTTTATGTTCACCTAAATATTTTAGGATATCTTTCGTTCTTTCAAGCTCTAAAACAAGTGGTCCATCTTGTTTTTTAAGTTTTTGTTTAGATACATGTTTTGGGCGATAATCTGCAACAGCTGCTGACTTAATCACGATGTCTTGATTCTGAAATCTAGTTGTCACCGCCTCGAACATTTCTTCAGATGTCGTCACTTCAATAAGCTCAATTCCCGAAGTCGTATCCAATTGTACAGGTCCTGAAACAAGCGTAACATTAGCTCCTAATTCTTTTGCCACTTCAGCAAGAGCATACCCCATTTTCCCGGAAGAATGGTTAGTAAAAAAACGAACAGGATCAATCGTTTCCTGAGTAGGTCCTCCTGTAATTAAGACGTTTTTACCTTTTAAAGGTTGCGCTCTTGTCTCATTTCGTTCAATCACTTCAATAATTTTCTCAGGTTCTTCTAGACGGCCTTTTCCAACATAACCGCATGCTAAGTAACCGTCTCCAGGTTCTATAAAACGGTAACCGTACTTTTCTAGCGTTAACAAGTTATTTTTAACAGCTGGGTGTGCATACATATGTACATTCATTGCTGGTGCAATATATACTGGTGCAGTTGTTGCTAAAAGAGTCGTGGTGAGCATATCATCTGCTAGTCCATTTGCTAGGCGACCAAGTAAATGGGCTGTTGCTGGTGCTAAAATGACAAAATCTGCCCAGTCTGCTAAATCAATATGGGCTATTTTTTCAGGGTTCTTTTCATCAAAAGCATCGGTATAGACTGGGTTTCGAGATAGCGCTTGGAATGTTAAAGGCTGTACAAATTCGGTTGCGCCTTCTGTCATGATCACTCTGACATCTGCTCCACTTTGTACAAGTTTACTCGTCAATGCACAAGCTTTATATGCAGCAATCCCTCCTGAAACTCCTAGCAATACTTTTTTCCCGTTTAACATAATATGGTCCTCCAATAATACGGTAATATTAATTACATTTTAACATGAACCGTTATAAAAAAGAAAAACAACCTGAGTCAATCAGGTTGTTCATCTTACCTTATTTTAATTTAGACAACTTCTTCATCAAGCGTTAATTTTTCATCCATAATCTCTTCAAGTGCTACACCAACATTTTTTGAAGATTTAGTATCTTCTACTAACGCATGACCACCGTCTTCTTGCAGTTCTCTTGCTCGTTTTGCCGAGACAATGACTAAGGCATATTTAGAATTAATCTTCGTTAATAAGTTATCAACTGAAGGTTCTAAAATCACTACGCTTCACTCCCTAACGCTTTTTTATACTGTTTAGAAACGCGTTCACGTTTACAGTGCTCACTAATAACAATCGATTGGATACGATGGACGGCATTTTCAATTTCATCATTTACAACAACATAATCATAAGCATCCATCATGTCAATTTCTTTCTTCGCTTCTAATAATCGATTTCGAATTAAATCTTCTGATTCCGTCCCGCGGTTAATAATCCGGTTTTTCAGCTCATCTAAACTAGGTGGGAATAAGAAAATATATACACCTTGAGGAAAACTTTCTCTAACTTTCATCGCACCCTGTACTTCAATTTCTAGAAAAACATCTTTACCTTGTTTAAGGGTATCTTCAACGTATTGTTTAGGTGTCCCATAATAATTACCTACGTATTCAGCGTATTCGATTAACTCGTCTTGTTCAATCATTTGTTCAAACTGTTCTCGTGATTTAAAGAAATAATCTACACCATTTTCCTCTCCATCACGTGGATTGCGCGTTGTAACGGAAATGGAATATTGAAGATCGGAGTCTTCTTCAAACAAACGCTTTCTGACAGTCCCTTTTCCGACTCCAGAAGGGCCCGATAAAATAAATAGAATACCTTGCTCGTCTTTCAAAACTAGTCCTCCTAGTTGTCAATGTTCATATCTTCATTTACCACACGTTGTCCAACTGTCTCAGGTTGTACAGCAGATAAAATAACGTGATCGCTATCAGTAATAATGACAGCTCTTGTACGTCTTCCATATGTAGCATCAACTAACTTATTATTATCTCTTGCAACTGTAATAATACGTTTTATCGGGGCTGACTCGGGTGATACAATCGAAATAATACGATTGGCTGATACGACATTTCCGAACCCGATATTAATTAATTTTAAATTCATTCCTCTACTCCCCTAACTATAAATTTTACCATGTTTTTTATTCTTATGTTATTTCCATAATTACTATTATAGTCTAAATATCATGAAAATCTCAAATATTATTCAATATTTTGTACTTGTTCTTTAATTTTCTCTATTTCACTTTTCAATGCTACGACAATCTTACTAATTTGTACATTGTTAGATTTTGATCCGATAGTGTTCGTTTCTCTCAGTAATTCTTGTGCAATAAAATCGAGTCTTCTACCAATAGGTTGAGAGAGTCTCATGGCATCTTCAACTTGTTCAATATGTGATAATAAACGTGTTATTTCTTCAGTTATATCAGCTTTATCGGCTAAAATAGCCACTTCTTGAACAATTCTTGATTCGTCGAAATGTACATCAGTTAAGTGTTCTTCAATTCTTTCCTTTATTTTAACTCGATATTCATTTTGAATCGTATTAATTTGCTCTTTTAACTGTAACGTAAGGCGTTTAACTTCATCTATTCTATTTAATACGTCTTTTTTTAGAGTTTTTCCTTCTTCTTGTCTCATTAAATGTACTTTTTGTAAAACATTTTCTAACACAGAAAGAACTTTTTCTTTTAAGTTTTCATCTAGATCCACTTCTTCATTTTCTATAAAAATTCCTTCTAACTGCAAGAGTTCCTCAATTTCAATATCACCCGAAACAGGTCGATTCTTTTTAATGCAATCTAAAGCGTTTAAATATTGATCAAGTAATTCCCAATTAACTTGAATAGACTTGGAACTAATTCCTTCACCTGTCATATTAATAAAAATTTCAGCCCGACCTCGGCTAAGATATTGGCGTACCTTTTTCTTCATTTCATCTTCAAGCACTAAAAATTCACGAGGCATTTTAAATGCACAATCTAAAAAGCGATGGTTAACTGTCTTTACTTCCATAGAAATGGTTGTTTGGTCTATTTTTTCTTGAACCTGTCCAAAACCAGTCATACTATTAACCAATTTCTTCACCTACTTCACGATATTAGCAAATCAGCTACATCATTATTGTTTCATGAAATGAAAGGATTTTTCAATAGTTTTCCGTAATGCCTAACGATTTAAATCTGTTTCGTGCTATACTATTCTTCGTATAGAGGTGATTATTATGGCATTTGACGGAATTGTTACTCGAGCAGTCTCCCATGAATTAAACCAAGAACTGTCGAGCGGACGAATTACAAAAATTTATCAGCCTACAGATACAGAATTAATTCTTACCATACGTCAAAACGGACAGAATAAGCAACTATTAATATCCATACATCCGAATTATGCAAGAGTCCATTTGACTGATGAAAAATTTAATAACCCTAAAGAACCCCCAATGTATTGTATGGTGCTTAGAAAACATCTAGGTGCTGGCTTTATTGAATCCATAGAACAGGTTGAACTTGAGAGAATTATTCATATTACTGTTCGAAGTAAGGATGAAATCGGTGATGAAAAGAAAAAGAAATTAATTATTGAAATAATGGGTAAGCATTCGAACGTGATTCTAATAGATCCAGAAAGAAACATGATTTTAGATAGCTTTAAACATATTAGTTCACTTCAAAATCGACACCGTTCAATATTACCTGGACAGACATATGTTGCGCCTCCTGAACAAGGGAAGTTAAATCCTCTTGATTTAGATAGTAATGCATTTGTAAGAAAATTAGACTTTAACCAAGGCCGTATGGACAGACAAATACTTAATTTACTTATGGGCTTATCTCCAGCAGTTTCTAAGGCTTTAGAGGAAAAGACTTATTTAGGACGCAATGAACAGTATGAACAGATCTTTAATGATTTCAAAACAAACCTTGAGGATCATGAATATCAACCGTTTATCTTAAACGGCCCAAAGGATGATTTTCATGTTCTCGATTTAATTGGTTCATCAAAATTTAAAACATATTTTGAACGTACTAGCGACATGCTTAATGAGTTTTATAAAGGGAAAGCTGAGCGTGACCGCGTAAAAGGAATGACGCATGACCTTATGCGTTTTATAAAAAATGAGCGCGATAAAAATGAACGTAAAATCAAAAAACACGAAAAAACATTGAAGAAAGCTGAGAAAGCTGATGACTACCAAAAGAAAGGTGAGCTTTTAACGGCTCACATGCACATGGTGAAACCGGGTGATGAATCAGTTACCGTTGTTGATTATTATGACCCTGAACAAAATGAAATGACGATCGAACTTAATCCAAATAAAACACCGAGTCAAAATGCTCAGCATTATTTTAAAAACTATCAAAAGCTTAAAAAATCAAAAGAAATTGTATTAGTTGAAATAGAAAAAGCCAAAGAAGAAATTGATTATTTTTCACGCCTTATTCAGCAGTTAGAACAAGCACGAGAAGAGGATATCGAAGACATTCGTGAAGAGCTTCAGGAGCAAGGCTACCTGAAACGAAAATCATCTTCTAAAAAGAAGAAGAAAAAGATGTTACAACCTGATTATTATCATGCAAATGATGGTACTGACATTGTTGTTGGGCGTAATAACAAACAAAACGAGTATGTAACAAACAGACTGGCGAATAAAAATGATCTTTGGTTACACACCAAAGATATTCCAGGCTCCCATGTCATCATTCGTTCAAATGACCCAAGTGAAGAAACGATTATGGAAGCAGCTAATATAGCCGCCTTTTACAGTAAAGCCAAACTATCATCCTCAGTACCAGTTGATTATACCCTAGTTAAACACGTTAAAAAACCAAACGGTGCTAAACCTGGCTATGTTATTTATGACAATCAGCAAACCATATACGTTACGCCAGATGAGCAGTTTGTTAAACAATTAAAGAAAGATTAGATTAGGAACCTGAACGCGGTGTTCAGGTTCTTTTTTACGCTTATTTATTTAAATTTACACCTATAGAAATCAAACTTACGCCCATAGAAGATCAGATTATATACCTATATTAAAAATTTTGCGAAAGATGGCCACTCCTATAGGATTAGCGCTTGATGAAAATCACGCCTAGCGAATAGAAGTAGTTTAAGAAAGTTGAGACTGTTTCCAAGAAAAGCGTCAACAGCAGCAATTAATACTGCAAAACAATTATTTTTTATTGAAAAACAATAAATTTATAGTAAAATATAAAAAAGGGGGATAATTAAATGAAATGCTTATCCATAATGACGATCATCACTCTACTTTTAATTACACAAGGATGCTCTAACCAAGCTGAGTCATTACCTGAACCTGAGGCCACTATTCAAGTGCAAAATGATTCTACATTACAATTTAACCGAGTCGAAATGAAACTGTATCAAGAAGATCACTTTGTAGCTGGTCAAAATGGTATGTATGCGGATGGTTCTATTATCAGTAACGGTGATACATTAAGGTTTGAATATTTTGAAGAAGACCCAATTAAATTTAACGCTGAAACAAAAATTGAGTTAACACTTTATAATGATAAACAAATAGTAGATCAGCGAAATTACAATATAAACTTTAATCAATCAAAAGAAATTAACTTAGAGGTTAAAGATGAAGGTTAGGAAACGAAATATAATATTAATTTCAACATTACTTGGTTTCTTATTATTTCCGAGTATTACTCAAAACGATTACCTACAAGAGGTTAGTACTACTGTCCTTTCTAGTGAAAACGTTGAATCTATTACACTATATTCGACCGAGAGTGATGTGCTGAGGATTTTTGGCAAGCCCGAAAAAATCCATAAAACAAAGAATCCAATCTCTAGTTATTATAAGTATGCCGGGTTGGAAATAGGTATCAATAACCAACAGGTATTTCGTTATATTATTACCGATAATTATACTACTCAGCATGGAATTAAGGTTGGAGATTCTAAAGAACATGTTATTGACATTTATGGTAACAATTATTATAAAAAAACAGAATCCGGGAGTTTTATCATGGGCTATATTGATTATGAAAATAATATAATTCTTGAAATTGCCCTAAATAAAGATTGTGTGATCGGTATGTTAATTAAAAAAAGTAGTTCAAACTAGAAACTTGAACTACCTAAAACACTTAAAGATTATTACGCCATTCTATTAAGGTGTTCATCTGGTTTGTATCAAAATCGCCGCTCTCTACAAGCTCATGGAGTAACGTATCAAATGTTAATAAACTATAAGATTCATATCCATGTTCTTTCATATTTTTTTGACTCTTCATCAAGTTATATGAAAAAATAGATAAAATACCTAATACCTCTCCTCCGGCTTCTTCAACCGCATTAGCTGCTTTAATGGAACTTCCTCCAGTTGAGATTAAATCTTCAATAACAAGTACTCGCTCACCATTGCCTATTTGACCTTCAATCTGGTTGTTTAACCCGTGGCTTTTAGCTTTGTCGCGAACATAGACCATTGGAAGATCTAACTGATCAGCAATCCAAGCTGCGTGTGGAATTCCTGCTGTTGCACAACCGGCGATGACTTCAACCTCTTTAAAATTTGTCTTAATCTCTTGTAACATGGCTTCTATAACAGATTTCCTGACTTTTGGGAATGAAATAATTATTCGATTATCACAATAGATCGGTGACTTGATTCCGGATGTCCAAGTAAAATAATTCTCTGGGTCTAACTTTATGGCACCAATATTAATTAGTTGTTTCGCTATACTCATGATTCCACTCCTTTAATGCCCGCTTATACGCAGCTTTTGGGTTCTTTGATTGTGTAATACTCCTGCCCATAACGAGATGATCTGAAAACCTAGCTTGAGATGGGGTTGCGATTCGCTTCTGATCATCTGCGTGATCATGTTTAAGGCGAATACCAGGGGTAACCGTTACAAATTCAGTCCCGCACAACTGTTTAATAAACTTAGATTCCGCTACGGAGCATACGACTCCATTTACGCCAGCACGCTTAGCTAATTCTGCATAAGAAAGAACGACCTGTTCCATAGGCTCTTTAATTAATAGTTCGTTAGACAACATGAGATCATCCGTCGAGGTTAGTTGCGTGACTGCCAATAACAATGGAATTTTCGTCGCGCTCCCTTTCTCCAGACCTTTTTTAGCTGCTTTCATCATGTCTAATCCGCCTGATGCGTGTATATTAACTATATCAACATCAAGGTGAGCTAAACTTTTCATGGCATGATAAACTGTATTCGGTATATCGTGTAATTTTAAGTCTAGAAAAATAGAATGACCACGCTTCTTTAATTCTTGTATAAGTAGTGGCCCCTCACGATAGAATAGCTGCATACCAACTTTAACAGGAGCTTCATTTAATTGATGCACATCGAGGAAATCTAATGCCTCTTTTTTAGTGTGAAAATCTAACGCGATATAGATGGAAGATTTCATGTGGATACAACTCCCTTAAGCTCATTTAAAGAATTATAACCAAATTTTTCGAAAGCACGTGGCAGTTCATCTATGATGTCCTTACAAGCATATGGATTTTGAAAATTGGCTGTCCCAACTGCTACTGCGTCGGCCCCTGCCAATAAAAATTCAAGCACATCTTCTGAAGTGGTTATACCTCCCATCCCGATAATGGGAATATTAGATACTTGACGGACCTGGTGAATCATTCTTATGGCAATTGGTTTAATAGCTGGTCCCGATAGACCACCCGTTTCATTGGCGATGAGTGGCTTTCTTGTCTTTAAATCGATCTTCATGCCAGTTAATGTGTTAATCATCGATAGTCCATCTGCCCCCGCTTCTTCTACTGCTTTTGCCATCGATACGATATTCGTGACATTAGGAGAAAGCTTAACGAATAACGGTTTACTCGATACATTTTTCACCTTATTCGTTAACTGATAGGCTAGTTCAGGATCTGTACCGAATTGTATACCGCCTTCTTTAACATTTGGACATGAAATATTTAATTCAAGAGCTTTAACCGTACTTGCCTTCGATAGTTTCTCTGCAACTATCACGTACTCCTCCTCTGAACTACCAGCTACGTTTGCGATGACTGGTGTATCAAATTGCTCTAAGAATGGTAATTCTTGTTTGATAATTTGATCAACACCTGGATTTTGCAAACCAATCGCATTTAGCATTCCTGAAGACGTTTCCGCTACGCGAGGAGTCGGATTTCCAAACCGGGCTTCCCCTGTTGCAGCTTTAATCACGATGGCACCAAGAGTGTTTAGATCATAAAATTGACTAAATTCTTGGCCAAAACCAAAGCATCCTGAAGCTGGCATTACTGGATTTTTTAATGTTAATCCTCCTAATTGTACTGATAGATTCATAATGTCACCTCTTTAGCATGAAACACAGGACCGTCCTGACAGATTTTAACGTAACCTTTGTCATTATCTGCTTGACAGACGCATGCAAAACACGCCCCTACCCCGCAGCCCATCCGTTCTTCAATAGATATATAGCCATCAATATCTGATAATTGGTGCTGCACAGCTTTTAACATCCCCGTCGGTCCACAGCTGAAATAATGGTCGTATGAAAATCTTAACTCTCTAATAACATCCGTGACGAGTCCATCATAACCGTAAGTACCATCATCAGTTGCTATGTAAGTTTGAGTTAAATCTTTAAATTCTTTTTCATAAAAGATTGATACCTTTGACTGATAACCTAAAATGGCTGTAACGTCGTTAAACTGACTGTTCAACTGTTTGACTAGATTATATAAGGGCGGAACTCCTACTCCTCCGCCAATAACTATGACTGTCTGACCCTGGATACCACTCAAATCAAAACCATTTCCAAGGGGACCTAATACATTGATTTGTCCCCCAGGTAATTGCCGAGCTAACCAATCCGTTCCTTCTCCAAATACTTTATAGATGATCGTTAATTGATTTATTTGTTTGTCGTAGTCTGCAATGGAGATTGGACGACGCAGCATATGCGCTGTTCCTTCTCCAATTTGTATATGAATGAAATGTCCCGGGTTTTTAATATACTGAACTAGGTCTCCTTCAAGTACCATCTCATAAGTGTCTAAGGCAATTAATCTATTAGACTCTATTTTCATCTCCTTACGAAACATTAAGTCAGCACCGCCACTTCTTGTTTTGGCATAGGCTGAGCAGTAAAAGTCATTGATTCAATCACACTTAAAATTGCCCTAGCTGTATCTAATGATGTTAAGCACGCCACACCATGTTCAACGGCTTCACGTCGTATCCTAAATCCATCTGTGTGAGGCTGTTTTCCTCTAGATAATGTGTTGATGACAAACTGAACTTTCCCGGACTCAATTAAATCTAACAGGTTATTATTCGCACCAATTTTATTAACCGTTTGGACAGGTAACCCCATCGATTCGATCGCTCTTGCCGATCCATCTGTTGCATAAAGTTCAAAACCAATAGCATGAAATCGATTTGCAATAGCCTGCATTTCTAATTTGTCAGGGTCTGCAACCGTTAATAAAACGGCTCCTTCAGTCGGAATATTAAGACCGGAAGCAGTAATACCTTTATATAAAGCTTTCTCTAGTTGATAATCCCTTCCAATGACTTCTCCTGTCGACTTCATCTCAGGTCCTAGGGTGATGTCGACACTTCTTAATTTTTCAAAAGAAAAAACAGGTACCTTTACAGAGATTAAATCTTTCTCTGGAATGACGCCATCAGCATATCCTAGTTCTGTTAGACTTTTTCCTAACATAACTTGGGTAGCTATGTTAGCCATCGTCACCCCAGTAATTTTACTTAAAAACGGAACCGTTCTGCTTGATCTCGGATTCACCTCAAGCACATAAATTTCACCTTCGTGGTAAACAAATTGAATGTTGATAAGACCAATAACCTGCAGTTCATTAGCAATTTTCTTAGTAATGTCAACGCAGCGTTCTTTAATATCTTTTGAAATGTTCTGTGTAGGATAAACAGCAATCGAGTCACCCGAGTGAACTCCTGCGCGTTCAATATGCTCCATTAATCCTGGAATCACAACTGTTTCCCCATCACATATGGCATCTACTTCTAGTTCAACCCCTGTTAAATAACGGTCGATTAATACAGGTTTATCTTGATGGACTTCAACTGCATATTTCATGTAGTGTTTTAAATCACTTTCGTCATAAACAATTTCCATTGCTCTCCCGCCAAGAACGTATGATGGTCTCACTAATACTGGGAAACCTAGTTGTTTAGCTTGGTCAATCGCTTGCTCTTCACTAGTAGCAATTCTTGCATCAGGTCTTGGAACGGATAAACTTTCTAGCAATTGTTCAAATTGATCACGATCTTCAGCCTGATCGATTGATTGCTTAGATGTACCTAAAATCGGTACACCATATTGTTCTAAACCATCGACTAAGGAAATGGCCGTTTGACCACCAAATTGAACGATGACACCGTCAGGTTTTTCTAAATCAATGACATTTAACACATCTTCTAAAGTTAATGGCTCAAAATATAATTTATCGGAAATTTGAAAGTCAGTTGATACGGTTTCAGGATTATTGTTCATAATAATCGCCTCATAACCAGCATCTTTAAGAGCTAATACCGAGTGTACCGTTGCATAATCGAACTCTATTCCTTGCCCAATTCGAATTGGACCTGACCCTATGACTAAAACCTTCTTACGGTCCGTCACAAACGATTCATTCTCTTCTTCATAAGAGCTATAAAAGTACGGCGTTTCTGAAGTGAATTCAGCTGCGCAGGTATCAACCATTTTATAGACTGGTGCTAGCTCATTCGTTAGTCTAAACGAGCGAACCTCTTCTTCTGAAACTCCCCATAATCTAGCAATTGTCTCATCCATAAAACCTTTTTCTTTCGCTTCTTTTAGTAGAATAAGATTCCACGCACTCTTTTGTAATTGTTTCTCTAAATCTAATAGTCCTTTTAATTTATACAAAAAGAATAAGTCAATTTCAGTGTATTGATGAACATCTTCCAACGTAAACCCTCGTCTAAATGCCTCGGCAATTAGGAATAACCTTTCATCGTCAGCTGTTTTTAACCGTATCATCAAAGTTTCCATTGAAATGCTTTCAACATTAGGTAAATAGAGATCATTTGTACAAATCTCCAAAGAACGTACTGATTTGAGCAGTGATTCTTCAAACGTACGTCCAATCCCCATTACTTCACCAGTCGCTTTCATTTGTGTGCCCAACTTACGATTGGCAGCATGAAACTTATCAAATGGCCAACGCGGGATTTTCGTGACCACATAATCAAGTGCAGGTTCAAAATGCGAATAAGTAGAACCAGTCACTGGGTTAATCATTTCATCAAGTGTTAACCCAACAGCTATTTTTGCAGCAATTCTTGCAATCGGGTAACCCGTTGCTTTTGAAGCTAATGCAGATGATCTGCTTACTCGCGGGTTAACTTCAATGACATAATAATCAAAGCTATATGGGTCGAGAGCTAACTGAACGTTACATCCACCTTCTATTTGAAGAGCTTTAATAATTCTAAGTGACACATTTCGAAGCATTTGGTATTCACGATCGCTTAACGTCTGCGAAGGTGCTACAACGATTGAGTCACCTGTATGTATGCCAACTGGATCAATATTTTCCATATTACAAACAACTATCGCATGATCCTCACCATCGCGCATCACTTCATATTCGATTTCTTTGAAACCTGCGATACTTTTTTCAATTAAACATTGATTGACTGGGGAAGCATCGAGTCCATTACGTACAATTTCAATTAATTCTTGTTCCGTTTCACAAATACCTCCCCCAGTTCCGCCCATCGTATAAGCTGGTCGTATAATGACTGGATAGCCAATGGAATTTGCAAAATCTAACGCTTCATCAATAGATTGAACAATTTCGCTTTCTGGAACAGGTTCGTTAAGTTCATACATCAAGCTTCTGAATGAATCACGGTCTTCTGCTTGCTCAATTGCGCTTAGCTTTGTACCTAGTATTTCAACTTGATACTCTTCTAAAATACCCCTGCGATCTAATTCCATGGCCATATTAAGCCCTGTTTGACCTCCCAGTGTAGGTAAAATAGCATCAGGTTGTTCTTTACGTATAATTTTTGTTAAAAATTCAGGGGTTAATGGCTCCATATAAATTTCATCTGCCATCGTTTCATCTGTCATAATCGTCGCAGGGTTAGAATTCGCCAGTACGACTTGATAACCTTCTTCCTTAAGAGCTTGACAAGCTTGCGTTCCTGCATAATCAAATTCGGCTGCTTGCCCGATAATAATTGGCCCGGAACCGATCACTAATATTTTGTTAATATCTGTACGTTTAGGCATGGATAATCCCTCCATTTATTCTTGATAAGAAAAGATCGAATAATTGATTGGAATCTTGTGGTCCAGGTGATGCTTCTGGGTGATACTGAACTGAAAACATGTCATATTGTTCATGTTCTAAACCTTCAATCGTGCCATCGTTTAGCGCTGTTTGCGTAATTGTTAGGCTAGTTTGACCTAATGATTCCGGTGTCACGGCATATCCATGATTTTGAGATGTCATCCATACCTCCTTTGTTCGTAAATCTTTAACTGGATGATTGCCGCCTCTGTGACCGAATTTCATCTTATGTGTATCGGCTCCACAAGCAAGAGCAATTAATTGATGACCCAAGCAGATTCCAAAAACCGGTACTTTACCCATGAGACCTTTTACTAGATCAATACCTTCTTGAACATCTTTAGGGTTTCCAGGTCCATTTGATAACATGACTCCATCAGGCTTGAGCTGCAGAATTTCATCAGAAGAGGTATTATACGGAACCACTGTGACATGACAATGACGCTCAGTAAATTCTTTTAATATGCCATGCTTCATGCCGAAATCTACTAACACGATTCGTTCGCCTTTACCCGGGACCACATATGGTTTGACCGTAGAAACTCGTTTAACTTGATCGTTTCGATAGGTGAAATCGTTTAGATTGGACTCGATCTCAGATAAATTCTCAATTGAATCAACCATAACACCTTTCATCGTTCCTCTTTCTCGAATTGTTTTGACCAATCGTCTTGTATCAATGTCTGACAATCCAGGAATGTTCTTTTGTTTAAAATAATCATTCAATGACCATTCCTTTCTGAAGTTAGAAGGATATTCCGTAGCCTGTTTCACGATAAGGCCAGATATTGATGGCGTAATGGTTTCAAAATCATCACGATTTATACCGTAATTTCCTATTAAAGGATAGGTCATCACTACAAATTGATCGCAGTAGGATGGGTCTGAAAGTGTTTCCTGATACCCAGTCATACCTGTATTAAAGACAACTTCACCAAACTTCTCTTGAACTGGTGCACCAAAAGCTTTACCTTGAAACACAGAGCCATCTTCTAATATTAAGTAACGATTAGACATATAGTTCATCCTTTCTCCATACAATTTCACCTTCTAAGATCGTCATAACTGGAATACCTTGAACCTCCCAATTAACAAACGGGGTATTCCGACCTTTTGATGCAAATTGATCCGGTTCAATAGTTTGCGATTCTTCTAAATTAACTAACACAAGATCAGCTGTAGAACCGATGTTTAATTGACCGTAAGGTAGTCCGAAAATGCGTGAAGGTTTAATCGTTATCCAATCAACTAATTGTTTCAATGAAAACATATTCTTTTTTACAGTATGTGTATATAGTAATGGAAATGCGGTTTCTAAACCGACGATTCCGAATGGCGAATTGAGGAATCCATTCGATTTTTCTTGTTCGGTATGAGGAGCATGATCGGTAGCGATACAATCAATCGTACCGTCTTTCAAGCCATCAATTAATGCTTGTCGATCAGCCTTTGATCTTAGCGGAGGGTTCATCTTATAATTCGCATCATTAGAAGGAATATCATCTTCAGTTAGAATTATGTGATGAGGTGAGACTTCTGCAGTTACAGGGATACCTGCTCGTTTGGCATCACGAATTACTCTAACAGATTCTTTCGTGCTAACATGACAAACATGATAATGGCAACCTGTTGCTTCTGATAACAATACGTCCCTTGCAATTTGAGTCGATTCACTAATCGAAGGGATGCCGGGTAAGTCAAGCTCTAAGCTTTTCTCTCCACTTTGCATGACTCCACCATAAACTAAAGTGTTCTCTTCACAATGCGCAACAATGGATGCATTTGCTTGTTTAGCCTTTTTCATTGCTTCATACATCATATGTGCTGACTGAACGCCGACTCCATCATCTGTAAAGGCAAAAGCACCTTGAGCTTTTAATATATTAATATCTACTAGTTCTTGCCCTTCTTGTTCTTTAGTAATTGATGCATAAGGTAACACTCGAACGTGTGAAGTTTTATTTATTCGATCTAATACATTCTGAAGCTGTTCCATTGAATCTGGTACTGGGTTTGTATTAGGCATGGAACATACAGTTGTAAACCCGCCTTTAGCTGCAGCTATTGAACCAGACTCAATTGTCTCCTTTGATTCACCACCTGGTTCACGTAAATGAACATGAATATCAACAAAACCTGGAAATAAGAATTGGCCCTTTGCATCAACCACTTCCATATTTGTTGAATCTAATTCTGTTCCAATAGCTTTGATCTTGTCTTCCTCAATCAATACATCAACCAATCCTTGTTCTAAGACATTTGCGTTTTTAATGAGTAATGTCATAAATTATGCCTCCTTTTTGTAAACACACTTGTATAACTGCTTGGCGAATCGCTACACCATTTTTCATCTGTTTAAAAATCCTCGACCTTTCACATTCTACAAGTGATGAATCAATTTCAACGCCTCGATTAACAGGGGCAGGGTGCATGATGATACTGCTTGGTTTCATAAGCTTTTCCCTTTGAAGTGTAAGACCGTAATTTTCTAAGTAATTTTCATCTTGATTCCCTAAGCTATGTCTTTCTTTCTGTACCCTTAATAACATTAAGACGTCCGCTACTTTACACGCTTCATCCATCTCTATGTAGTCAAATGGTAAACTTGAATCTCGCCATTCTGGTTTTGAAACTAATAATACGTTAGCCCCAAGGCGATCTAATGCATACGCGTTCGACCGCGCGACTCTGCTATGAATAATATCTCCGCTGATGACAACATTTAAATTATGAAACGATCCAAACTCTTGTCTAATCGTATGTAAATCTAGCAAACTCTGGGTCGGGTGTTCCCCAGTCCCATCACCTGCATTGATAATCGGAATAGAGAGATTTCTTAACTTCTCAAAATATTTCTCTTGCTTATGTCTAATGACAACAAAATTAGCCCCAAGTGCTTCCATTGTTTTAACTGTGTCGTAGAGGGATTCACCTTTTATAACACTTGATGTCTCAGGAGTGAAAGATAATAGATTTACTCCTGAATTCATACAAGCCATTTCGAAACTCATTTTAGTTCTGGTGGAAGGTTCATAGAAAAGTAGGGCACCAGTTGCATTTAAAGCCAATTCTCGATTATGTTGTATAGCATGAGCATCATCTAAAATTCTATAAATCTGTTCATTCGATAAATCTTGAATAGAAAGTAGATTCAATCGACACACCCCTTTGTTAGCTTGCTTTCTTTTCTTTCGAATCTGCTTTAAACATTTGATCTTGGTTTCGGGATGCTTTTTCTCTTCCAGGTAATATGAGGTTTAAAATCACACCCACGATCGCAGAAAGTGCCATGCCTGAAACTTGTAGATCAAAATTCGGAAGCTGCAGTTCAATATACAGGCCTCCAATACCTATCACTAGGATTACCGATGCGATAATTAAGTTTCTGTTCTGTCCTAAATCTACATTGTTATCAATCAGCATTCTAAGTCCACTAGAAGCGATAATCCCGAATAATAGAATCGAAACTCCGCCCATAACTGCTGTAGGAATCGATTCAATTAATACTGCGATGATATCGATAAACCCGAAGAAAATCGCAAGTACTGCTGCTCCCCCTATGACGAACACACTAAATACTCTAGTAATCGCTAATACTCCAATATTTTCGCCATACGTCGTGTTTGGCGGTCCACCTAACATTGAAGCAATGACTGTTGCCAACCCATCTCCTAAGATTGAACGATGAAGTCCTGGTTTTTTTATGAAATTTTGCCCTGTCACTTTTGATAACACCATCTGATCACCAATGTGCTCTGTGATTGTGACAAGCGCGATTGGAACCATGATTCCTACAATGGACCAACTAATGACATCGAAAGGTGAGAAATCAACAAACGGAATTAGAAACTCAGGTTTTGTAAAAACAGCTGAGAAGAATTCCGTGATGGAACCTGCGCTCGTTAGCTCACTCCAACTAGATTTAATCTCTTGTGTATTGACTACTCCAGCAAAGAGGGCAACCAAATACCCGCCAAGTATACCTAATAAAATCGGGATGATTTTCCAAAACCCTTTAAAGAAGATCGAGGCTATAATGGTAATCGTTAACGTCGCAAGTGCAATTCCAATCAATGTTAAGCTATAATTTCCGTCCGCATCATTCATAGCCATGTCGATTGCAGTTGGTGCTAGCCCTAATCCGATAACCATAATGACCGGCCCAACAACTACTGGAGGTAATAGGTTTAGTAACCAATCCACCCCAGCCATTCGAATCAATAAAGCAACTATTCCATAAACGACACCTACTAAAAATGCCCCAACCATAGCTCCTGCCAAGCTTTCCACTTGGGTTGCTACTATAATAGGTGTAATAAAAGCAAAACTCGACCCTAAGTAAGCAGGTATACGTCCTCTAGTAATCATTAAATAGCTCAAAGTACCAAGTCCACTTGTAATTAACGCAACACTTGGTGACATCTCTGTTAAAAATGGTACTAAAATTGTAGCCCCAAACATGGCAAATAAATGTTGAAGGCTTAAAATTAACCATTTGCTTAAGTTCGGTACGTCTCTAATATCTAATACTTTCTCATTTTCGTTCATCTTTCTTCCTCCTTAGAAGGATTGACCTTCATTGATATGAATTTAAAACTTTTTCATAAAAAAACCTCTTTGCGAAGGTCGCAAAGAGGTATACCTGTACATACTACTCCTCGAGTAGGATATGACAAGTCTACGTTCACAACCTTTTTAGCCTCTCTGGACTACATTTAAAGGTTTGTATTTAATTATTCATAAATGCTTACTTGATCCATTTCATCAGATTCTTCTAATTGAACCTTTATAACTTCTTCTTGAGAAGTTGGGATGTTTTTACCGACATAATCAGCTCGAATCGGGAGCTCACGATGGCCTCGATCGACTAGTACAGCCAACTGGATAATTTTCGGTCTTCCAAGATCCATTATTGCATCCATGGCAGCTCGAACTGTACGTCCAGTGTATAATACATCATCGACTAATATAATCGTTTTACCGATAATATCTTGCGGGATGTTTCGCTGGTTGACGGTTGCTTCATCAACATCGTCTCGATTTGATAAATCGTCTCGATATAACGAAATGTCTAATTCCCCTGTTTCCACTGTTACGTTTTCAATTTGTTCGATGTTCTTTTGAATTCGCTTAGCAAGTGGCAACCCTCTAGTTTTAATCCCAACTAAAATTAAATCATCTGTTCCTTTGTTACGTTCAATAATTTCATGGGATATCCGCTTAATAGCTCTTGCAATCGCTGCTTGGTCTAGAAGTTGTGTTTTTTCCTTCATGACATCCCTCCTCTTCATTATATAAAAAACCTCTTTTGGCACACAAGGTGACAAAAGAGGTTATAGTTACACTAATCCCTACTTAAGTTCCGTCACCTTGATAGCCTCTCTGGACTATGCTTAAAGGTTTTATATTCTAATTGTTTATTTTAACCGATTCTGATTTAAAGTCAATACATTTTCGCAACTTTTTCTAACGTTTCTTGAAAAATATCTGGAGCTTCACAGGTGAAGCTTAATTCTTCCTCTGTTATAGGATGTGTAAATGATAACTTTCTTGCATGTAAAGCCTGACCTTGAACGTCTAACGTTTTACGTCTTCCGTATTTAGGGTCACCGACTAACGGATGATCGATATATTGGAAATGAACTCTAATTTGATGTGTACGGCCTGTTTCTAAATCACAATAAACATGTGAAAAGTTTTCAAAACGACGGGCAACTGAAAAATGTGTAACAGCTGGTTTTCCACTTTCAACAACTGCCATTTTCTGACGATCATCAGGATCTCTTCCGATAGGTGCATCAATCGTTGCTTTGTCATGTTCAATAACACCATGCACGATGGCCTCATAGGAGCGTTTTACTTTTTTATCTTGTAACTGTGACGATAAAATCTCATGAGCTCGATCATGCTTGGCCACGACTAGTAAACCACTTGTATCCTTATCGATTCGATGCACGATTCCCGGTCTATAAACACCATTAATTCCCGAAAGATCTTGACAATGATATAGAAGAGCATGAACTAAAGTTCCTGTACGGTGACCATGAGACGGATGAACAACCATTCCTTTCGCTTTATTAACGACTAAAAGATGTTCATCTTCATAATGAATATCAAGCGGGATATTTTCTGGTTCAATTTCTAGTTCTTGAACTTCAGGCTCTTCCCATACAATTTCGTCATTTAATTGGCATTTGTAATTGCTTTTAACTTTCTCACCGTTAACTAAAACGTAGCCATCTTTAATCCAGGATTGAATTTGACTCCTTGATGCACCCTTGTTTAAATCAGTTAACACCTTATCAATTCGCTTATTTTGGTATGTCTCATTTACAATAACCTTCTGTTTACTCATCTACTTTCTTCCCTTTATTCTTCATTTCATCAATTAACATCATGATAATCACTAAAATAACCCCTACAGTTAGTGCTGAGTCAGCTAAATTAAAGATTGGAAAATCATATCCAAAAATATTTAAATCAATAAAATCAATCACTTCTTGAAGAAAAATACGATCAATAAAGTTACCAATCGCACCACCTAATATAAAGGCAAATCCAATCATTAACCATGGGTAGCTGTTTTTATATAGTTGCATGTAATAAATAAGAATACCTATCACAATGACAGTGACAATATAAAATAACCACATTTGTCCTTCTAAGATTCCCCAAGCCGCTCCGGTATTTCGGTGTGACGTAATCCAGAAAAAACCTGGTATAACTTCGTAAGAATCATATAGATTCATGTTTAATGCAACCATCCACTTTGTTGCTTGATCAAATAAAACAATTAGTAGTGTAATGACATAGTATCTCACGTTGCTACCTCCATAAATTGCTATCCTATTGCATTTTACCACAAAAATGAAAAATTAACGATTGATTATTAATCATCAAGGTTCCTATAAAATTAATTAAAAGGGCCTTAACAGTCAAGTTCATGACTATTAAGACCCTTCTTTTAAACTTATAATTTAACCTACAATGCCTGCACAGCGTTCACATAAATCTGGGTGTTGGACATCTTTTCCAACTGTGTGGGATGACACCCAGCAGCGTTGACATTTTTCTCCGTCGTGTTTTTCAACTGCAACTGACACACGATCATAAGATTTTGCTAAATCGTTACTTTGAGCTAGTTTGACTTCGGAAACGATTAGATACTGATGTAAATATTGCATTGACTCTAACAAATCCATGGTTGACTCGTCTTTTGGCACAATCGTTACTTTAGCTTCTAATGATTTACCGATAATTTTATCCGCACGTGCTTCTTCTAATGCTTTTAGAACATCCTCACGTACTTCCATGAATTGTTCCCATTTTTCTTTAATAGTTGCTTCTTGTTCAACTGCGCGAGGTTCAGGCATATCTGTTAGTTGAACACTATCTTCTTCAACCCCAGGAATGTACTGATAAGCCTCTTCAGTTGTGTGAGATAAGATTGGTGACATTAACTTAGTTAATGAGACGATCATTTCATAGTACACTGTTTGGATGCTGCGACGACGATGATTATCTGCATTTTCGATATATAAAATATCTTTCGCAAAGTCTAGATAGAATGAACTTAAATCTACTGTACAGAAATTGTTAATCGTATGATAGATCGTTGAATATTCATACTCATCATAAGCTTTACGAACTTTACGAATCGTTTCCTGCAGACGAATGAGCATGTAGCGATCCACTTCTTCTAGGTTTGCTTCATCTACTTTGTCTTTCGCAGGTTCAAAATCATGTAAGTTTCCAAGTAAGAAACGGAACGTATTACGAATCTTACGATAAACTTCAGCAACTTGTTTTAAAATGTTATCTGATACTCGTACGTCTCCGGAATAGTCAGTACTGGCTACCCATAAACGAAGAATGTCAGCACCAAGCTGTTTCATGATCTTAGATGGAACCATGACGTTACCAAGTGATTTACTCATCTTACGGCCTTCGCCATCTAGCGTAAAGCCGTGGCTTAAAATTCCTTTATAAGGAGCTTTACCTGTCACAGCAACAGACGTTGTTATAGATGAGTTAAACCAACCACGATATTGGTCAGAACCTTCTAAATAAAGGTCTGCAGGACGGTCTAAATCGTCACGCTCAACTAATACCCCTTGATGGGTAGAACCTGAATCGAACCAAACATCCATAATATCTGTTTCTTTCGTGAACTCACCATTTGGACTTGATGGGTGTGTAAACCCTTCAGGTAATAAATCTTTAGCCTCACGTTCAAACCAAACATTTGAACCGTGTTCATTAAATAAACTGCTTACATGGTCAATGGTTTCTTCAGTAATAATTGGCTCTCCATTTTCACCATAAAATACTGGTATTGGAACCCCCCATACACGTTGACGAGAAATACACCAATCTTCACGGTCTTTAACCATGTTATGCATACGAATTTCACCCCAGTGAGGGTGCCAATTTACATCTTTAACAGCTTGAAGAAGCTGCTCTCTGAAATCTTTAACAGATGCAAACCACTGAGACGTTGCACGGAAAATAGTTGGCTTCTTCGTACGCCAATCATGTGGGTAAGAGTGCGTCATGAATTCAAGTTTTAATAATGCACCTACTTCTTCTAACTTCTGAGTGATTTCCTTATTAGCTTTATCATAGAACTGCCCCTTAAAACCAGGAGCTTCTTCTGTAAATACACCTTTTTCATCTACTGGACATAAAACATCTAAACCGTACTGTTTACCAATCCAAAAGTCATCTTCACCGTGTCCTGGTGCCGTGTGTACACATCCAGTACCTGACTCGGTTGTTACGTGTTCCCCTAAAATAACTAGAGAATCACGATCATAGAATGGGTGTCTAGTAACCACTTTTTCTAAGTCAGAACCTTTTAATGTTTTAACTACTGATGGGTTTTCCCATTCTAGTTTTTGGGTTACTTCTTCTAATAAATCATGAGCAATGACGTATTTAGCATTATCTACTTCGACAACTGCATACTCTAAATCAGGATGTACAGCAATAGCTAAGTTAGCTGGAATGGTCCAAGGAGTTGTTGTCCAGATAACGATCTTCTCATCTCCGTCTAAAACGCCTTTACCTTCTGTTACATCAAAAGCAACATAGATTGAAGGTGAACGCTTATCCTGATATTCAATTTCCGCTTCTGCTAGAGCTGATTCCGATGACGGTGACCAGTAAACAGGTTTTTTCCCTTTATAAATATAACCTCGTTTAGCCATCTCACCAAATACTCGTATTTGTTGGGCTTCAAACTCTGGTTTTAATGTGATATATGGATGATCCCAATCACCACGAACACCTAGTTGCTTAAATTGTTCACGTTGACGGTCAATTTGATCAAGAGCATATTCTTCACATAGCTTCCTAAATTCAGCAACGCTCATCTCTTTACGTTTAATTTTCTTTTTCTTTGTAAGCGCTACTTCAATTGGTAAACCATGAGTGTCCCACCCCGGAACATATGGTGCATGATAGCCAGACATAGATTTATAACGCACAATAAAATCTTTTAAAATTTTGTTAAGTGCATGCCCCATGTGTAGATCACCGTTCGCATACGGAGGGCCATCGTGTAAAACGAACAACGGGCGACCTTTTGTTCGTTCTTGTACCTTTTGATAAATATTTTCTTGATCCCATCGCTCTTGCATTTCGGGCTCGCGTTTTGGTAAATTGCCGCGCATTGGGAATTCTGTTTTTGGCATTAACAGTGTATCCTTATAACTCATACAAATCCTCCTCAAACTTATTAACGTTATTAAAGACGTCCTTTTACAATTCTTCACAAAAATCTTTAAAAATAAAAAAGAGCTTTTTTATCCCAAAATAGGGACGAAAAAGCTCGCGGTACCACCCTCATTGAATAGTTATTTAAACTATTCCACTCGACATTCGTAACGTGAATGAACCGCCCTTTTCTACTTCATTCAAAAAGGGACTCCGGGATGATTTTCATTAAAAGGTCGTTACTAGGCTCGCACCATCCCTAGCTCGCTTAAACGATGAACTCTTAATTACTATTCCCATCTTCGTTTTAGAATTAATTAATATATGCTTATACGATATGAAATTATATGGAAAAATGCGAATTTCGTCAAGAAAAATTATTCAGAAGTAGAATATTCACCAATGTGATGATCATCTTCTTCATTAGTTTCGACTTGGAATAGATCTTCCCAGTCATCATTATCTATTATATCTAATTGCGCTTCAACTAGCATTTTTAATCTCGTACGGAATACTTTAGCTTGCTTTTTTAGCTCTTCGATTTCCATTGCTACCGTTCTAGATTTTGCTAACGCTTCGTTTACAATTCGATCTGCGTTTTTCTCTGCTTCCTTAATAATTAACTTTGCTTCTTTATTCGCGTTGTTCTTTACTTCATCTGCTGTTTCTTGAGCAACTAAAATCGAACGATTTAACGTTTCTTCAATGTTATTAAAGTGACTGTTTTTATCTTCTAATTCTGCCACTCTATCTTCTAGAGACTTCTTATCACGAATTACTTTCTCAAAGTCTTTAATAACTTGATCGAGAAATTCATTTACCTCATCTTCATCATAACCGCGAAAACCTCTAGTAAATTCTTTATTATGAATATCTAATGGCGTTAGTCCCATTATTTTGCCCCCTTTATTGTACTCATACGTCGCTAGATTACTGTTAATATTCGACAATAACTGTATAAATCCTTCATTTTTTTATTTTAATTTCGCAACTCGCATGATATATTTTTGTTTCTTTGTTTCCCCTAATATATCAATTACCTTACTTCTTCCTTTTTTCTTTAACGAAATAAGATCACCAGGTTCTACATTAAATGAAGAATCATTAACAATGCGATAATTGACCTTAACTGCTTCTTTCTTTATAAAATCTTGAGCTTTTTGCCGGCTCATTTGATAAATTTCTTTTAAAACAACATCGAGCCTAGTAGATGAAACAGTTGTATCTTTCTCTTCCCACTCATGTTCAGGCTGCAAAATTTCATCAAATGATATCTCAGACAGATTAATACTTGTGTTTTTTATTTTCGTTAACTGCATTTGAACAAATACGGCTATTTCCTTATCTAAAATTATTTGAAATGTACCATCATCAACAATTAAATCTCCAACCTTTTTTCGTTGAATCCCCAAAGACATCAATGTTCCTAATACGTCCCGGTGACTTAGCGTGACAAATTTTTGATGATAAGATCCTTGTAACACCGTTAATTGATATAATCGATCATTTATATCTTCGTAAAAAGGTGCAAGTATTGCTCGCTTACGCTCTGCCTGATCATATCCACCGAAAAATGAAAGTTTAAGTTCATCATTTTTACCAATGATTGATTCAAAAATAGTTTGCTCTCTCGGGTCTAAAAAGTCTGTCACGACGATTTTGTACTGACGTTCAACTTGCTCTTTCCAGTCTAATGCTTGATCGATAAATGCTTGTTCTTCTGCTCTAAAATGCTGGTATAAATCCATAACTATTCCTTCCTATAACGCTTAGAATAATAAGCTATAGAATAAGACTCTTGCGCCTTCCTTGGCTAACTGCAATACGATTATCGCAACAATTGGTGAAATATCAATCATACCTAATGGTGGAATGATTTTTCTAAATGGCTCTAAAAACGGTTCACAAATTTTGGCTAAAAACTGACCAATTGAAGATTCTCTAGCACCTGGAAACCAAGACATTAAAATATAAGCAATTAATGCAAAGGAATAAATTTCTAGTCCTAATATAATGATATTAGCTAACGTTAACATAACTATTTACCTACTTTCTATTAAATTGTTCATCTTCTTCAAACAATTGACTTATGGTTCCTGATATATTGACGTGTTCAGGTGTGCAAAGAAACGTCTGTTGACCTAACCTTTGAATATTACCGTTTAGTGCATAAACAGTACCACTTAGGAAATCAACGACTCTTCGTCCAGTTTGCGAATCTAAGCGTTGCAGGTTCACAACAATAGATTGACGCTTTTTGAGATAATCTGCTAACTCCTGAGTTTCATCGTAATCTTGAGGCTCACACAGAACCATCTTAGCATCCTGCTGGATTGATGTTAGACTTACAACGTTATCTTTAGATTTCGTTTCGGTTTGTTCAGTGTCCATCTGCTCTGATTGCCTGCGAACAGGTTCATCTACTTCTTCATACTCGTCAAATTCAAAAAAAGATTTTATTTTCTCTTTAAATCCCATGGCTAGCCCCCCTATGTTGTCTCGTTGCCTACTAAACTTGAACCTATTCTAATATGAGTTGCACCTTCTTCAGCCGCAATCTCATAATCATTACTCATTCCCATTGATAAATATGTACATGGTGCATAATCTAAATTTAAAGCCTGCACATGTTCTCGTAGTGCTCTCAATTTTCTAAAACAATTTCTAATGAGCTGCTCATCTTCTGTTAAAGGAGCCATGGTCATGAGTCCTACCACTTTAATATTTTCATACTCTTTTAATTGTTCTACAAATGATTCTACGTTCTCAGGATTTAAACCGTGTTTTGAATCTTCACCACTTGTATTAACTTGTACAAAACATGGCACAGTTCGGTCGCTTCTCTTATTAATTTCTTTTGCTAAAGAGCTGCGGTCTAAAGAATGAATATAATCAACATCCTGAATAATATTCTTAACCTTTCTAGATTGTAACGTGCCGATAAAATGCCAATTCACAGCATCTCCAATTGCCTCGTGTTTTTCGTTAAAACCCTCTACTCGATTCTCACCCAGTTCAGTTACCCCTGCATCAACAGCTTCCTTAGCTGTTTCTACAGTTACATATTTGGTAACTGCAATAACTTGTACGTCTTCTTCTCTATTGACTCGCCGACAAGCTTGTGAAATTCGATTTTTAATATGTTCAAAATTAGATTGAATTGACATATGCCATCCCCTCTTGTACATCTTGTAGTTTATTGTTTATAAAGATAAGCCATCATTCGTCCTGTTTTGCCTTGATCTCTTCTATGAGAGAATAACCATTCTTCATCATTAAATGTACAATAGTTAGTAATATAAACTGAGGATTCATTAACCCCATTGTCGACTAAAAATAAAGTATTTAGTCGTTTTAAGTCTAATAAATAATGTCCTTCTCTGGTTGGCATTAGTACTTCCGAGTGAAATTTTTCCGGAACATGATCGGCAACACGCTGATCCACTTCGTAGTTGTTCTTGGATATACATGGTCCGATAACGACCTCGAGATTCTTGGAATCAATTCCTTTTTCATTAAATAAGTGAACCATTTTAGGTCCAATTTCGCTGACAGTCCCTTTCCATCCAGCATGAGCAATACCGATCCAATGGTCATCTTTTGACTTAAATAATAACGGAACACAGTCAGCATAAAAAGCAGTTAAAACCTGACCCACTTGGTTCGTTATCATACCATCCGCATCAACCTCAGGATGATGATGGTTGTATTGATGTCCCCCAGATTCTTTTGATAAATCCATGATATTATTACTATGTACTTGGTTGACAGCTTTCCAACTACTTAAATCAGTATTAGCTTTCTGACTGAAAATTTCACGATTCTTTAAAACTGCTGTTTCTGAATCATTTACATGAATTCCTAAATTCATTGATTGATATGGTGATTCACTCACGCCACCTTTTCGTGTTGAAAAACCAGCTTGTACTTTTGATTGATTCCAAGGTGTCACTTTTAAAACATCATCAACTAATTGTAATATTTCCATTATTAAACTCCGCTCCTTGTAATACCCCCATTTTATCATAGATTACAACATTTTTCTTCATTCAATTTGTCTATTCGCTTGGGGTAAACGAACTAATATAACATCTTCTCCAATGGTATCAATATTGGACCAACGAATTAACAATTCTTCATCTTGACCAAAGAGCCCGAACATCTTACTACGAGTTGTTACAACAAGTGCTAAGACGACACCTACCGTCACATCTATTTCTAAATCATTGATATAACCAATTTTTTGGCCATTTTCGACATTAATAATATCCTTTGTTTGAAGCTCAGTTAATAACACGAACATCACCCCTTTGTCATACATATATGAGTCTACATAAAAAAATAGCCCCGAAAATCTCGGGACTACGTAAAAATCTAATTTTCTAATACATTTTTATTCATTTCTTTAATGGCTGATTTCTCTAACCTAGACACTTGTGCTTGAGAAATACCGATTTCCTCAGCTACTTCCATTTGAGTTTTCCCTTCAAAAAACCTTTGATTAATGATCAGCTTCTCTCTGTCATTTAACCCTTTTATGCCTTCACGAATTGCTAAATCATTAAGCCAAGAAGAGTCTTTTTGTTTATCATCCCTAAGCTGATCCAGTACGAAAATTGGATCACTCCCATCGTTATAAATCGGTTCAAATAACGATACCGGATCCTGAATGGCATCTAATGCAAATACTACATCTTCCTGAGGCACGTCCATTTCCCGTGCAATTTCTTGAGTCGTTGGCTCTGTAGAAGTTTTACTCATTAACTGTTCTTTCACCTGTAAAGCTTTATAAGCTATATCTCTTAATGACCTTGACACTCGAATTGGGTTATTATCTCTTAAATATCTTCTGATTTCTCCAATGATCATCGGAACTGCATAGGTTGAAAATTTAACATTTTGTCCAAGGTCAAAGTTATCAATGGATTTCATTAGTCCAATGCAACCAACTTGGAACAGGTCATCAACATTTTCTCCTCTGTGGTTAAATCGTTTAATGACGCTAAGTACTAATCTTAAGTTCCCATTTACTAATTCTTCTCTAGCTTCCATTTCTCCTGACTGCATTCTTCTAAATAATTCTCGCATTTCTTCATTCGTTAAGACTGGTAACTTCGATGTATCTACACCGCATATTTCCACTTTATGTCTTGACATGTATGCCCCTCCCGTATGGAGATAATGTTCAGTTTAAAGTGTCTCCATAACGAAAGTTTTTATGCGGCATGTATTATTTTCATAATTTTATATGTGGTTTATACAATTTAGACAAAATACGGCAAATCCAGTCACAATCTATATTGATTAGTCTAAATCAAATAATTTTTTATAAACAAAAAAATCCCGTCTGGATCTTGAACCTTTGTTCAAGACAACGGGAAAGAAAATTAAACCATCTTATTAAACTCTTTTTTCAATCGACGAATAATCTTTTTCTCCAAGCGGGAAATATAAGACTGAGATATGCCCAGCTGTTCAGCTACGTCTTTTTGTGTTTGTTCTTGATGGCCACTTAATCCAAAACGCATCTCCATGATTTGTTTCTCTCTACCGTTCAACTTCGATAAAGCTGATTTTAATAAATTTTTATCAACAGATAAGTCCAAATCCTTCGTAATGATATTTTCATCAGTACCCAGAACATCTGATAATAAAAGCTCATTGCCATCCCAATCCACATTTAAAGGTTCATCAAATGAAATTTCTGTCTTTCGTTTATTATTTCTTCGTAAATACATCAGAATTTCATTCTCAATACATCTCGAAGCGTAAGTTGCTAATTTAATGTTTTTCTCAGGGTTAAAAGTATTAACAGCTTTTATTAATCCTATAGAACCAATACTAATCAAATCTTCAATATGAATGCCCGTATTTTCAAATTTCTTGGCAATGTAAACGACTAACCTTAAGTTATGTTCAATCAGTTTAGACTTCGCCGTATCATCCCCGTTAGCCACACGGTCAAGCATTTCTTTTTCATCTTCTTTTGATAAAGGTGGAGGTAGAGCTTCACTGCCTCCGATATAATAGATTTCATCAGGTTTTCCTTTAAGTTTTAGGATAATTGTTAAGAAGAAAAATTTAATACGATACCATAAACGCTTCATTAGATTACTCCTTTCACATGTTGAACCTTAGTATTTTTCGACTGAAATAGCAGTGGATGAAGTAAACAATTATATGACATGCTGTTAGAAAACTCTCCGAAGTGAATGCCTACATACACTCTTCTTGAAGAATGGATAAATTCTCGAACTCTTATGGAAATTTTTTGCACTTGAAAAACAGGAATATACCCCATATCCCCTCCTGCTTTTTTGAGTGGTATATATTCAAATGGTGTTTCAAAATCAGGCTGATCGAATGGTTTTGTTTTCAATTCATCTACCTTTTGTTTACCAAACCAGTTTTGTGCCGTTAGTTCATCAATCAGCATGATGGGTTTATTCGTAAGTGGGTGCGTTAATTGATTACCTGTATCATAAAAACCTTTTAAATAGTAATTACGATGCTCATCTATATGTACCGCGACATCGTAAATCTGTTCATGTTGCAATTTAATAACGGATAATTTCTGTAATCGATCTTTGGTGAAATATACAAAGATTGGAAAGAAAATTAAAACAAATACCCAACTCACCATATTGCCGTAAGCTACATGACTTAACCAGGGCAAATCAACTTGTTGTGATTGCAAGAAGTAATGTAATGCAAATAAGCCACCCCCTATTGAAAAATTAATAAAGTAAAAACTAAACATATAAATGACAAAGCGTCGAATCGAATCAAAAGGAAACGCTATCAGTATAATGCCAACTGAATAAACCAATTTAACTAATGGCCAATTAAGCCAGTCCAATCCCTGGACAAACGACAAGGGTACTATTAATGAAGCATATAAGCTAGCAAGAAAGATTCGTAATTGTGAAAATGGTTGCCTGACAGCCCATGCAACTACGAGCAAGACTAACCAATCAAATATGAGATTGAGTATCCAAATTAAATCCAGGTAGATTTGCATAGGCTTCTCCTAGTTAAATTAGTCATATTAATTTTGATTTAATCCATTCAATAATCTATTTATTAAAAGTATAAAAAAGAGAGCCGAAAAATCATGTCAATTTTTCGGCTCTTTTATCATCTAATTTTGAAAGCTTTTGTCTAATAAATTTGTTAACTAAATAAAGATATTTCAAGAAACTAAACCGCTGTATAATATCAACTGAAAATAAAGATCATTAATCTGCTAATTAGACGAATTTTACTCCTAATTCTTCTTTTCACGCCTGACTCTTTTAAGATCGTTACCTTCAAATTGATTGACCTTAGAACAACACACCTGAATACATTTCGCTTTCCGCGGGTGGTTCCGAGCCCCTTCGAACTCAACTTTGTTCCGTTCTATGGATCTCGCTAGCCTCGCTTTTCCCGCTGGGAGTCTCGTGTACGTTACCTGCAAGAGTGTAATAATTGACTTAATTTACAGTCCCATGAAATATATAGTAATTGACAGTATCCCAGTAGATACCCAAGCCAAAAAAAGAGAGACACCAAACGTGATAGTTGAAAATCACGTTTGGTGTCTCTGATTATTTTAGAGACTTTTGGATAACCTCTTAATTATTAAAGTTTTTCTATTCTTAGAATTAAGAAGGAGAGAAAACTTATCGATCTCTATTTCTGTTTCTTAAGAATGTTGGAATATCTAACGTATCCTCTTCAAAAGATGGTCTGCGACTAGTTGGCTCCTGTCTTGGAGCTTGTTGTTGTTGCGACTGCCCACCTAATGAAGAATTGCTCTGAACAGGTTTTTGTTGATAAACTGGACCTTGATTATGGTCTTCTTTTTTCGTTTCATCAAAACCAGTTGCAATAACCGTTACAACAATCTCATCTTTAAGATTCTCATTAATTACAGAACCAAAAATAACATTGACTTCTTGGTCCGCAGCTGAGGTCACAATTTCTGCAGCTTCTTGTACTTCAAATAAGCTTAAGTTAGCTCCACCAGAAATGTTCATAAGAACGCCATGAGCTCCATCGATTGATGTTTCTAGTAGTGGAGAAGAAATTGCCTTTTTCGCTGCTTCGGTTGCGCGGTTCTCACCAGTGGCAATACCGATACCCATTAATGCGGAACCTTTATCTTCCATGATTGTTTTGACGTCTGCAAAGTCTACGTTAATTAGACCTGGTACTGCGATTAAGTCAGAAATACCTTGTACACCCTGACGTAATACATTATCCGCCTCGCGGAATGCTTCTAACATTGGCGTGTTTTTATCAACAATTTCAAGTAGACGATCATTTGGAATGACAATTAATGTATCAACGCTTGCTTTAAGTGAATCAACACCTGTAGTCGCCTGTGTAGAACGTTTACGACCTTCAAATAGGAATGGACGAGTAACGACTCCAACTGTTAATGCACCTAATTCCTTAGAAATTTGAGCTATAACTGGGGCAGCTCCTGTTCCTGTTCCACCACCCATACCAGCAGTTACGAATACCATGTCTGCACCCGCTAATGCTTCTTCAATTAATTCTTTACTTTCTTCAGCTGCTTTTTTACCCACTTCAGGATTAGCTCCGGCACCCAAGCCTCTAGTTAACTTTTCACCAATTTGAAGCTTCGTATCAGCTTTTGATAGATTAAGAGCTTGAGCATCAGTGTTTACAGCGATAAATTCAACACCTTGAACACCATGTTCAATCATACGGTTGACAGCGTTGCTTCCGCCACCACCGCAACCGATTACTTTTATTTTTGCTAATTGGTCAACATTTGATTCGAAATCCAACATCTTTTGTTCCTCCTATTGTTTCAAAATTACAGATCAGTGACTTATGAAGGAATCACTCATTTTAATCAAAAAAGTAGTTTTGTAGTTTTTTCACGAGACTATCTTTGTTTTCCTTAGTTTTGTTTTTACTTCTCACTTTTTCAGGGTCATTCTTTTCAATTTTTTCAACTTTTGGCTTAGAAGGTTTAGATGATTCATTTCCTTCTATTTTAACTCCTGAAACATAATCTTTACCTTGTATTTTCGCATTACGATAGGCAAATTGCAAGGTACCTAAACCAACAGTGAAGTGTGGTTCACGTACACCGATATGACTTGGCACTGAAATTCTGACGTTTGTTTGGAAAATATCCTTAGCAAGTAGGTCAGCACCTGGCAAGCTCATGACGCCACCTGTAAGCACATAACCACCTGGAAGATCACGATAACCCATTCTTCTAAATTCTTGAGTTATAAAATGAAATATTTCACCTAGTCTTGCTTCTATAATTTCTGTGATTTGTACTTGACTAAAAGTTTGTTGTTCATTGCTACCAATTGTTGTCACATTAAATGTGTTGTCTTCTAGAGCATCTTTTAAATAAGCATGACCATATTCTTGTTTAATAATTTCTGCTTCTTCTGTTGTTGTTTTTAACCCAATAGATAAATCTTTAGTGATGTTATCCCCACCTAATGGCATGACAGAAGTTTGGGCTAAATTACCATCAGAGAATACAGAAACTGTCGTGCTTCCCGCTCCAATGTTAACTAATCCTACACCCAAACTCTTCTCATCTTTAGATAGAGCAACTTCACCAGAAGCTAAAGGTTGCAAGCAAATATCCTGAACTTCTAGGCCTGCTCTTTCAACACACTTTAATATATTATGTAAATTGGTTCTGCCACAAGTGATTAAAGTCCCTTGCATTTCAAGTCGAACTCCAATCATTCCTCTTGGGTCAGTAATTTCATCTTGTCCATCTACAATAAATTGTTTCGGATAAACATCCACTATTTCCCTCTCAGGTGGAATGGACATAACTTGTGATGCTTCTATAACACGTTCAATGTCTTCATCAGAAATTTCACGTGTTTCACTAGAGACTGCCACGACTCCATGACACTCTTGTAAATCAATATGACTTCCATTAATACTAACAATCACTCGCTGGATTTCCATATCCACCATACGTTCTGCTTGATCTACTGCATTTTGTATAGAATGAACGGTTTGATCAATATCTACAATGGCACCTTTTTTCATTCCTTTAGATTCAGCGATTCCAACTCCAATAACATTCATCGTATCTTTAGAAACTTCTCCGATAATTACTTTGACTTTGGAAGTACCGATATCTAGACTGACTAAAATTTCACTACGATTCAACATTCGCACCTCCGACTAAGGCTCATAACAAGTTCAATTCCTTAATTGTTTTAATTCCATACTTTTTGCGTAATACCTTCTAGATTCTTCAAAAAAATTACAAGTTTACTCTTGTTCACGTTCAGAAGTGTCTAACTCAACTTCATCACTTGATTCGTAAGGTTCAAAATAAGCTCCTACATCTATGTACAATACCCCTTCTAACTCTGGTGAAACTTGTGAAGAAATAGATGGATAAAGGTTCATTTTTTCTTCAAAGTTATGAATTGAAGCAACTACTTCAAATCCATCTGTTGTATATAATCTAATACGATCCTCATTTGTATCTGAAGGGTCTGAGTAGATTTCAGAGATTAATTGAACAACTGCAGAATCTAATTCCGCTAATTGCTTTGTTAAACGGCTTAACCGATCATCCTCGGAAAAGCCGTGGAGAACAGGAGCGTCTCCTTTAGGAATTTTTAATTCTGTGTCTTTTAAGACTTTTCCGTTCTCTAAAATTGGTTTAAATAGATTATTAGATTTAACATATCCTACTCTTTCAAATTCATTGATGATGATTGTGACTTGATTATACCAATTACGCTCCACTTTGACGTCACTAATTTCTTGGTGTGATTCAATATCATGAACAATCTGACTCTGGTCAATTGACCAGAACGATTGATCCATAGACAAGCCACTTATGCTAATGATTTCTTCATCTGAAATCACTCGATTTTCTTGAACGTCAATAGTTTTAATGTGACTAAGAGGTGATTGTAAATAAACAATAACTAGGATTAAAAGCAGAATCAACGTTAAATAAGTAAAGAACCGCCGATTTGCTTTGCGTTTTCTTAGTTGTTTTAATTGAGGAATCCGTTCTTCGATCGAAACGACTTTTTTTTCTGCCATTCAAAAAGCTTCCCCTTAATAAAATAGATTCTATTACTACATTATAGCATAATATAGCGATATTAATATAAGGTAATTTTGCTTAATTTAAAGAATTTCGACTTCTGTCACCATATCAATGTCATAATTTTCCTTAACTTGTGTTTTAATATGCTGAATGAGCTCCATCACATCCTTGTAAGAAGCGTCATCTTCATTAACAATAAAATTACCATGCATCTCTGAAATTTTTGCGCCTCCAATTTGAAAGCCTTTAAGTCCTAAATCTTCGACTAGCTTCCCTGCATGGTTTGGTAAAGGGTTTCTAAAAATACTACCTGCGCAAGGGTAATCCCATGGCTGAGTTTCTCTTCTGTAATCCTTATGTTTTTTTAATTCGGCTAATATATCCTCTTTATGGCCTTTCTCAAGCTGAAAAATAGCTTCTATACAGAAGCCTTTACGCTCATCTTGAAGTACAGATTTTCGATAATTAAATTTCATTTCTTCATTTGATAGCCATTCTGTCGTGCCATCTTCAAATAAAATATGAGCTTTAACAAGAACCTTTGAAATATCTGAACCATGAGCTCCTGCGTTCATATACACAGCACCGCCGACACTACCAGGAATTCCGCCAGCAAATTCAAAGCCGCTTAATTCATCACGACTAATAATTGCGGCAAGTCTAACGAGTGGGTAGCCTCCACCTACTTTTATTTGGTCTCCGTCTACTTCTAGATGATCTAATCCCTTACCAAATTGAATAACTGCACCGCGAATACCTTCATCTGGGATCAATAGATTAGACCCACGTCCAATGACACTAATTGGAATATTATTCTCTTTAAGTATTTTTAAAGCGTCTTTTAAACCATCAATAGATTTGGGCTGGATGAACAAATCTGCCGGTCCGCCAATCTTAATGGTTGTATGTTTTTTTAAAGGTTCATCTAAAGAAACTTTCCCTACTTCTTTTTCATTTAATTTATCTACAATATGTTGCATAGCACGACCATCCTTTAAATATCTTCTACTTACTTGGCTTTCCCTACTTTATTGTCGCATAACGGCTTATATTTAACAATATGCCGATTGAGACCAATGTTAAGGTTAAAGAAGACCCACCATAACTAAGCAGTGGTAGGGTAATTCCTGTAACAGGTATTAGACCAATAACAACACTGATGTTGATCATGACTTGAACCATAATCATAGAGGTAATCCCGAATGCTATTAGTGAAGCAGATAAATCTTGAGAATGAATGGCTATTAATATACCACGCCACACGACAACAAAGAATAAAAACAAAATAAATGCTCCACCAATCAAGCCAAGCTCTTCTGCAATAACAGCAAAAATAAAATCAGTTTGAGGCTCTGGTAAATAAAAATACTTCTGCATACTATTCCCGAATCCCAATCCCATTAAACCACCTGGGCCTATTGCGTAAAGCGATTGTATAATCTGGAAACCATCTCCCAGTGGATCTTCCCAAGGATTTAAGAATGCTTCAATTCTATTAATTCGATAAGGGGCGGATATAATTAAACCTGCAAGGGCAACTAAACCTATGACAGCTAAATTAACAAAGTGGCTTATTTTAGCGCCAGATATAAAAAGTAAAAGCATACCTGTAAGTACTAGCACTAATCCTGTCCCTAAATCAGGTTGTAGCATAATTAATCCAAATGGAAAAACAATCAGACCTAACATAGGGAAGAAACCTTTAAAAAGAAAAGGGAGATCATGTTGTTTTTTAGGAAGTATTTTAGCGAATAGTAATATTAAACCTAGCTTCATGAATTCACTTGGCTGAATACTAAATGCTCCAACGCCAATCCAACTATTCGCTCCCCCTCGAACTAATCCTACGCCTGGAATAAATAAAGCGATTAGCAATAGGATGCAAGCTATATAAATCGTAATAGCCATATTGACAAATTTAAAATACGGGATTTTGATCATAACCCATATTCCGATTAGACCAATTAAAGCAAATAATAATTGTCGCTTTAAATAAAAAAAGGAATCACCCATTTTATAATCGGACCATACTGATGATGAACTATAAACCATTAGTACACCAATAAGCAATAGAATTAACACAGCTGTTAACAAAACGTAATCAATATGAGATTCAACTTTTTTATTCACGAAAAAACACCCCTACTCCTTTAATGAAGTCGGGGCTATTGGTAGACAAGCCCCTAATAAAGCTTATGCACCAATTGAATAAACATGTCTCCACGTTCTTCAAACGATTTAAACTGATCCCAGCTAGCGCACGCTGGAGAAAATAAAATAATATCTCCACGTTCACTAATCTCATAAGCTTTATTAGTAGCTTTCTGTAAATTGTCTACTTTGTATATTGAATGAAAGTCTTGTCTTATGGCTGCTTCACACATTTTATCAGCAGATTGACCATAAGCAATACAACCTTTCACATTTTTAAAAGACTGGATGAGCTCATCAAACTCAACGCCTCGGTCTAAACCACCTGCAATTAGTACAATTGGTTGATTAAACGCATTGATGGCCTTAAGTGTAGCCTGTATGTTCGTCGCTTTTGAATCATTAAATATTTGCCGGTCATTGATTGTATCTACATATTGTAATCGGTGTTTAACACCTGTAAATGTTTTTAAAACAGATTTGATTTTTTGATTTGAAATGGCAAATCGCTTAGCTATAGCTATACCAACTAACACATTTTCTAAATTATGGTCGCCTGGTAATGCTATATCCTCCCGTTTTACAATTGGATCTTGCCGCTCATAAATTGTACCTTCAGAAACATATAGTCCATGTTGATTAAGACCTGAAACTGAAAATGGAGTTAATTGTGCTTCTGATTGTTTAATACCATCCTTAATGATATCGTCATCAGCGTTATAAATGAGCACATCATCTTGACTTTGATGCTTCGTTATATTTAATTTAGAACTAACGTAATCATCCATTGTTTTGTGATAATCCAAATGAGCTTCAGTAATATTGATCAACACACCAATATCAGGCTTAAAGTCTTCGATTGCTTTAAGCTGAAATGAAGATAGCTCCATTACAACGGGCTGCTTATCTTTTTGTTGTCTTGCAACATTGGTTGCTACTTTCCCAATGTTTCCTGCAATTAATGGATCTAAACCACCAGCTTTTAACAGCTCATAAGTTAATGTAGTCGTAGTCGTTTTACCATTTGAACCAGTAATGGCTATGATTGGCCCATCGATTAAGTAATAAGATAGCTCAATTTCTGTTATTACCGGTATATTTCTTCTAATCGCTTCTTCAACAATCACATGATCGTATGGAATGCCAGGATTTTTTATAACTAAATCAATACCATCTAACACCTCAAAAGGATGACTACCAGTAATGACTTCGACACCTTCAGAGTTGAATTTTTGTGCGATTTCATTATCTTCTAGTTTTGTAAGATCATTTATTCTAAAAGGTACTTGGCTATCCAGTAACAATTGCGCGGCTGCTTCTCCGCTTTTAGCCAGCCCAAGTACTAATACTTTTTGATAAGGAAAATTCGATAATATTTTCACTACATCCACACCTCAATAAATAAGCCTAGGCCTGCGCAAATAAAACCCACGAACCAAAATGTTACAACAACACGCCATTCAGACCATCCTGTTAGTTCAAAGTGATGGTGCAATGGGGTCATTTTAAAGATTCTTTTCCCACCAGTTAATTTGAAATAAGTCACTTGTAACATTACAGATATTGTTTCAATGACAAATACACCACCGATGATTACTAAAAGTAGCTCTAACTTCATTAGTATAGCAACGGTTGCAAGAATTGCCCCAATTGATAAGGAACCTGTATCTCCCATAAACACTTTTGCTGGGTGGCTATTAAACACCAAGAAACCTAGTAAAGCACCTACAACAGAAAGTGAAAAAATAGTGATTTCAGGTTCAACGTGCTGGTAAGTACCAATAATTGCAAATGTTGCAAAAGCGATAGATGCTGTACCAGCAACTAAGCCATCTAAACCATCTGTTAAGTTAACAGCGTTAGATGCACCAACTAACATGACTAGTAAAAAGACACTATAAAACCAGCCAAATTCCATGGAAAAGTCAGTACCTGGAATGCTTACAGCAGTATTGTAGCCATGGTTATGCAATACAATATACACAACAACTGCGATAAAGATTTGAAACAGCATTTTCTGTTTAGATGTCAAACCTAAATTGCGCTTTTTAATAATTTTTATAAAATCATCTAAAAATCCTATTAATCCGTAACCGATTAAAACAAATAGTAAAATAAAAAATTCACTTGAGAGCTCAGTTCCTTCATATCTCCAAATCATAAATAAAGATGTGAAGATAATCGATACAATAATCAGCACACCACCCATAGTTGGAGTGCCTGATTTAGATTGGTGTGATTCAGGTCCCTCTTCCCTAATACTTTGTCCGAACTTTAATCGCTTTAAGAAAGGGATTAAAACTGGAGATATAAGTACAGAGAATAGAAACGCAATACCAATAGTGATGAGTAATACAGATTGTGGTAACATGGTCTTCCCTTCCCTTCTAATTCACTAAACTAGCTGATTAACAACCTCTTCTAATTTAATTCCTCTTGACGCTTTAAACAATACAATGGTGTTTTCATCTAGCTCTTGTTTTAAATCATCAATTAATTCTTCTTGATTTATGAAGTGCTTTGATTTCCCCGCAAAGTTATCTGTTAATCCATCAAGAATATATTTGCTTTCTTCACCATACGTTAAAACCTCGTCAATAGACGAATCAATTGATTGACCAACCCTTTTATGATCTTCTTTAGAGAAATCACCTAATTCTAAGATGTCTCCCAAAACCACAATTTTTTTATTATAATTCATGTTTTTAAGAACATCAATAGAGGCAATCATCGAGGTTGCGGATGCATTATAAGCATCATTAATGATTGTAGAACCATTCAATGCATCCATCTTCTCAAATCGCATGGAAGGTAATTCAAGCTGGTTAAGCTGCTGTTTAATGCTAGATACATCGATTTTTAACTCCTTACATAATGCATATGCAAATGAGGCGTTCTTTGCCTGGTGTTTTCCAAGTAAAGGAATTGTTAATGCTTCACTGTTGATGCTAAAAGATGTTTGGTCATTGTGCTGATTAATATCATCAATCACATAGTCAAGGTCTTTTGAAAATCCGCAAGTAATCTCTTTAAAAGGTCTTGGTTCAATTGTTTTTAATAATGGCTCATCACCGTCATAGATAAAGACACTGTTTTCTTTAAAACCACAAGTGATTTCAGACTTCGCTTTCGCAATGCCTTCTCTACTTCCCAAATGCTCAATATGGGATTCACCAATATTAGTTATAATACCAAAATCTGGTTCAACGATTTTAGATAATAATTCAATTTCTCCAAATCCACTCATTCCCATTTCAGCTACGAGAACATCACAGTTTCGATCCATACTTAAAACAGTCAAAGGAAGACCAATATGATTATTTAAGTTACCTATGGTCTTCCACACGTTATATTTCGCAGCTAAACAGCTCGCGACAATTTCTTTAGTTGTTGTTTTACCGTTAGAACCCGTAATCCCGACTACAATTGGATTAACGAGATGACGATAATGATTGGCTAATGTTTGAAGCGCTTCAATCGTATCGTCCACATAAAAAACTGGGAAGCCCTCTGGAATCTGTGTAAGTTCAGTTCGACTTGATAAAATCGCTACGGCACCATTTTCAATCGCTTGTGAAATAAACTCATGAGAATCAAATCGTTCACCAACAATTGGGATAAATAACCCTTGCTGAACTTTTTCACGGCTATCTCTAAATATCGTATAAATCTCTTTATTTTCATAATCAGTATGGTTTGGAAATATAGATGCTAGAAAGTTTAAATCAAATTTCTCCATATACCTTTAAGACTCCTTCTGCCGTTCTTCTATAAATTGTTTTGCAACTTCACGGTCATCAAAATGTCGCTTTTCACCATTAACTTCTTGATAAGTCTCATGCCCTTTTCCTGCGATAAGTATAATGTCACCTTTTTGTGCTGACCAAATGGCTTCTTTAATAGCTTCTTGACGATCAATAATGACTTTAAATTCATCGCCTTTCAAATGGCCAGTCATATCTTTAAGAATATTTTTAGGATCCTCAGTTCTTGGGTTGTCTGAGGTAAATAAAGATAGCTGACTATATTTTATAGCCGCATCTGCCATCTTCGGTCTCTTAGAACGATCACGATCTCCACCGCATCCTACCACTGTAATAATCCTGTTCTCTTTAATTTCATTTAATGTTTGTAATACATTTTCTAACGAATCTGGAGTATGAGCATAATCCACTATGACAGTAAAGTTCTGGCCGATTTCTACTTTCTCTAAACGCCCAGGAACTCCTCCAATCTTTCTTAGAGCAGTTTGAATTTGTTCTTTCGGTATTTGGTAGTGATAAGCAACGGAAACAGCTGCCAATATGTTATACACATTAAATTTCCCGGTTAGTTTAGACTCAACATGAATTGCCTCTTTAGGCGTCTCTATTACAAAAGTAGAAGCATCTGCCTGTAAATCAAGATTAGTAGCCTTTATAAAAGCATCATCTGCTAGACCATAAGGTATATATGGAAAAGCTGATGCATTGGACATGACTTCAGAGTAATGATCGTCCGCATTAATTACAGCAATTTTATTATCAGTGTAATCATTACCAAGTTGAGAGAATAATAATGATTTTGCATAAGCATAATCATTCATATTTAAGTGGTAATCTAAATGATCTTGAGTTAGGTTTGTAAACACAACCGTGTCAAATTGAACACCATGAACACGTCCTTGGTGTAAGGCATGTGAAGAGGCTTCCATAATAACTGTATCGACATTCTCTTCATTCATCAGATTGAGATGTTTATGAAGGAACAAACTATCAGGGGTTGTGTTATTTAAAGGATAAGTCTGGTTACCTATTTTCATATCAATCGTACCAATAATGGCTGTTTTATGACCAAATTCTTTAAAAATGTCATCTAAAAGATACGTGGTAGTTGTTTTCCCGTTTGTTCCAGTAATACCTATAATGTTTAATCTCTGACTAGGACTTCCGTAAAATTGATCTGCTAATATAGCAAGTGCTTTAGTAGTACTTGGAACATAAATAACTGGTAAATTAGTTTCAACATAATTTTCTGCAACAATAGCACATGCTCCATTAGCTTCTGCATCTGCTATAAAATGGTGCCCATCTACCTGGGCACCTTTAATACAAACAAATAAAGTGTTATCTCTAACTTTTCTCGAATCTTGTTCTATGTTAGATATTGTTAAATGATTTAGTTCGTCTTCAGTTTTATAGATGTTTAATTTGTCTATTAGTCCTGTTAATTGCATAGGATCTCCTACCTTTAGAAATATAAATTACAACAATATTATAGCAGACTTAAGCTTGGATAAGAATGAAAGAATTGAATTAATCAGATTCTCCTAGAAATACTCTAATGGTAGAACCTGAATCTACTTTTACACCAGGTTCAGGTGATTGCGAGATAACCGTATCACCTTCTCCATGCACATCTAACCTTAAATCATATAATGCACTTCGAATATCTTTGACTTTTTCCCCAACTAGACCTGGAACTTTAACCTTTGGTGCATCTGGCCATTGATATTCTTTTTCAAGTCCACCATCTCGTTTTTCAATGCCTTTAACGTTTAATATATCTCCTAATACTTTACCCCCAATTGGACTTGATACAACACCACCGAATTGAACCGTGTTTTTAGGATTATCAACAGCGATATAGACTAAATACTGTGGATCATCCGCTGGTGCAAATCCAATAAATGATACAATATGGTTGTTTTCTAGATAACGACCATTAGGCCCAACCTTTTGAGCTGTCCCTGTCTTACCGCCTACCCGATAGCCATCTAAGTATGCACCCCGACCTGTCCCTTTGGCAACGACTGTCTCTAACGCTCTACGAACCTCTTTAGATGTTTCTTCACTAATAATTTGTTCTTTAAGTGTAGGTTCTCTAGTTTCAGTTTCTTCCCCTGTTACAGGATCAACTAAACCTTTGACCACATAAGGTTCGTATAAATAACCGCCGTTAATGGCAGCAGCAACAGCAGTAATTTGCTGAATCGGTGTTACGGATACGCCTTGACCGAAAGCTGAAGTAGCAAGCTCAACAGGGCCAATTTGCTCTTCTTTGAATAGAATACCCTTACTTTCACCCTGTAAATCAATTCCTGTTTTTTGCCCAAACCCAAACTCTCGAATGTAGGTGAACAATCTTTCTTCGCCTAGCATCTGACCTAAGTTAACAAATCCGGGGTTGCATGAATTTTTAACGACTTCTAAATATGTTTGACTTCCATGCCCCCCACTATGCCAGCAGCGAATGCGTGCACCAGCTACTTTAACATGCCCTGAATCATAGTAGGTATCTTTATCTAAATCGATTAAGTTCTCTTCTAATGCAGATGCTAGAGTAACAATTTTAAACGTCGAACCTGGTTCATACGTACTAAAAACAGGTAAGTTTCGGTTGTATATCTCTGGTGATACAGATTGATAATTAGCGGGATGAAAATTAGGGCGACTCGACATAGCCAATATTTCAGCATTATTTGGGTCCATTACAATTGCTAGGGCACCATCTGGATTATATTTAGCTTCAGCTATATCTAATTCTCGTTCAACAATGGCTTGAATTTCAGCATCTATCGTCAGTGAAAGATGCTGCCCATCTTCAGGAGGGCTATAACGATTAGATAATTGATTTAGCCGTCTTCCTTTTGCATCTGAGAAGAATGATAGAGCCCCATTGTCTCCGCTTAATTGTTCATTATAGCTAGCTTCTAACCCCATTAAGCCCTGATTATCAATCCCGGTAAATCCTAATACATGTGCTAGCTGTTCGTCATATGGGTATGACCGTTTTGAATCCTGTGCTAAATAAACACCTGGTTCATTTAGCATTCTAATTTCGTTAGCTTGTTCATCAGTTAATTTTCTTCCTTCAGGATGAATGATTTCTACTGATGCGACCTTTGTTAAGTGTTTCAAAGCTTTTTCTTTTGAAATCGAAATGATTTCAGATAGTTTTTTAGCAACCTCTTCTGGATTCTCAATTTGCCTTGGAACGACAACTAAGGTAGGCGCTAGCTGGTTGTCCACTAACACTTCACCATTACGATCAAGTATTTTACCACGTTCTGCATATAGCGGGATATCTCTGCTCCATAGTTCTTCAGCTTTTTCTAAAATGTCTGCACTAGATACTAACTGAACATATGCAAGCCTTCCTACCATAATCAAAAAGTATACAGCAATCAATAAAAAAACAGTGATCAAACGTTTTTTCACAGTAATAGCAGCAATTCGTCTCAAGATAGCATTCTCCTTTACATCTATGCTTGTATTAAAACTATGAAAAAACGTCTTTATTTAGACCACTGTTTCAATAATCAATCTATTCTATTGTTCATCATTTTCTTCATTGTTAGGCTCATTCGATCCGTTTTCTTTGCTGTCTTCATCATTCGGATTTTGTTGAGGCTGTAGTTCGATCACCAATCTGCTTTCATCGGAAATTTCAGACCCAACCGATAAGTTTTGTTTTGTGACAAACCCTTCACCAACGTAATCTAATCTCATCCCAACGAGCTCAACTAATGATAAGACATCCCTTAGTGTCCACCCTGTAATATTTGGCATCGTCAGTTCACCATTTGTTTTTAAAATAACACGCTTATTCGGGTAGACTGATTTATTTTGTTTAGGAACTGAATCAACAATCTTCTCACCATTTCCTAGTACAGTGACATTTAACCCTTTTTTCTTTAGTTCACTGACCACCTGATTAGCGTCACGTTCATAGATGTCAGTTAACTTAACCGGCTTTGTGACATCTTGAGATTTCTGATCAGGTTCAATTTCAAGGTAATTTAAACTATTGTTCATGACTGTTTTATAAATATATGACGTTGCATCAGATCCCATGTAGCTATACTCAACTTCTGGTTCTTCAACTGCAACATACATCATCAATTTTGGATTGTCTTTTGGTGCCATTCCTATAAATGAATATACATATTTTCCGACACCTTGTTTATAGCCACCACTAGGGGATGGCACCTGAGCTGTACCGGTTTTACCGAACGAAGTATAACCATCTAGTTTATATTCCTGGCCAGTTCCGTCCTCAGATGTGATGACCGTTTCTAGAATATTTCTAACTTGCTTAGCCGTATCCTTTGATATTGGTTTTCCAACCACTTCAGGTTCAGCCTTATAGATGGTTTTTTTACTATCAGGACTTGTTATTTTCTCAGTCACGTAAGGCTTAACCATTTCACCCTCATTGGCAATGGCCGTTGCACCTTTCATGATTTGAATCGGTGTAAAAGTAGAACCCTGTCCTATTGCAGTGTTAATCTGTTCTCTAGGATAATTGTAAGATAATTGACCGACTACTTCACCTTCTAAATCGATTTCAGTTGCCTGATCTAAGTGAAACTTAGACATATAATCTAAATACGTTTCAGGGCCTAATTGTTCCCATAAGATTCTTGCAAAAGCAACGTTAGAAGAATGTTGGACACCTTGATTATATGTAATTGTCCCCCATCCTCTTCCATAGTTGTGGTCTGAGATATAATCGTAATTTTCATTAATTCTCCACCTACCAGATTCATACGTCGCTTGACCGTTATATACGCCTTCTTCAATCGCCGATGCAAGGGTAAAGATTTTCATCGTAGAACCTGGTTCGAAAGGAGTCGAAATGACATCATTGTACCAATTCTTAATATCATCTCTAGTATTCGGGTTAAAAGTTGGTCTGTTACTCATCGCTAACACTTCACCTGTTTGAGGGTTCATAACAGCTGCCACAATACGTTTTGGATTATATTCTTCTTGAACAGACGTCATAGCATCTTCTAAAAACGTTTGGATCTTTTGATCAATCGTTAAGTAGACATTGTTTCCATGTACTGGCTGTTTAATATGCTCTTCAGCATTTAATAATTTAAATCCAAATTTATCCTGTTGTGATCTAATAAAACCATCTTCACCACTTAATTGATCCTCATAACGTCTTTCAACACCATATGCTCCGATCGTTTCATATTTATTCTCTTCCTCATTAAGCTTTTGATCTGTAAACCCAATTACACGGGATGCAAATACACCATTTGGGTAATAACGTTCTGTATCTTGATTAAAATAGATTCCTGGCAGGTCTAATTTTTCAATTTTTTCTTTTTCTTCTTTTGTTAACCCTTTACTATAACGTCCAAATTCAACCTGAAAAGAATCAGTTTCCTTTCCTTTTTGAAGTATTTCTAGCATACGGCTTTGTTCCATCCCGATAACTGGTGCTAATTGATTGGCTGTCTTTTCCAAATCATCAACATGTAAATTAACTGATGAATTTGTGGAATACTCTTCACTTAAGACAGCATACATATTATAAACTGTTTTATTACCAGCTAAGACCATACCTGTTTGGTCATAAATTTCACCACGCTCTGCTTCCATCACGCTACTTGTGTTACGAAATTTTTCTGCATAATCAAGTAAATCGACCGATTGTACTTCACCAGTGATCTGGATGTAAGTAAAACGGCCGATTAAAAATAGAAAAATTAACGTAAATAAGGATATGACTAAAAACGACATCACATTTTTGTAATTTAAGTTTTTCATGGACTTAACACCCTTAGTTTGTTTGAGTCGCTTGTTTTACATTTGAATTCTTTATACTTAGTCCGTGCTTCTCTGCTTCAGCTAAGATTCGACTAGGTTTGCTCAGTTCTTTTACCTCTGCTTGCAGTGCATTGTTTTCAACCTCGACCTGCGCAATATTCGAATCGACTCTCTGAATATCTCGATTGACTGAATCAAGTGAAGAAGAATACTGAACCACAAAAATCATTGTCATAGCAATAATCACGAGTCCAGTTGTATAAAGAAACTTTTCACCTTTTGTAAACCAAGCCTTTTTAACAGAACGTTGCTTTTTAGGTCTTGGGCTTTGTTGTTCTGTTGTTTTATCAGGAATCATTGAATACTTTCTTATTTGTTCTGCCGCCATTGTTTAATTCCTCCTCTGAGTCATTGAATATTGATCTTCCCATTCTTTTACTTTCTCAACAATTCTTAGTTTTGCAGATCTCGATCGTCTATTTTCTTCAAGCTCATCTTCGCTAGGTACAATTGGTTTGCGTGTAATCAGTTTAAAAGGTGGTTCAACCTCATCCGGCATTACTGGAAGATCTTTAGGTATTGGAGGACTAGAACTCCATTTTTTCATTGATTGTTTACAAATACGATCCTCTAAAGAATGAAAGGTAATAACAGCGATTCGACCACCAATACTTACTTGTCTTGCCGCTTGATCTAAAGCTTTTTCAAATACAGCTAATTCATCGTTAACAGCAATTCGAATTGCTTGAAATACTCTCTTTGCTGGATGTCCACCTTTTCTTCTTGCAAAAGCCGGTATACCTTCTTTAATTAAATCAACCAATTCATATGTCGTTTTAATTGGTTGTGCGCTTCGAGCTTTCTCAATCTTTCTCGCAATTTGTTTTGAAAACTTCTCTTCCCCGTACCTTGTAAAAATTCTAACTAAATCTTCAAATGCCCATTCATTGACAACTTCATAAGCACTTAACGTGTTTTCTTGATTCATTCTCATGTCTAATGGCGCATCGTGTTGATAACTAAATCCACGTTCAGCTTCATCTAATTGGGGTGATGAAACTCCTAAATCAAATAAAATTCCATCAACATGTTCTACCCCTAATTCAATTAAGGCCTCACTTAAGTTGGCAAAATTGTCATGAACCAAAGTAATACGATCTTCATAATCGGACAGTACTTGTTTGGCATAATTAATTGCTTTAAGATCTTGGTCAAACGCAATTAACCTTCCCTCTGAAGATAAATGTTTTGCAATTTGACTAGAGTGTCCTGCTCCCCCAAGTGTACAATCCACATAAACTCCATTTTCTTTGATGTCTAACCCCTTGATTGCTTCATCATTTAGTACACTGTAGTGCTCAAACATGCCGGCACCCCTTTGCCTTAAATATCAAAATCCATTAAGTTCTCTGCAATGTCTGCAAAGGATTCTTCTGATTCTTCCACATAGTCTGTCCATTTTTCTTTAGCCCATAATTCAATTCGGTTTGAAACACCGATGACGATACATTCCTTGTCTAAATCTGCAAATTTTCTAAGTGGTGCTGGAATGTTAATTCGCCCTTGTTTGTCAATCTCACATTCAACCGCTCCAGAAAAGAAGAAGCGTGTGAATGCTCGGGCGTCTTTTTTCGTTAAAGGTAATTTTTTTAATTTCTCTTCTAAAACTCGCCATTCTTCTTGTGGGTAAGCGAATAGACAGTTGTCTAAGCCACGTGTTAAAACAAACGATTCACCAAGCCCGTCACGAAATTTCGCAGGCACAATGATTCGTCCTTTTGTATCTATATTATGTTGAAATTCACCCATGAACATAGACTTCGCCCCACTTTTCATTTAGTTTACCACATTCCCCCACTATCTACCACATCATTTCACTATTTTTTCTAAAAAAATTAAAAAAGCATATCCAGAAACTTTCTGGATATGCTTTAATACAGGGTTTTTAGCTATAAATTTGATAGGTGGTAGATGGTGGTGAACAAGTGGTTAAATTTCAACAACTAAATGATCTTGTTCCCATCTTCGTGGAGTGCTCATTAATAAGTTGGGTAATTCTAACCCAAATTCATTCATAAAGTGGATGATGTTCCACATTCTTTCTTGGAGACCACACTCAGGGTAATAATAAGCATTTAACTCCTCAAATTGAGCGATTGTATGCTTGTGTTGATCATTGACTACTTTCATCATACGTTTTTCTAATTTGTTTAGTTCTGATTTAATAATTTTCAAATTTGAATCAGCATATGAACCCAAATCATCTTGGATCTCATAAGCTACTTCCCTTACCGGTTGGTGAAGCGTATCAATATCTTGACTGACTTGATTAATCATTTCCTCTATAGGTGAAGAAGTTTGTCTCTTTAGCCAGTTCATTTTATACCAATTAGTTCCTTCATTAATTACTTGGCTTATATCAATACCAAATCGTTCTAACCATTGTTTATGTTTAGAATCTAAAAATGTAATGGAAAGACGCGGTGTAATGATTGGAAATTGCAAATCAACCTCTTCAAATGCTGGCTTTAAAGCTGACCAGTAGCCAATCTCACCTGGCCCACCTATAAACGATAATACAGGAAAGACCATCTCTTGCATCATAGGTCTGGTCACAACATTGTTACTAAATCTCTCCGGATGATGATCAATCTCGGATAACAACTCATCAGTGCCAAAAGACACCAAGTCATCCTTTGATCTCCATATACCATCTACAACTTCAAGTAACAGCCTTTCACCATTTAAGTGGTAAAAGATGTGTCCATCTTCTGTAGTTGCATCTAAATTGATTTGATAACCTTGGCGATTTAACTCATCAAGTTCGTTTACAACGGATGTTGCTATAGCTTTCTGCTTAGATACGATCTTCTTAAAATAATCTTTCTCTATTTCACGTAACTTTGAATCATTTGAATCCACTAGCACTAGACCGTATTGGTGGAACAATTGGTTAATTAATTTCGCAAAAAAATCAACATAGGAATCATCATGACTATAAGAAGATTTGATTAATTGATATAATTCTTTAGAATAAGATGTTTCATTTAATGTCGAGAATACCTCATCTAGCCAGTTATTTAATTCAGTTACATCAATTTTCCGGCTTGAAACTGGTGTCTTCTCAGGTGAATTGGACTGAAGTTTTAGCTTTTTAAACCTTGAATTTTGATAGGCAAAAATATGATTAATTTCCTCAAAATCGTGATCTTCACCCGCAATCCAAAACACCGGAACAACAGGCTTACCTAAAAATTCTTCTTGTTCCTTTGCTTGAAGTAAAATAGACACAATTTTATTAATCGTATATAAAGGACCTGTTAAAATTCCCGCTTGTTGTCCTCCTATAACAACAACAGAGTCCGAATTTCGAATAGCTTCTATTTGTTTTTTTATTTCGTCAGTTAAACCCCATTTTTCGTTCTGCTCTAACAAGACATCTGCTAACTGGTCACGCTGATAATTTTGACTCATTAAATATTCATAGCGTTTTTTGAAATTCTGTAAATGATATGGATCATAATGAAAATGAGTATAAATGCTTTCTTCACGATTACGGTAATCTTTTATTAGAGATGATTGATTATTAAGTTCAATTGAATGACATTTCATAGACTAATACCTTCCTTTTACGAGCTCACTAGTTCATTCCGTATGTTATTGTATCGAATATTCCATGCATTTTCACTTCATATGTTTTATTATAAATAAGTTATGTAGATTCCAATTGGTAATAATATGGTGTAAGTAATAACTAAAATGATAAATCCTGCTCTCCAAACAACTCTTACGGCCCTCATAATGTTGATTTCTAGTTCTTTACGCCATTGCATCGTGATGACAACTATGACACCTAGCATAAACAATAACAAGAAATACACTATAAAAGACCGATTAAGTAAATTAAATAAAATAGCATTAACTGCTATAAGGAAGAATAAGTTTGATAAATCTGCAGCAAATTTAGTTGATCTGGTTGCCTGCCGCGTCACTTTTTTCATAATTATAAAAAGAATAAAAAACGTTATATAAGGAAAAGTTGCCAGTATAGCAATAAGTGTCGATAAAAAATCCATTACGCTCTCCTTTAATGATTAATTTCTTTAGCTTTAATTAAATGGTACATATTTGACTGAGTCGGAACGTCAATCTTGGATTGTTTCACAATGTATCCATTTATAGACTCGATTTCAGTCGTTCGCTTCATCCTTATATCGACTAACATTGATGAAACATTATTCTTTGTATTATGAGCAACTTCCTGCACCTTTTCCCAGGACTTTTCGCAGTTCATCTCAAGCACTTCAGAAGCTTCCTTAGACAGTTGATAAGCTATTTTCTTTAAATATGGATTGGTGATTACTTGTCCATTCTCTATATCAAACAACGCTGTAAGTGGATTAATAACGCTATTTACAATCACTTTTTCGTTCATAGTTTGAATGATGTCATCATCATAAAAAACAGGAAAATCGGAAGCGTATAGTTGATGTTGAATATGCTTCGCATCATTATGCTCTTGGAAATCACCCACTTTAATCTGACCTAGCCCATTTAATTGAACTTGATGAGAATTGACCTTTGAGACGCCGTGTTCACACACTCCCAACATAATAAAATGATTCAGTTCTTGAATCATTTGTATATGGCTTAAACCATTTTGAATAAATAATAGACACGTTTTATCTAAGCTATTTAATATAGGCATTAGGTATGCTAAATGTGGTTGTTTGACACAGATAATAATCAAGTCATGTTTCTGCAGTCTTTCAATGGTTTTAACACGAATTTGATAGCGATCTTTATTAATTTGAATACCATTCTCTCTTATTTCATTTAGCTGCTTTTGGTTTCTCACATAACCCGTTACATCGTGACGTTCAGACAATTTAGATGAAATGAATAACCCAACGGCACCTAAACCAATAATACCAATATCCATTACATTCACTCCGCATTAGATTCAATACTATCTATTTTATCAGAAAATTGTTAAATGTCCCTTTAAAATTGATCTTACTATTATTAAAGGGCTTCCATTTTCAACACCACCTATTTATATTATAATAAAATTGAGCATGAATAAGGGGGCTTATAGATATGTTAGGCGAGGTAGAACGTTTATTAATCAACTTTAAAACGTTAGAAGAATTTAAAAAGTTTAAAGAATATGGTATTCAAGAATTATCAATGTTAGAAGATTTGCAACACAATATGATCGAAAACAACAGTGAATCCCCGTTTTTTGGTATTTATTATGGTAACTCTTTAGTTGCTAGAATGAGCTTATATCAAGTCGATCAAAAATATGATTACTATTTTGACCCTAAACAAGACTATTTAGAACTATGGAAATTAGAAGTATTGGAGAACTATCGTCACAAGGGTTTTGGTAAAAAACTAGTTGATTTTGCTAAAAGCTTTGGACTACCGATCAAGACTAATGCTCGTATTAATTCCCAAGGGTTCTGGGAAAAGATGGGTTTTCAGCCTGCCAATTATGATATGGAACGTGACTTAGGTCAAAACCCATTTATATGGATGCCTGATGGTGTGGATGAAAAAGTTAGTGAAGAGTAACAAGCAAATTAAATTCCTATACACAAAAACAATCTTCCATCTTTAAAATTAGATGGAAGATTGTTTTTATTTATGTTGTTTACTTTTAACTTCACTAATCTTGTTATATATATCATCGATGATTCGTTCATATCGTTCAATCTGTTGTTTCAATTGCGTATGTTCTGGATCTAAACTTTTATGTTTCGATGTTTCGCCTTGAGTATAGTAAACACCTTTGAGCTGCTCTAATTGATTAATCACTTCATCAAAAGCTTTCATTTTTGGGTATGAAGGGAGTGAACCCGTAGAATCATTGAGCTTCTTACGACTTTGTTTTGCTAAATCAATAGCTTGCCTGTATTGTTTTCTTAAGTTTGCATTCCACCTGAACCCACAAGCCTGAGGGGTTCTTGATAACCGTTCTCCGACTTCCTCAAAAGCTTTCATTTGCGTTTTACCTTCTCGTATATAACGTAATACTGTCTCAGCTAGAAGTAAATCTTCATCTTTCGTCCATGCATCCTGCCTCGTTGACATCACTATACACCCCTTAACTCTATTAACTTTAATAATACTCTATGCAAGTCATTAAGAGGTTAGAAGGATTTGTATATTATTTTTTAGATAAAAATTGCTTGACGGCCCTTTTATGCTCATCTGAAACCCAAAGCTTACTACAAGTTCTCACTTCATCTTCCATTCTTTTTTTCATTAAATTAAGTTCCATGAAATTCAGCCTTTGTTTTTTCCAATGTCTCATTTGTTCAACACTACGATCAATGTATGGCTTCAGGGCTTCATGATTCTCAGAAATGGTTAAGTCATTTATTTCCTTCTGAAAAAATCCTATCGTTAACAGTTCACTAGTTGTTTTGATATCTGATTCAATCATCCATTGAAAAGCATGATTAGAGTTTATACGTTCATACAAAAGGGTACCACCGCCCCAGCCAGTTGCTATTCCTAATTTTCCTTGAATAAAGCCGAAGTCAGCATTAGGTGTAGCAAATCTGAAATCGCATGCAGAAGCCAGTTCGAGACCACCACCTCTTGCTAAGCCATTTAGCCATGCAATGGTTGGAATATGTAAAGTGGCTAATTTGTATATTATTTCTTGCATAGGCTTCAATGTCTTATAAGCTTCTTGTTCAGACATCTCTCCATGAAAATCGTTTAGATCTCCACCAGAACAAAATGCTTTCTCTCCGTTACCAGTGATGATTAAGAATTTAAGGTCATGACGATTAGTCACTTCAGTCAGGTGATTGTCCAGCTCTTTAATTGTATTTTTAGAAATAGAGTTTAACTTGTGTGGACGATTTAATGTAATGACTGCGTACTGTTTTGGGTCAATATAAAGTGAACTTTCAGCCATTGAATTCTCTCCTTAATTATTAATATAAAAAAAGATGCCTCAATGATGAGACATCTCTTCCTTACTTCTCAACTACCTCTTTACCATCATAGTGACCACATGATTTACATACGTGGTGAGGTTTTGTATATTCACCGCAATTTGAACATTCTACCATACCAGGTACATGTAATTTTTTATGCGTACGACGTTGGCGTTTAACTTTTTTAGAAGTTCTTCTCTTTGGTACTGCCATGTGTTACACCTCCCTTAAAGTAATCCCAATTTATAGGGATATTTACATTAATCTTTTTTGTCATCAAAAAATTTTTTTAATGAAGATAAACGAGGGTCTACCTTCTCTTGTTCTTCTTCTTCGTGTTTAGCTTTTAAGTCTAAATGTTCATCTTCTTGAAGAAGATCCCAACCGCTTCCTTCAGAAACGATATTATCCATCGTTGCCTCATCACTATACACTCTTAAAGGAACTTCCAATAAAATATTTTCCTTGATATAAGGCATTAAGTCAAGCACTTCTTGATCAATAAAATGAATATCTTCATCATTTTGAGCTTGATATTCACTCGTAGTAAACTGATCAATAGCTTGAACCGAAAATTCATACGGAACATCAACTAAAGTTCTTGCGCAAGGTAATGTCATCGTCCCTTTGATGGTGTAACGAAATGTATACGTTTCACTACGGACCGATACGTCACCTTTCACATTTACATCTGTAATATTCCTAATATCGTTTTCCATACGTTCTAATTCATCTACGTTAACCGTATCTTCAAAATCATATGGAGCTTCTCGTTTTATTTTTTGTAAGGAAAATTTCATAATATCACCTCAAGGCAACAAGAGTTATTGTAAAAGGAAATGAACCTTTTGTCAATATTTTTTCTTAACACCAACTATTTTAATCAAAATCTGCTTGATTTTATCATCTAATCCTTCTAAATTAGAATTATCAAAGAATTTTAGGCGGTGTTTTAAATGAAAGCATGTGGGCTAATTGTTGAATATAACCCATTCCATAATGGACATGTATATCATGTCGAGCAATCTAAAGAAAAAACAAACGCAGATATTATGATAGCCGTGATGAGTAGTTCATTTCTTCAGCGCGGTGAACCGGCTATCATCGATAAATTCCATAGAACCAAAGCAGCTCTAAATCGTGGTGTTGATCTCGTCGTTGAACTTCCCTTTGCATTTGCAGTTCAATATGCTGATTTATTTGCTAGAGGCGCCATTTTAACATTATCGGAACTAAATGTCGACTATGTGTGTTTTGGAAGTGAAGCTGGTAATATTCAGCCTTTCTTAGAAGGATATGACCACTATCAAAACTATAAAAGCCATTTTACAGACGAGCTTCATAAACAACTAGATCAAGGGCTATCTTTCCCACAAGCTAGCAAAAAAGCGTATCAAACCATCGATTTAGCAACAGGAGAAATTGACCTTGGACAGCCTAATAATATTTTAGGTTTCAGTTATGTTAAGGCAATTAAAGAATTGGGTTCAACTATTCAACCTGAAACAATTAAACGAACTAAAAGCGGCTACCACGATGAAAAGATTGAACATGAGATTGCGAGCGCAACGAGTATTCGTAAAGAAATCATAAAAGACAGATCAATTACAGATTCAGCTTATAAAGCTTTACCAGTTGAAACGATTGAGCACCTAAAAGAATATTTAAATCTAACATCTAACTGGCATGATTGGGAATTATATTTCCCTTATTTACAATTACTAGTACAAACAAAGAGTCACCAGGAGCTAAGACAAATACAAGGTGTCATTGAAGGTTTAGAATATCGTTTAAAACAAACGGTTCAAGAAGCAACAGATTTCCACAGTTGGATGACACTCCTTAAAACCAAACGTTATACATGGACAAGATTACAGCGTATGTTTGTACATCTCTTAACAAATACAACTAAAGAAGATCTTGAGAAATACAGTGAAATGAAGCAAGCTCCTTACACTAGAATTCTTGGTATGAACCAAAAAGGTAGAGAGTACATACAGACGATTAAAAAAGATATGAATGTACCTCTAATTTCAAACATTCAAGAACTTAAGCACCCCATGTTAGTACTAGAAGAAAAAGCTACCGATGCTTATTATATTCCTCACTCACCAAAGGTTAAACAACAACTGAAAAAACAAGAATTAACAGGGCCAATTATTATATAGGGAAACAAAGAGGCTGGGACAAAGTATGTATTAATCTAGAAGAAGACGAATATTAGAGGAGAGATCAATCCCTAATATTCGTCTTCATTTTTTAGCTGCGTCAAAATAACACTCAATATTCGTTTTTTAATAAGTTATCTTTCTTCTGTCCCACCCTCTTAAGCTAATGTCTATTTAGGGTCGATATTTTCTAGATAGTTAACTGCATCTTGAAAATTATCAACGGGAACAACCTTCATGCTAGTTCCGATTTCTTCAGCTGTTTGTTTTGCCACTTCATAATTAGAGCCTTTTATTCCGTCTTCATTAGGTGCAAAAAATATGTCTGCCCCTTCATCATCTGCAGCTACAACTTTTTTATCAATACCACCTATTCTTGAAACATTTCCTTCGTAATCAATTTCACCAGTACCAGCTATTTGATAACCTTTAGTAATATCTTCAGAAGTAAGTTGATCATAAATTTCTAGTGACATCATAAGCCCTGCACTCGGACCACCTATACTACCGCTATCAAATTCTACTTCTGGATTAACTGTCACATCACGATCAGTCACTAGAGATATACCCATCCCAACCCGATCTGGTTCATTGGGAAAGGTTCCTAAATCAAAGGATACGGTTCTTTCTTGGTCGTTCCTAATGATATTAGCTTGAATTTGATCCCCTTTTTGATATGAAGAAATCAAATCAAGAATATCTTGAGATGACTCAACTGGCTGATCATTGATTGCTAAAATTTGATCTCCAGGTTTTAGAGCTCCATCTGCAGGCATGCCATCCACTACACCCATGACATACACACCTTTATATTCAATGTTAATATCTCTACCTGCAGCTTGGTAAGCTACAACCGTCGCTGCTTCTTGTGAAGATTCCATAATATGAAGCTGAGTATCCATATATTCTTCTTGACTGATTCCCTCAGGTCTTATTTTTTCTAAATCATAAATTTCATAATAAGGTCTTATTTTGGCCCATAAATAATAAATAGGTGTTGCTTGTCCGCCTCGAACGGTAACTAAATGAAGCTCTCCTTCACTATCAAATCGATTTTCAACTTCAACTACATCATTTAAAGCATAAATCCCACCGGGTTGATATATATAATAATCTAATTTATAACTTGATAAAAATATAACTGCTAATAATATAAATGCATATAATATTAATTGTTTACGGTTAATTTGCATTAAGACCCTTCCAATCCTCTATAGCTTTTTTGATCGACTGAATATGCTTCTCCGCTTCTTCTTCACCTTTTTCAATTATTTCTTTAATTTGAGAATAGTTACGAGAACTATAAGAATAAACTTCAGGTCTCATGACAATATCTGCATCGACCATTCTGTAATTTGTAATTTCATTTTGCATGATATCAATGCTCTGCATTATAATATCGTATATTGAATACACTTCTGTATTTTGTTCAAATTTTGAACAGTCTACTGCAATAACGATATCTGCTCCCATATCCTTAACAACAGAAACAGGAATTCGATCAATGACGCCCCCATCTACTAATAACCGATCATTAATTTTCTCCGGTACGAATACACCCGGAATTGATATACTCGCACGAACAGCTGAGGCTGCATCACCTTCGTTAAAAATAACTTTCTCCCCTGAATAAATATCTGTAGCAACGATTGACACAGGTGTTTTAAACTCCTCTAATCGTTTATTATATGTAAACATTTTAATATAAGACTTAATTCGTTCACCTTGTATTAAACCCATTTTAGGTACCATGATATCCATAAAATATTTACGTTTGAAAGTTAAGGCCAATTGATACATTTGATCAACGGATTGTCCAGCACCATAAAAAGCTCCTACCAACGCCCCCATACTGCTACCAGCAATATAATCGATAGGAATTTGGTGTTGTTCAAGGACTTTGATTACGCCTAAATGCGAGAAGCCCCTTGCTCCTCCTGACCCAAGTGCTAACCCTATTTTTGGCCGGCTCATGTATTGCCTCCTGTCAAAATTAATAATCTACTATGCATATATACTCGACCTGTTCGCGTATAGTGTAAAGAAACAATCTGTTTTCTTTATCATTTTATTTTACTATGCGATGGTCTATTCGTACAGCTAGGAATGCTATAGGAGGAATACAAGTGTTAAATAAGATTAGGACAATCTTTTATTCAATGAGCACGATATTTTTAGCATTTGCTGTGATCACATTTCCAGATGAATCCCTAGAAGCATCCATAAGAGGGTTGAACTTATGGTTTGAAATTGTATTCCCTTCCTTGCTTCCTTTTTTTATTATAGCAGAATTATTATTAGCTTTTGGAGTAGTTAAAGTAATTGGAATGGTTTTAGAGCCTCTCATGCGACCTCTCTTTAATATACCGGGGTCAGGAGGAGTCGTACTTGGAATGGGATTGGCTAGTGGTTATCCTTCTGGTGCTAAAATTACGGCAAGGTTAAGGCAAGAAGACGTGCTTACCAAAACAGAAGCAGAGCGTTTAGTTTCTTTCACAAACGCATCCAACCCTTTATTTATTTTTGGAGCGATTTCAATAGGCTTTTTTCATGATCCTAAAACTGGATTATTACTTGCAGCAAGCCATTATGTCGGAGCAATTTTAGTTGGGTTTTGCATGAGATTTTATAAATATAATGAAGAGCGTTCCAAACCGAAACATGATGACGAGAGACAATCTTTTATTAAAAGAGCTTGGAATACTCTCCATCACGAACGACTTAAAAAGAATGAACCTTTAGGTCATGTATTAGGACAAGCTGTGTCTTCTTCTATTCAAACTTTAGTTGTAGTCGGTGGATTTATAATATTATTTTCAGTCATAAATAAATTACTATTTCTTACAGGTATCACCCATTACGTTGGGGCCGCATTAGCCCAGTTATTTGGTTTATTTCAAATACCCGAATCTTTATCTTTACCTTTTATTGCAGGTCTATTTGAAATTACACTAGGTGCTCAAATGATTTCACAAACCGATAATTTAACGTTATTAATCCAATTAATTTTTGTCAGTGCCATTCTTGCGTTTAATGGTTTTTCTATTCAAGCACAGGTCGCAAGCATTTTATCAACAACTGACATAAAATTCGCACCATATTTTTTCGCCCGTCTATTACACATTATATTCTCCATTTGGTTAACAATCGCCCTGTTTAAACCGTTGTACTTAAATCGAAACGCATTTTCTCCACATGATATTACAGTTGATTCAGAGGGTAACATTTCTCAGCAATACTTCTGGTATGATATATGGTATTGGCTTGAACAATATGGTTACTTAATCTCACTATCAGCATTAGTCATTGGCTGTTTGTATCTATTATCACGCTTAAGAAAGTCTTAAAATAAAAAAGCCCATAAAACAGAATTTATGGGCTTTCATTTAGGATTGATATTTCTCTTTCAAAGCCTTAGCCACATTTTCTGGAACTAAATCTGATACATCAGATTCATATTTTGCAGCTTCTTTAACAATACTTGAACTTAAGAAAGAGTACTGATTATTTGTCATCATAAAAAAAGTTTCAATATCTTCATTTAACTTACGGTTCATCGATGTAATTTGCATTTCATATTCAAAATCACTTACAGCTCTTAAACCTCTTAAAATTACATCTACATGCTTATTTTTTGCATAATCGACTAGTAATCCCTGACTTACATCACAAGACACATTAGGTAAGTCTTTAGTGGCCTCTTCAATTAATGCTAACCTTTCTCCTACTGAGAATAGTGGTGATTTAGATTGGTTATTAAAGACTGCTACAATGACGTGATCAAAGATTTTAGCTCCTCTTCTAATAATATCTAAATGACCATATGTAATTGGGTCAAAGCTCCCTGGACAAATAGCTGTTTTAGGCATTCCCATCCCCCTTATCATATCGATATATTGTCAGTTCAGTTAAAGAACCATATTCATCTTGCCTTAACATTGTAAATCTTTCAAAAGAATCTGGCAATTTCTCATCCTGTGTGTGTTCACAAATGATTAAACAACCATCTTCCATCAATTGGTGTTCATCTAATTCAATTAATATATCCTTAAAACCTGCTTTTTGATATGGCGGGTCTAAAAATATGTAGTGATAAGTTTTATCTCTCTTTCCTGCAGCTTTAATAGCCCTAAACGCATCATTTCTAAATATTTCACAATGCTTCTCAATGTCAAGGTCTTTGACATTACTTTTAATCGTTTGAATGGCATGATATTGATGGTCAACAAATGTGACCCATTCCATCCCTCTACTAATTGCCTCAATTCCTAAATTGCCACTGCCAGCAAATAAATCTAAGGCCCGTCCGCCTTCAAAAAAGGGCCCAATGATTTGAAATAATGCTTCCTTAATTTTGTCAGTTGTGGGTCTAGTTTTTTTACTAGGCACTGCTTGAATTGGATGACCCTTAAGTGTTCCTGCAATAACTCTCAACGACGATCACCAACTTTTTTTAAATTTTAATGTATAGTTTACCCTCTATTGGCAATAATAGCTTCTAGAACGGAATTTAAGAGGAATCCGTTCGACTCGGAGAAAGTCTTATCATTCCCCATAAGACCTTCTTCCGGTTTCTCCTCTCCCTTTTTGTACTCTCTCTGTTAGAATACGGAGAGTGTGGTTTTTCTTTAATCGTTAGATTGAAGAAAAACCACTTTTTTTATTCATTTTAAAATTCTACACAAGTCGACTACTATTTTATCAAAACGATGCAAGCATGACTATCTTAATTCACAAAATTAATGAAACATGCTACATTTAAGTGGGAATTTGAGGAGGTATGAACATGACACAGCGATTTATAAAACTTGGTGAAGGTTACGGGGATCTTTATGAGTTGTTCACATTAATTGAAGCTATGCCGGAACGAGTTCAAAACCTATTGGCCTTTCATACAATCAAAAATGAAGAAGAACGCACTTCCATTGCGGCAGTATTTAAGCCTACAAATCAAGGGAACTTTCAGCCGATTTATATTTGTTTAGAAGGCATTCTAAAACCAAATGAGGATTCGCCTAATGTACGTTTTGATGCCTTTAAGGAAATTAGTGAACGACTGAACCAGCCCATTATTGAATTAGTCGTTCCACCGTCAGATACTTATCATGAAATTGAACTCTATTATCAACAACTGATTGCCGTTTTAAGATTAAATCATATTATTAAATAACGAGCATTGCCTGGTTCCACCACATTATAAATAAAAAACTGAAGCTGATCAGCTTCAGTTTTTTAGTAAACGCTTTTTATTTCATAATCCGTCTCTTCCTCTATAATTGGAGACTTCTTTTGATAAACTGTATCGACAAATGGCTTATGAGACAAATCAATCCTTTTGACAAAGTTTAAACGATTAATTTGTTCAGTCACTTCTTCAAGCTCTTCTTGATTAACGTAAATTAAAACATACTTCAGTTTCCTTGATGCATAAATCAGATGTCCATATCTTCGAAGCCTTTTTACGTATTTGGGATGTTTGATCCATACAACGATTCCTTGGCGTTTAGTTATCATAAGTACTACCTCATTCCTTACTTGATTAAGAGGCTTGGCAACCACATGAGCCGCCAGATCCACAGCCACAACCAGAACCACTATCTTTTAGGGCTATTCCGTCTCTAGGTGCTTTTATGTTTGGACTAATTGATTGAGCGATAATTTCCGATACATCATCTAACAAGGTTTGAAGTTGCGTTTCAGATTGTTTATAAATCGCAACGGTATCATGCATATCTAGGTCACGCTTCTGTTCCCTAATCTCTTTCATGATTTTACTATAATCAGGGTGGTATCGACCAAACCTTTGGACATCATCATAATGTTCCTTCATCTTAGAAAAATCATCCATGAGCTTTACCGCATCACGGTCTTCGTATAAAGCTTTTTTTCTATTCTTATATACTTTAAAGTCTTCTGACTCTGTAATCATTTTACCAAGTTTCTCAGCTTGCTCTAGTGCTTCAATAACTTCTATATTAGCGAGCATGTACTCACCTCCATATACTTATCTTACCAAAATGAAGGTGAGATTACCAATATCGAATTTGCATGTTAAAAGAAACGTTTTCTTTGGTTATAATGATGATAAGGTCTCTGGTTGCTTTGTTTTTTTAAGAACCCTTGAACTTGATCTATCGNAAGGTCAAATAGGTTCGAAAATTTACCAGTTGAAGGTGATTTACTATCGTCTGGTTCGGTTGGTTCGTATTCATTCCATAATGGATCGCTTTCTCCGTTAGCATGCCAGCGATCGTACAATTCTTGCCAATTATATTTACCACGTCTAACATCATTAACAAGGCCTTGTCTTGTTTGAACGAATTTTTTGAACTCACGTACTTCCTCAGGTAAATCTAAATGGTACATACTTTCATCACCCCTTTTAATACATAAAGATCCTGCTAATACTATTATAATTAGGGGTATTAAAATGTGTTCATTAAATATTCACTTAAATATTTGAATAAAATGTTACACATTAACGATATTTACTTAGAAATAATTGATTAATTGACGGTTTCATAATATGATAAATTTAATGAAACTTATTGTAGAGGTGAAGGAAATGAAATTAGAAAACAATAATATTGAAAACACTGTATTAGACCTCCAACCATTAACATATATCATGGAAAGAAATGGTTTTGTTTTAGCGGGTCAATGGGACTATGAACGCGTCACATATGATTTAAAAATGAACGCTCCTGAAAAAAATATCACGTACTACCTTCGTGTTAGCGGCTATGCCATTGAAGGCGATGTTGATTCAGGTAAAGCAGTTATTAAAATTCTTACACCACTATTAGGTAAGCATCACTACCCTCATGGTGTGGAATACGGAGAAGAAGAAGGGTTTCCAAAGAATGTAGTTGAAAAAGCTGAACGTATTCTTTCAAAAGTGGATGAACAATTGAAACAGTTTATCGAAGAAGAAGCTAAGTAAAGATGTTTGAAGGGCTGTCTATATTTACAGCCCTTCCTATAACATTTTAGTGCGAAAGGGGACTAGGCTTAATTGTTCAAAAATATTACAAAACGACAATGGACCATAGCTCTTTATATATTACTACTCTTAGTACTAGCCTACTTTATCTTACCAATTTCAGTCCCGCTGATTCTTGCATTCTTAACGGCATTAATATTAAACCCATTAGTCCGATTTAACACTAGGCGTTTTGGTATTTCTAGAAAAATCTCGGTCACTATTGTTTTTTTAATATTTATATTAATCCTTGCAACAATTGGTACTTACACAACTACCAAAGTCGTTGGGCAAGTTATAAAACTTACAGAAAATATCCCGTCATACATAAGCGATGTCGAATCTGAATTAACAGATTTTAGAACTAAGTTCGATGCATTTACTGAAGAATGGCCAGATGAGTTCATAAATTCAGTCGAAAAGCGTGTAACTGAAAATTTGACTACTTATGGTCAAACATTACAAGACTATAATTATATTGAAAGTATTACACAGATTTTTATGAAAATACCTGACTTTCTTATAAGTTTACTAGTCTATTTAATTGCATTATTCTTGTTTATGCTCGATTTACCTAATTTAAGGAATAAGTTTTATGGAATGATGACTGAACAAACACAAGAGAAATTTAAATTTATGAACGCTCGAATGTCTTACGTTTTATTGGGCTTTCTTAAAGCGCAGTTTTTAGTAAGTCTAATCATCTTTACTGTCTCACTAATTGGTTTATTACTCATTACTCCTGAAGTTGCATTTATTATGTCGATCATTATTTGGTTAGTAGATTTAATACCAATTATTGGTTCAATTATAATCCTCGGACCATGGTCGTTATATATGTTTATAACAGGAGATCTTGTACTAGGAACGAAATTAGCAGTACTGGCTATCATTTTACTTGCTATTAGACGTACAATTGAACCTAAGGTAATGGGACATCACATAGGGCTTTCTCCATTACCTACATTAATTGCCATGTTCTTAGGGTTACAATTAATTGGCTTTTTAGGCTTTTTCTTAGGTCCATTAGTAGTCATTTTATTTAATTCTGCTAAAGAGGCAGGAATTATAAAGTTTAACACAAAAATTTAGGTTCTAAGTCAAATGTTGGGGTGAGCATACGCTCACTCCTAATTATGTGACTCGAACTTTTATATTTTTATATTGATGATGTAATAATATCTTCAATCTAAAG